>NZ_CAXAPA010000020.1:0-95829 GCF_963970835.1 Pseudomonas sp. EA_15y_Pfl1_P101 | reverse complement strand
AGCCGTGATCGGCAGATGCGCGCCTTGGAACGCAAGGCACGCAAACTTGGATTGCAGCTGGTTAAAGCGGCTTAAATTTTAAGAGCAAAAACAATGAGTTATTTTTTGTTTGATAAGAGCGGGCTTGTTAGGTAAAGAGCACACACAAAAACGCCCGGCATAACCGGGCGTTTTGTATTGACTTGCTTAGCGAGCGCGGTAAGTGATGCGCCCTTTGCTCAAGTCATAGGGCGTCAGCTCGACGCGCACTTTGTCGCCGGTAAGAATACGAATGTAGTTCTTGCGCATCTTGCCGGAGATATGCGCGGTTACGACGTGCCCATTTTCCAACTCCACACGAAACATGGTGTTGGGCAGGGTGTCGACGACAGTGCCTTCCATTTCGAAGCTGTCTTCTTTCGACATGCAGTAAAGCCCTCGGTATCCAGTGAATGGCCCGGTGCAACTGCGCCAGGCAAAAGCGGCGTGCATTGTGCCCGAAAAAGGGTGTTTAAGCCAAGGGGTTCTAGTTATGTGTGACCCATCTTTGATTAATCAGCAGTTCAATGGGTCGATATTGGGTCTTGTAATTCATCTTTTTGCAGTTCTTGATCCAGTAGCCGAGGTACACCGCCTCCAGTTCCTGGCGCAGGGATTCGCCAATTTGCCAGAGGATCGCGAAGCGTCCCAGGCTACGGCGTTCTTCGTCAGGCTCATAAAAGGTGTAGACCGCTGAAAGCCCGTTAGGCAGCAAATCGGTCACGGCGACGGCCACCAAGCGGCCGTCCGCACGAAACTCGTAGAAGCGTGAGAAGGGCAGGTCGCGCACCAGGAACGTGGAAAACTGGTCGCGACTGGGCGGAAACATATCGCCGTCGGCGTGTCGTTGCTCGATATAACGCTGATACAGGTCGAAGTATTCTTCGGTGAAGCGCGGCTTGGCTGGCATCACCGTCAGGTCGGCGTTGCGCTTGAGGATGCGCTTCTGGTTACGGTCCGGCAGAAACTGCGCCACAGGGATGCGCGCCGGCACGCAGGCATTACAGTTCTGGCAATGCGGCCGGTACAGATGATCGCCACTGCGCCGAAAGCCCATTTCCGAGAGATCGGCGTACACATGCACGTCCATCGGCTGGCTGGGGTCGAGGAACAGTGTGGTGGCCTGCTCGTCGGGCAGATAGCTGCAAGAGTGGGGTTGAGTGGCATAAAACTTCAAACGCGCCAACTCGGTCATGATCAACCCTCGGATAAGCTTTGAAGTAAGTGTAAGTCAGGAGTGCGCAAGTCGCTTAAGAAACCCAAGGCCCGGCGTTGGGCTGGTCCAGATGGTCACGCAGGAAGCCTGCGAAGTCGCTGCGGGAAATGGCGCGGGCACCCAGGCTGTGCAGGTGGTCGTTGGGCATCTGGCAGTCGATCAGCACAAAGCCCCAGGCCTGTAGTTGGCGAGTCAGCGTGGCAAAGCCGAATTTCGAAGCGTTGTCGGCGCGGCTGAACATTGATTCGCCGAAAAACAATTGGCCCATTGCCAGGCCATACAGGCCGCCCACCAGTTCCCCGTCGTCCCAGACCTCTACCGAATGGGCGTAACCGCGCTGATGCAGTTCCAGGTAGGCGCTCTGGATGCTTTGGGTGATCCAGGTTCCATCGGTATAGGCGCGCGGTGCGGCGCAGGCCTGGATGACTGCAGCGAAGTCCTGGTCGAAGGTGACGCTGTAGCGCTGCTGGCGCAACAGTTTGCCCAGGCTGCGGGACACATGCAGCTCGTCGGGGAGTATGACGGTACGTGGGTCGGGCGACCACCAGAGGATCGGCTGGCCCTCCGAGAACCATGGGAAGCAGCCGTGACGGTAGGCTTGCACCAGTCGTTCGGCCGACAGGTCGCCACCGGCCGCGAGCAGGCCATTGGGCTCACGCATGGCCTTGGCCAGCGGGGGGAAGGTCAGTGAATCGCGTTGTAACCAGGTCAGCATGGCATCCAGGCTTGCGGAAGGGGAGGGGAGTGACAGGTATGACACCTGCTTGCGCAGTGCTGATTATTGTCGACATGGCGCCATCGGGCCAGCCCGAATCGGCCTTTCATGCGTATTAGCGTGAGCAGGTGTTTCTGCAACTCTGTGTCGGGGGCGCGGTCGTAATCGGGTTGGTTCGATGCAGGCCATTTGCCAAGCTGGCCTTGATTGATAAAAACAGCTCATAAGCCTTTGTCAGCAAAGACAATGCATGCTCAAATTGAACATGTTGTGAGACTCGATTGGCTAGGCTGCCGGGTGAAGGGCCAGGGCGTGGCATCGCAGTCACAAACCCGTACAATGCGGGCATTGTGGCGCTTTCCTCATTTCATCCAGCAATCGCCCAATGTTAAAAAGTAGATTCAACGACACTCGTTCATTTTTCAGCTGCTCGGATTGGGCAGTATTTGCAGTCATTCAACAGATGGACGCGCTAAAGGCGCAGGAAAAGACCCGTTTTGAAGAAATCCGCCGCAACACCTAAAGCAGCAGTCGTGCCGGCCTGGCGCCAGCACCTGCATTATCGCCTCAAGGAAGGTGCGCTGATCGCTATCGGCGCGCTGTGCCTGTTCCTGATGATGGCCTTGCTCACGTATGGCAAGGACGATCCCGGCTGGAGCCATAACAGCAAGATCGAAGACGTGCAGAACTTCGGCGGCCCCGCCGGTTCCTACAGCGCCGATATCCTGTTTATGGTGCTGGGTTACTTCGCGTATATCTTCCCGTTGCTGCTGGCGATAAAGACCTGGCAGATCTTCCGCCAGCGTCACGAGCCATGGCAGTGGAGCGGTTGGCTGTTTTCGTGGCGCCTGATCGGCCTGGTGTTCCTGGTGCTGTCCGGCGCGGCCCTGGCCCATATCCATTTTCATGCGCCGACCGGCCTGCCGGCGGGTGCGGGCGGTGCGCTGGGCGAAAGCCTCGGCGACCTGGCGCGCAAGAGCCTGAATATCCAGGGCAGCACCCTGATGTTTATTGCGCTGTTCCTGTTCGGTCTCACCGTGTTCACCGATCTGTCGTGGTTCAAGGTGATGGACGTGACTGGCAAGATCACCCTCGACCTGCTGGAGCTATTCCAGGGCGCGGCTAATCGCTGGTGGTCGGCCCGTGTGGACCGCAAACGCATGGTGGCCCAACTGCGTGAGGTGGACACCCGCGTCAACGAGGTGGTGGCCCCGAGCACGCCGGACCGACGCGAACAGGCCAAGGTCAAGGAACGCCTGATCGAACGCGAGCAAGCCCTGAGCAAGCACATGTCGGACCGCGAGAAGCAGGTGCCGCCAGTGATTGCCCCGGCGCCGCCCAAGGCCCCCGAGCCCAGCGCTCGCGTGCAAAAAGAGAAACAGGCGCCGTTGTTTGTCGACAGCGCCGTCGAAGGTACCTTGCCGCCGATCTCGATTCTCGACCCGGCCGAAAAGAAACAACTTAATTATTCCCCTGAATCCCTGGCGGCCGTCGGCCACCTGCTGGAAATCAAGCTCAAGGAATTCGGCGTCGAAGTGACGGTGGACTCGATCCACCCCGGCCCGGTGATTACCCGTTACGAGATCCAGCCGGCGGCGGGCGTCAAGGTCAGCCGTATTTCCAACCTGGCGAAAGACTTGGCGCGTTCCCTGGCCGTGACCAGCGTGCGCGTGGTGGAAGTGATCCCCGGCAAAACCACCGTGGGTATCGAAATCCCCAACGAAGACCGCCAGATCGTGCGCTTCTCCGAAGTCCTGTCGACGCCGGAATACGATAGCTTCAAATCGCCGGTCACCCTGGCCTTGGGTCACGACATCGGCGGCAAGCCGGTAATCACTGACCTGGCGAAAATGCCTCATCTGCTGGTCGCGGGTACCACCGGTTCCGGTAAGTCGGTGGGTGTGAACGCGATGATCCTGTCGATTCTGTTCAAGTCCGGCCCGGATGACGCCAAACTGATCATGATCGACCCGAAGATGTTGGAATTGTCGATCTACGAGGGCATCCCGCACCTGTTGTGCCCCGTGGTCACTGACATGAAGGACGCCGCCAACGCGCTGCGGTGGAGCGTTGCCGAGATGGAGCGCCGCTACAAGCTGATGGCGAAGATGGGCGTACGTAACCTGTCGGGTTTCAACGCCAAGGTCAAGGAGGCCCAGGACGCCGGCACACCGCTGGCCGACCCGCTGTACAAGCGCGAAAGCATTCACGACGAAGCGCCGCTGCTGACCAAGCTGCCGACCATCGTGGTGGTGGTCGACGAATTTGCCGACATGATGATGATCGTCGGCAAGAAGGTCGAAGAACTCATCGCACGTATCGCCCAGAAAGCTCGGGCGGCCGGTATCCACTTGATCCTCGCCACCCAGCGTCCCTCGGTGGACGTGATCACCGGTCTGATCAAGGCCAACATCCCGACGCGCATGGCGTTCCAAGTGTCGAGCAAGATCGACTCGCGGACCATCATCGATCAGGGCGGTGCCGAGCAACTGCTGGGCCACGGTGACATGCTCTACATGCCGCCAGGCACCAGCCTGCCAATCCGGGTGCACGGCGCGTTTGTTTCCGACGATGAAGTACACCGCGTGGTGGAAGCCTGGAAACTGCGCGGCGCGCCGGAATACAACGACGACATCCTCGCGGGCGTCGAAGAAGCCGGCAGTGGCTTTGACGGCGGCAGCAGTGGTGACGATGATGCCGAGACCGACGCGCTGTACGACGAAGCCGTCGCCTTCGTGCTGGAAAGCCGTCGCGCGTCGATTTCCGCCGTGCAACGCAAGCTCAAGATTGGCTACAACCGCGCCGCCCGCATGATCGAATCCATGGAAAATGCCGGCGTCGTGACCGCAATGAACACCAACGGCTCGCGCGAAGTCATTGCCCCTGGGCAGATGCGCGACTGACCCCGTGCCGCGTGGCAGCACGCGGCACGCTAACGACTCAATGAGGACTCCCATGCGTCTTATCCGCATGCTGTTGTTGCCGGCACTGGCCCTGACCGCTGTTTCGGCTCACGCTGACCCGGCTTCCGTCGCCAGCCTGAAGAACCTGTTGGACAAATCCCAAACGCTGACTGCGCGCTTTTCCCAGATGACCCTGGATGCCGGCGGCACCCAGTTGCAGGAAACCGCAGGCGAAATGGCTGTAAAGCGCCCTGGCCTGTTCTACTGGCATACGGAAGGCAAGGCTGAACAGACCATCGTTTCCGATGGCCAGAAGGTCACTCTGTGGGACCCGGACCTGGAACAGGCGACCATCAAGAAGCTCGACCCGCGTCTGAACCAGACCCCGGCGCTGTTGCTGTCGGGCGATGTGTCGAAAATCAACGACAGCTTCGACATCACGTCCAAGCAAACCAGCAACGTCATTGAGTTCACCCTCAAGCCGAAATCCAAGGACACCCTGTTTGACACACTGTCCCTGTCGTTTGGCAACGGCGTGATCAATAACATGCGACTGGTCGACAGCGTCGGCCAACGCACCGATATCCTGTTCTCCGGGGTCAAGGCCAACCAGCCTGTGCCGGCGTCCAAGTTCAAGTTCGACATCCCCAAGGGTGCCGACGTGATCCAGGAATAAATCCCCCAGAGGTTTCAAACGCTGCCCATGGATCTGTTTCGAAGTGACCCGATTGCTCAACCCCTGGCCGCGCGCTTGCGTTCGACCAATCTGGATGAGTACGTCGGTCAGGAACACCTGCTCGCGCGCGGCAAGCCTCTGCGTGAAGCCTTGGAGCAGGGCGCGCTGCATTCGATGATCTTCTGGGGGCCACCGGGCGTGGGTAAAACCACCCTGGCGCGGCTGCTGGCGAAGGTCTCGGATGCACACTTCGAAACGGTCTCGGCGGTGCTCGCCGGGGTCAAGGAGATCCGCCAGGCGGTGGAAGTCGCCAAGCAGCAGGCCGGGCAATACGGCAAGCGCACCATCCTGTTTGTCGATGAAGTGCATCGCTTCAACAAATCGCAGCAGGATGCGTTCCTGCCCTATGTTGAAGACGGCACGCTGATCTTTATCGGTGCCACCACCGAGAACCCTTCTTTTGAATTGAACAACGCCTTGCTTTCGCGGGCGCGCGTCTATGTGCTGAAAAGCCTGGACGAAGCGGCGATGCGAAAGCTGTTGCAGCGTGCGTTAAGCGAAGACAAGGGCCTGGGCAAGCGCCAGCTGAGTCTCAGCGATGAAGGCTTCAAGATTCTGATGAGCGCCGCAGACGGTGACGGGCGCCGCTTTCTCAACCTGCTGGAAAACGCCTCGGACCTCGCCGAAGACGGCAATGAAATTGGCGTCGAGCTCCTGCAAAGCCTGCTCGGCGATACGCGTCGGCGCTTCGACAAGGGCGGCGAAGCCTTCTACGACCAGATCTCGGCGCTGCACAAATCCGTACGCGGTTCCAACCCGGACGGCGCGCTGTACTGGTTCGCGCGCATGATCGACGGTGGCTGCGACCCGCTTTACCTTGCCCGCCGCGTGGTGCGTATGGCCAGCGAAGACATCGGCAACGCTGACCCGCGTGCGCTGAGCCTGTGCCTGGCGGCGTGGGAAGTTCAGGAGCGTCTGGGCAGCCCGGAAGGCGAGTTGGCAGTGGCCCAGGCCATTACCTATTTGGCCTGCGCACCTAAAAGCAACGCGGTGTATATGGGCTTCAAGTCCGCCCTGCGCGCAGCTGCCGAACACGGCTCCCTGGAAGTGCCGCTGCACCTGCGCAACGCGCCGACCAAGCTGATGAAACAACTGGGCTACGGTGATGAATACCGTTATGCCCACGATGAACCGGACGCCTATGCTGCCGGTGAAGATTACTTCCCCGACGACCTTGAGCCACAGCCGTTCTACCAGCCGGTGCCCCGTGGCTTGGAGCTGAAGATCGGTGAAAAGCTCAATCACCTCGCCCAACTCGATCAACTCAGCCCAAAACAGCGGAGAAAGTAGTGCTCAAGATGATTCTTGCCGTGTCCGCAGCCGGCATCGCTGGTACATTATTGCGTTTCGCCACTAGCACCTGGGTCAGCGCCAACTGGCCGAAGCATTTTTATGCGGCGACCCTGGCGGTCAACCTGGTGGGCTGTTTGATCATCGGGCTGTTGTACGGCTGGTTCCTGCTGCGCCCGGAAGTACCGATTGAAATTCGGGCTGGCTTGATTGTCGGCTTTGTAGGCGGTCTGACGACCTTTTCATCCTTTTCACTGGATACGCTGCGCCTGCTGGAAAGCGGGCAGGCCCTGGTTGCTTTCGTGTACCTGGGCATCAGCGTGTTCGGCGGGCTGCTCGCCACCTGGGCTGGCCTGTCCTTGACCAAACTTTGATAACGAGAGACCGACATGCTCGATTCCAAACTGTTACGTAGCAACCTTCAGGACGTAGCGGACCGCCTGGCATCCCGTGGCTTTGCCTTGGATGTCGCGCGCATCGAAGCGCTGGAAGAACAGCGCAAGACCGTCCAGACCCGCACCGAAGCACTGCAGGCTGAGCGTAATGCGCGTTCCAAATCCATCGGTCAGGCCAAGCAGCGCGGCGAAGACATCGCGCCGCTGATGGCGGATGTCGAGCGCATGGGCACCGAGCTCTCTGACGGCAAAATCGAGCTGGAAGGCATTCAGACCGAGCTGGATTCCATCCTGCTGGGCATCCCCAACTTACCGCATGAGTCTGTGCCGATGGGCGAAGACGAAGACGGCAACGTCGAAGTGCGCCGGTGGGGCACGCCAAAAGCCTTTGATTTCGAGATCAAGGACCACGTTGCCCTGGGCGAATTGACCGGCGGCCTGGATTTTGAGACTGCCGCCAAGATGTCCGGCGCACGCTTTGCCTTGCTGCGCGGCCCGATCGCGCGCATGCACCGCGCCCTGGCGCAGTTCATGATCAATCTGCACACCGCCGAGCACGGTTACGAAGAAGCCTACACCCCATACCTGGTGCAGGCGCCGGCGCTGATGGGCACCAGCCAGTTGCCGAAGTTCGAGGAAGAGCTGTTCAAGATCAGCCGCGACGGTGATGCCGATCTGTACTTGATCCCGACCGCCGAAGTGTCGCTGACCAATATCGTTGCGGGCGAGATCCTCGACGCCAAGCAACTGCCGTTGAAGTTCGTGGCTCACAGCCCGTGCTTCCGCAGCGAAGCCGGTGCATCGGGTCGTGACACTCGCGGCATGATCCGCCAGCACCAGTTCGACAAGGTCGAGATGGTGCAGGTCGTCGAGCCGTCGACCTCCATGGAAGCCCTGGAAGGCCTGACCGCCAACGCCGAACGCGTCCTGCAACTGCTGGAGCTGCCGTACCGCGTGCTGGCGCTGTGCACGGGCGACATGGGTTTCAGCGCCGTGAAGACCTACGACCTCGAAGTGTGGGTACCGAGCCAGGACAAATACCGCGAGATTTCGTCGTGCTCCAACTGCGGTGATTTCCAGGCGCGTCGTATGCAAGCGCGTTTCCGTAACCCGGAAACCGGCAAGCCGGAGCTGGTCCATACCCTCAACGGTTCCGGCCTGGCCGTAGGCCGTACGCTGGTGGCGGTGCTGGAAAACTACCAACAGGCTGACGGCTCGATCCGTGTGCCTGACGTGCTCAAGCCTTACATGGCTGGCGTTGAGGTCATCCGCTAAATGGAATTTCTGCCGCTGTTTCATAACCTGCGCGGCAGTCGTGTGTTGGTCGTCGGTGGTGGGGAGATTGCCTTGCGCAAATCCCGGCTGCTGGCCGACGCCGGTGCGGTGCTGCGGGTGGTTGCTCCCCAGATCGAAGACCAGTTGCGTGAGCTGGTGCAGGGCAGTGGCGGGGAACTGATGTTGCGCGGTTATCAGGAGGCCGACCTCGACGGTTGCACCCTGATCATCGCGGCAACGGACGACGAGCCGCTGAACGCGCAAGTGTCCAGCGATGCCAAGCGTCGTTGTGTGCCGGTCAATGTGGTGGATGCGCCGGCCTTGTGCAGCGTGATCTTCCCGGCGATTGTCGACCGTTCGCCCCTGGTGATCGCGGTGTCCAGCGGCGGCGATGCGCCGGTGCTGGCGCGCCTGATCCGCGCCAAGCTGGAAACCTGGATTCCGTCCACCTACGGTCAGTTGGCCGGGTTGGCGGCGCGGTTTCGTGCCCAGGTCAAAGGCTTGTACCCGGATGTGCAGCAACGTCGCGCGTTCTGGGAGGAAGTATTCCAGGGCCCGATTGCCGATCGGCAACTGGCCGGGCAGGGCGCTGAAGCTGAGCGTCTATTGATTGAAAAGGTCAACGGTGCACCACCAAATGCCCCGGGTGAGGTTTACCTGGTCGGCGCAGGCCCGGGCGATCCGGACCTGCTGACCTTTCGTGCCTTGCGCCTGATGCAGCAAGCCGATGTGGTGCTGTACGACCGCTTGGTAGCGCCGGCGATTCTCGAGTTGTGCCGCCGTGATGCCGAGCGCGTGTACGTCGGCAAGCGTCGCGCCGACCATGCTGTGCCGCAAGATCAGATCAACCAGCAACTGGTTGACTTGGCCAAGCAAGGCAAACGCGTACTGCGCCTCAAGGGTGGCGATCCATTCATCTTTGGGCGAGGTGGTGAAGAGATTGAGGAACTGGCAGCCCACGGCATCCCGTTCCAAGTGGTGCCGGGGATCACGGCGGCCAGCGGTTGCGCAGCGTATGCGGGCATTCCGCTGACCCACCGCGACTACGCGCAGTCAGTGCGATTTATCACCGGGCATTTAAAGAACGGTACGTCGGAACTGCCTTGGGATGACTTGGTGGGCCCCTCGCAGACCTTGGTGTTCTACATGGGCTTGATTGGTTTGCCGATCATCTGCGAACAGCTGATCAAGCATGGGCGGGCAGCTGATACCCCGGCGGCATTGATCCAGCAGGGCACCACGTCCAACCAGCGTGTGTTTACTGGCACGCTGGCCGACTTGCCGCGCATGGTGGCGGAGCATGAAGTGCATGCGCCGACATTGGTGATCGTTGGTGAAGTCGTGGTGTTGCGCGAGAAGCTCAAGTGGTTCGAAGGCGCTCAGTCGCAAGTCTGAACACCTGATGTAGTGAGCGGGGCAAGCTCGCTCACTACAAACCAAATACCGATTGGCCGGTCAATTTGTACCGATCATGTCCGGCATCAAACGCTTGCAACGGCCCCTTCGGTACAATCCCCGTCGGATTGATTGTCCGGTGGCTGGCGTAGTAATGCCCCTTGATGTGTTCAAAATCCACCGTCTCGGCCACACCTGGCCACTGATATATCTCCCTCAGCCAATTCGACAGATTTGGGCAGTCCGCAATCCGCCGCAAATTGCATTTGAAGTGGCTGTAATACACCGCATCAAAGCGAATCAGCGTGGTGAACAGGCGCACATCGGCTTCGGTCAGGTACTCCCCGGCCAGGTAGCGATGATCGCCCAGATGCTGTTCCAGGTGATCCAGTTCGGCAAACACATCATCAAATGCACTTTCATACGCCTGCTGCGAAGTGGCAAAGCCTGCGCGGTACACACCATTGTTCACCGCGGGATAAATGCGCTCGTTCAGCGCGTCGATGGTAGGGCGCAGCGCTTCTGGGTAAAAGTCCAGGGTGTTGCCGGTCATCCCGTTGAACGCACTGTTGAACATGCGGATGATTTCCGCCGATTCATTGCTCACGATGCGCTTCAGTTTTTTGTCCCACAGCACCGGCACAGTGACGCGCCCGGTGTAGTCGGCGGTATCGGCAGTGTAGCGCTGGTGCATGAAGGCGAAATCGTCGAGCGTGTCGCCGGTCGAGCCGTGGGCCTTGTCGAAGGTCCAGCCGTTTTCCAGCATCAGCCAACTGACCACGGACACGTCGATCAAGCTTTCAAGGCCCTTGAGCTTGCGCAGGATCAGGGTGCGATGGGCCCACGGGCAGGCGAGGGACACGTAGAGGTGGTAGCGACCGGCCTCGGCCTTGAAGCCGCCTTCGCCGCTCGGGCCTGGCGAACCGTCGGCGGTCACCCAGTTGCGGCGTTGCGCCTGTTCCCGTTGGAATGCGCCGTCTGCGCTACTTTCGTACCACTGGTCTTTCCAGCGTCCTTCAATCAGCAAACCCATGACTGGCTCCTCTGCTATTAAGCGTTGGAGGCCAGTCTAAAGGGCTGAGTTCGATTTAAAAGCGCAAAGACTGAAGGTGAATGATCGATTAAATCGATTTGTCCCGCGCGTCCCAGTATTGCTGGGCCAACACGAACGCCTGTTCCCGTGAGTGATCCAAGCCGCGCAAGGCCAGGGCCATGGTGGCGATCAGGGCCAGTTGTGGGTAGCTGTCTTCGACATCCCCGCGCCACACGGCCTTCAAGTGCTCGGGTTCCAACGTGGCAGGTTTGACGTGGCGCTGGGCGGAGAGGGCGCGCCATTCTTCGTCCCAGCTTTCGCCACCGCTGGTGCCGTACAAGTGGCTGGCCGAGTCGGGGTTGATCTCGATTTCGCCGCCATCGCCCTTCACGACAATCACATTGTCGCCGAGTAGGCCGCTGGCATCGCGGTGCACGCCTTGGTAACCGGGGTGGAAAATGCTTTGCAGGCCCAGGCGTGCATTCATCGGGTTAAGCAAGCGCGCCAGAGAGTGAATCGGCGAGCGCAGGCCCAGGGTGTTGCGCAGGTCGATCATGCGCTGCAACTGCGGCGCCCAATCGCCCAGTGGGATAAACGCCAGGTTGCCTCGTTGATAGGCGGCCTCGACCTGCTGCCAGTTACGGCACAGCGGGATCTGCAAGCCTTCCAGCAATTGCTCGGTGTACAGCCGCCCCGCCGTATGCGCGCCACCGCCGTGCATCAGGATGCGCACGCCATTTTGTGCCAGGCACTTGGCGGCAAGCAGGTACCATGGCAGGTGACGCTTCTTGCCGGCGTAGGTGGGCCAGTCGACATCCACGTTCAGCGCCGGGGCGTTGAGGCGTTCGCGCACGGCTTCGGTGAAGCCGGCGAGTTCTTCCGGGCTTTCTTCCTTGTGGCGCAACAGCATCAAGAAGGCGCCGAGCTGGGTGTCTTCGACTTTTTCGTCGAGCAGCATGCCCATGGCTTCGCGGGCTTCCTCGCGGGTGAGGTTGCGCGCGCCGCGCTTGCCTTTGCCCAGGATGCGCACGAACTGCGCAAACGGGTGCTCTGCAGGGGTTTCAAGGGTCAGCGGGGCAAAGTCGGTCATAAGCAATTCGTCGGCCTGGGCAGGCCCGCCAGCTTGGCGGCGAGTTTGGCGGGAGTGCCGTTGAACAGTTTGTTCAGGTGCAGGCTGTTGCCCTTTCCCGGGCCCAGCTTCAAGGCGGTGTACTTGATCAGCGGGCGGGTGGCGGGCGACAGCTGGAATTCGGCGTAGAACTGGCGCAGCAGTTGGAGGATCTCCCAATGGTCCGGGGTCAGCTCCAGCGTCTCAGCGGCGGCCAGGGCGATTGCCACCTCATCGGACCACTCGTTCAGGTCAACCAGGTAACCGTCCTTGTCCAGTTCCAAGGTGCGTGCGCCGACGGTCAGGGTGTTCATAGCCAGCTGTTGACCTTGTCGTAGTCGATCGACAGCTGCACGAAACCTGGGTAGTCCACGCTGTCGGCCCAGTCCGGCAGAGGCAAATGGCGCGCCTGCATGTCTTCGGCCAGCACAAAGACCTTCACGCCCTTGGTGTGCAGCGCCGGGTTGTGCAGCGCGTAGGCGCCATCGCCGCAGAGCAGGATGGCGTCCTTGGCGCCACAGATGCGCAGGCAGCTGTCGAGGCGGCTATCGGTAAACGGGGAGTGGGAAACCACATGGAGAGTCGACATCAGAGGGTCATCACCTGGTCGTAACGGTCAATCAACTGGGAGATCGCTTCGCTGTCCAGCGGCTGGGCGCTGGCGGGCGGCGCGAGGCCGCGCTCGGCCAGGCTGTGGCGGCAGACAAATACGTCATCGATGGCAAAAAGGCCCAGTGCCTGCAAGTTGGCGCTGAGGTCTTTTTGCTGCACGGCCTTGGCGTCCTGGTGCGGCGCCAGTTGGAACACGCCGTCATCGAGGAACAGCAGGCCAATCGGTAGATCGAAGGCGCCACCGGCCAGGACGATATCCAAGGCTTCCCGGGCACTTGGCCCGGACCATGGCGCCTGGCGGCTGATCACCAATAAGGATTTGGACATGTCACGGCCCTCCAAAGCAGATCAGGCGGTCAGCGGCCTGGGCGGCGTCATGCAACTGACCCAGGCCCGACAGCGCCCACGGCGCGTCCAAGTTCACCGCGCTGCGTTGATAGCGCGTGGCTTCCTCCTGGTTGAGCACGCCACGCCGCAGGGCGGCGGCGATGCACACCACGCCGTCGAGCTGGTGCTGGCTGACAAACTCACGCCATTGGCGGGCGATGTCTTGCTCATCCTGGGGCGCAACGATGTTATTGGACGCGCTATGCACGCCGTCCTGATAGAAAAACAGCCGCACAATCTCATGCCCGCCGGCCAACGCCGCTTGAGCGAACAGCAGGGCACGGCGCGAAGAGGGCGCATGGGCGGCGGAAAACAGTGCAATCGCGAACTTCATGGAACACTCTGCAAGCAAACGTGGGGCAATGATAAAGCCGCTGCCACGAAAAAGCCCGCCGTGATCAAAACGGTCACTGTTGGTGACTGTTCCGGCGATTGCCGGTCAGCGCAAGGCTGCCTAGTCTGTGTGCATTCAAAACAAAAATGGAGTGCCCATGTCAGGTCCCTTGGCGTCCCTCAAAGTGTTGGATTTTTCCACCTTGCTGCCTGGCCCGTTTGCATCGTTGATGCTGGCGGACATGGGCGCCGAGGTCCTGCGTATCGAATCGCCCACGCGCCTGGACCTGCTGCGGGTATTGCCGCCCCATGATCAGGGTGTTTCGGCGAGCCATGCCTACCTCAATCGCAATAAACGCAGCCTCGCGCTTGATCTCAAGCAGCCTGAAGCGCTGGAAGTCGTGCGGGCGTTGGTCAAGGCGTACGACATCGTGCTCGAACAGTTCCGGCCAGGGGTGATGGAACGCCTGGGCTTGGGGTATGAGGCGTTGAAGGCGATCAACCCAAAGCTGATTTACGTGTCGATCACCGGTTACGGCCAGACCGGGCCCTATAAGGACCGCGCCGGGCACGATATCAATTACCTGGCACTGGCCGGCGTGGGCAGCTACACCGGCCGTGCCGACAGCGGGCCGCTGCCGTTGGGCGTGCAACTGGCGGACGTGGGCGGTGGTTCGCTGCATGCGGTGGTGGGTTTGTTGGCGGCTGTTATCGCCCGACAGCAGAGCGGGGTCGGCCAATACCTGGATGTGAGCATGACCGATTGCTCGTTCAGCCTGAATGCCATGGCCGGTGCGGGTTACCTAGCGTGTGGGGTGGAGCCGGAGTGGGAGAGCCATGTGCTCAACGGCGGTAGTTTCTACGACTATTACCGCTCGCGGGATGGGCGCTGGATGTCGGTGGGCAGTTTGGAGCCAGGGTTTATGCAGCAACTCTGTGAAACGCTGGGACGGCCGGAGTTGGCGGCACAAGGCTTTTTGCCCAAGCCGGAGCAGCAAAAAGACCTTAAGCTGGCGCTGAAAGTCGAGTTTGAAAAGCGTAGCTTCGAAGAGTTGTGTGAGTTGTTTGCCGGGGTCGACGCTTGTGTCGAACCGGTGCTGAGCCTGAGCGAGGCAGTGGATCATCCGCAGTTAAAAGCGCGCGAACTGATCACCCAGGTGCCGCGGGGTGACGGTTCGACCCAGGCGCAACTGGCCTGCCCGTTGAAGTTTTCCGAGGGGGTGCCAGTGCCTCGGCATATCGGGGTTGCAGTGGGGGCGCACAGTGATGAGGTCTTGGCGGAGTTGGGGTTCAGTGCTCAGCGAATAGAGGAATTGCGCAGTGCCAAAGTCGTTGTGTAGCGCCTGAACCGGCGTCTTCGCGAGCAAGCCCGCTCCCACATTCGACTGTATTCCAAGGTCAGAACACGGTCGAATGTGGGAGCGGGCTTGCCTGCGAAGAGGCCCTCACTCCACCCGAGTTTCCCCGGTAAATACCAACGTCTGCCGACACCGCCGACACAAATACCGCCGCCCCTGCGCCACCATGCCATGTCGCTGCGACGAAAACGGAAAGTCGCTATCGGCACACGGGCATCGGTAAATGTAGCGAGTCACCTGACGACGCTTCACCTCATACGTGTGGCAACGGTCAGGCGGCAGTTCGTAAACCCCGCGCATGATCAATTGCCATTCCTCGCCATGGGGCTGAATGCGCTCGCCGAACAGTTGGTGGGCGATCAGGTGCGCCACTTCATGGGCCACGGTCTGTTTCAGGAAATGCTGGCTGTTTTCACGGTACAACTGTGGGTTGAAGCGCAGCAGGTTCTCGTGCAAATGCGCGACACCGGCCTTCTGGCCCCGCAGCTTGAGGCTGACCTGGGGGCGTTTGAAGCTTCGTTTGAAAAAGGATTCAGCTTGTTGGAAACAATCTTCGACGCGGGTATTGAGTTGCTCGGGCATGCTGTACATATCTCCAGAGACCCCAGTATGCCGCAAAGCTGAGTGTTTCCGAATCTGTCAGGCGCCGAATGGTCATGCATAACGCACAAAGCCACCTTGCGGTGGCCTTGCCTACGGTTTAAACGGATCAGTTGGTATAGATCGGACCTACGCCGAGGCCCCAGACAATCACGGTAAACGCCATGATCGCCACCAGTACCACCAGGCCTACGGCCAGCACCGAGCTGGAAAACAGGAAACCCTCATCCGGGTCGATGTTCATGAAGGTCGGCAACCCCACGTACAGCAGGTACACCGTGTAGCAAATCGCCGCCGTGCCCACGACCATGCCCAGCCACATATGCGGGTAGAGCGCCGCCAGCCCGCCGATGAACAGCGGCGTGGCGGTGTAGGTGGCAAACGCCACGCAGCGCGCCATGCTGGGGTTGGCGTCGTAGGTACGGGCCATCCAGTGGATGAACGCGCCCATCACCGCCACACCGCCAAGCATGGCGGCGTAGGACATGAGGGTCATCCACAGCGCGCTTTCCTGGGTCAGCATCACCGGCGAGCGGTTGCCGATGACCCAGCCAACCTGGGTGGTACCGATAAAGGCTGATACGGCGGGGATCGCCGCGAGAATCAGTGTGTGAGTGAGGTACATGTGGCTGATGCTTTCTTCTTTATCGCCACGAATTTCCCGCCACTCCTGGTCGGGATGGGTAAAAAGCCCCACGACGTGATGGATCATGCGAGTCACTCCTGTCGTTATTGCCATCGCCCCCCATCGGAGCGCCCACGGGCCAAATGGCCTCAAAGGTCCTGGATAGCTGTGCGACCTCTAGTCGCAGTATAGGAAGGTATGCCCGGAATAACTGTAGGGCCTTTAGAGCAAATTGCGCTGTAAACATTGGGCTTAATCGCGGCTAGGTCTGTCGGCGCCAAAGGGTCAACTGTGGCAGATGGCTTGCATGTGATCGCAACCTGTCAGAACTCGATAAGTTGACGGGCCCACCGCTATCGCAGGCAAGCCAGTTCCCACATTGGATCGGCGTCGCCCATTGAAGTATTTTTGCGTAAAATGCAGCGCTTTTCGTCACACACCTCCAGCGGATCCAAGCGCCATGGGCACACTTACGGTCAACCAGAACAAACTGCAAAAACGCCTGCGTCGCCTGGCCGGTGAAGCGGTCGCCGATTTCAACATGATCGAGGACGGCGACAAGGTCATGGTCTGCCTCTCCGGCGGCAAAGACAGCTACACCCTGCTTGATGTGCTGCTGCACCTGCAAAAGGTCGCGCCGATCACGTTTGAGATCGTTGCCGTCAACATGGACCAGAAACAACCGGGCTTCCCCGAGCATATGCTGCCGGCCTACCTCAAAGCGTTGGGCGTCGATTACCACATCGTCGAAAAAGACACCTATTCGGTGGTCAAGGAACTGATCCCGAAAGGCAAGACCACCTGCTCGCTGTGTTCGCGCCTGCGCCGTGGCACGCTTTATACCTTCGCCGATGAGATCGGCGCGACCAAGATGGCCCTGGGTCATCATCGCGATGACATCGTCGAAACCTTTTTCCTCAATATGTTCTTCAATGGCTCGCTCAAAGCCATGCCGCCCAAGCTGCGCGCCGATGACGGGCGCAACGTGGTAATCCGCCCGCTGGCGTATTGCAACGAGAAGGACATCCAGGCCTACTCCGACCTCAAGCAATTTCCGATCATCCCGTGCAACCTGTGCGGGTCCCAGGAAAACCTGCAGCGCCAAGTGGTCAAGGAGATGCTGCTGGACTGGGAGCGCAAGATGCCCGGTCGCACCGAAAGTATCTTCCGCAGCCTGCAGAACGTGCAGCCGTCGCAGTTGGCCGACCGCAACCTGTTTGACTTCACCAGCCTGAAAATTGATGAGAGCGCCGCTTCGCGCTTCGTTAATGTTGTGAACCTCTGAGCCTATTCAATGCTCTGACACACGGCGCTCGCGAGCGCCGTTTTCAATTCGAATCTCAGGAGAGGGCATGCGCGATTACAAGTGGCTGCACGAATATTGTCTGAACCGCTTCGGTTCGGCGGCCGAGCTGGAAGCCCACCTGCCTGTACCCAAGACCCCGGCGCAGTTACGCAAGATCAGTGATGACCGCTACCTGTCGACATTGGCGTTGCGGGTATTTCGCGCGGGTTTGAAGCACAGTGTGGTGGACGCCAAGTGGCCGGCGTTCGAGCAAGTGTTCTTCGGCTTCGATCCGGAAAAAGTTGTGCTGATGGGCGCCGAACACCTGGAGCGGTTGATGCAGGACACGCGGATCATCCGCCACCTGGGCAAGCTCAAGAGCGTGCCGCGCAATGCGCAGATGATCCTCGACATTGAACAGGAGAAAGGCAGCTTTGGTGCGTTTGTCGCCGATTGGCCGGTGACCGATATCGTTGGGCTGTGGAAGTACCTGAGCAAGCACGGCCACCAACTGGGCGGGCTGTCAGCGCCGCGTTTTTTGCGCATGGTGGGCAAGGACACGTTTGTGCCGAGTTATGACGTGGTCGCGGCGTTGAACGCGCAGAAGATCGTCGACAAGGCGCCGACCAGCCTGCGCGATTTGGCGACGGTGCAGGGCGCTTTCAACCAGTGGCATGCCGAGAGTGGCCGGCCGATGTGTCAGTTGTCGATGATGTTGGCCTATACGGTGAATCACTAACCTGTAGCAAGGCGGCGATTCAACTGGTGCCGCCACCGCACATAAAGCAACGCCGTACAAAACACCGCCAGACTCGCCAGCATCTCCAACACCCCGAACCACTGCCGGTTCGGGTCGTATGCCGCCAGCGCGCCTTTGATGAAATACAGGTTCACCACAAAACACATCCACGAATGCCCGCGCGCGCTGCCCAGCAGCATGCCGGGTGCCAGCACCAGCAGCGGCACCAGTTCGATCAGTAGGATCACCCACGGCCGGGCACCGTGCAGGTCGGCGACGAACAGGTAGTAAACGCAGAGCAACCCCGCCAAGCCCAAAAACGCCAGCAGGCTCAGCGTGCGCGCCACCTTGACCCGTGGCTCCAGCCACGCCTGGGGGGGCAGGACCTTAGGCTTCCTGGCCACGGCCGTTCTCCAGCAACGTAGCGGTTTTAGCCAGGCGCAGGCCCAAGGCGCGGCACAGGGTGATTTCGTGTTGATCGAGCATGCGCTTGCCGTCAGGCCCGGCATGGTGGCTGGCGCCATAAGGCGTACCGCCGCCCTGGGTGTCGAGCAATGCCTGTTCGCTGTAGGGCAGGCCGGTGATCAACATGCCGTGGTGCAACAGCGGCAACAGCATCGACATCAGCGTGGTTTCCTGGCCGCCGTGCAGGCTGGCGGTAGAGGTAAACACCCCGGCCGGCTTGCCGACGAGGGCGCCGGTGAGCCACAGGTTGCTGGTGCCGTCGATAAAGTACTTGAGCGGCGCAGCCATGTTGCCGAAGCGGGTTGGGCTACCCAAGGCCAGGCCCGAGCAATTTTTCAGGTCATCGAGGCTGGCATACAGTGCGCCTTCGTCCGGAATGCTCGGCGCGACGGCTTCGCACTCGGTGGAGATCGCCGGCACGGTGCGCAGTCGGGCCTCCATTGCGCCTTGTTCGACGCCTCGGGCAATGTGTCGGGCCATTTCGCTGACCGAACCGTTGCGGCTGTAGTACAAGATCAGCACATACGGCGCGCTCACGGCAGGATCTCCAGCACGTTCTCTGGCGGACGGCCAATGATGGCTTTATCGGTGGTTTCGAGGATCGGGCGTTCCATCAGCTTCGGGTGCTCGGCGATGGCGGCGATCAACTGTGCTTCGCTGAGGCTGGCATCCGCCAGGTTGAGGGTCTTGTATTCCTCTTCACCGGTGCGCAGCAGTTGGCGCGCGCTGATGCTCAGCTTGCCGAGCAGCGCCTTTAATTGCGCGGCGTTCAGCGGGATTTCCAGATAGCGCACCACGGTCGGGGTGAGGCCGCGGGCTTCCAGCAATTGCAGCGCACCGCGGGATTTCGAGCAGCGCGGGTTGTGATGAAGCGTCAGATCGGTCATGTGCGGGTCGCATCTTGCGTAAGGTGGCGGGTATTCTACCCGCGCTACGGCCCGTCCTTAAACCGTAAGAGGCGATAGGTCGCAGTCAACGTTCATTTTTGCGAAGGATTACCCCATGACTAAGCGACTGATCGGTGCATTGGCGATCATCACAACCCTGCTGCTCAGCGGCTGCGGTAATGACTACGGCGTTGACCAGTATGGCCAGAAAGTGGCGGCCGAACGCTTGGACAAGCAGTGGCTGGTGGTCAATTACTGGGCCGAATGGTGTGGCCCGTGCCGCACGGAAATTCCTGAACTCAATGCCTTGGCCGAACAGCTGAAGGCGCAGAACGTAGGGGTGTTCGGGGTCAATTTTGACAACGTGCAGGGTGAAGAGCTGAAAGCCGCCAGTGACAAGCTGGGCATCAAGTTCACCGTGCTGGCGCAGAACCCGGAGGGAATTTTTGATATCCCGCGCAGCGAAGCGTTGCCGGTGACCTACATCATTGATGACAAGGGCAAGGTGCGCGAGCAACTGATGGGTGAGCAGACGGCGGAAGGGGTGTTGGCTAAGCTGAAGGCTCTACGTGGCTGATTCTGTGGGAGCTGGCTTGCCTGCGATCGCATCGACTCGGTACCACAGACACACCGAGTCGCCTGCATCGCAGGCAAGCTCCCACAGGAAAGCCAGTGCGCAGTGAAATTAGCCTTCTTCCAGCCACAGGCGAATCGGCTTGCCCTCGGCCGGCCAGAAACGCGTTTGCTCGATCGGCGAGACATCCCAGCGCTGCACCCCTTGCAGGGCCTGGAAGAAGCGCTGCTCCTGCTCCATTAACGCCTCGGCGCACAGCTTGCGGGTGCTGCCGATCTTGCCGAAGCTGAGCTTGTTGCCCTTGATCGTGTACGGCGCAAACCAGTGGTTGCAACCGCCATTGCCGTAGGCGCGGCCATCGGTGCCGAGGGTGACGGTCAGGTGCGCGTAATCCATCAACGGCCGCTCACCAATCCATTCCACCACGTAGCTATGATCCCGCTTGAGCGTGACCGCGTCCCCGGCGCAACCCGTCAGGGCCGCCCCGAGGGCGGCGAGCAAGAGCAGGCCTCTCATTGCGCGGCCTTCTGGCATTTCGGGCAGCGGTGCTTGTCGCCTTCGCTGGCCCAGCCCAAGTCGGCAATGCGCGCATTGGCCGCCGGTTGCAGGGGTTCTTTGGTCAGCTTGGTTTCCACCGCGAATTCGAACGCCAACACCGCATCGCAGCTGTCGCAGTTGACCTTCCAGGTGTGAATCTCCAACTCGCCGAATTTCGGCCCCTGGGCCATGGCGACCCATTGGCCGGCCGGGCGGATGGAGTAGCGTGCGTCACCTTCGACGGTAAGGCGCATCGACAGGGTTTTACTGCCACGCAGGGTGACGATCAGCACGTCGCCATGCTTGATCGAACCACCGTTGCCAGTCACCTGATAACGGCCCGGCACCAGGGCGCGGCATTCGATCAGGGTGTGTTGCGGGCTCAGCAAACTGAAGCGGAAATCGTGTTCGGCCATGGATCCTCCAAATAGGCGCGGCATCCTATCACGGGTGCCTGCCTATCATGAGCCTGGTGTGTGACCGCTGATCATCCTTCGACAAGGTTCTGTGCTCGACCATCGGCCCATGCTGCAATGTTGGCCAAGGTGGTGCCGGCGATGGCCGCCAGGGCTTCGCGAGTGAGAAACGCCTGGTGGGCGGTGATGATCACATTGGGAAAGGTCAGCAGGCGCGCGAGTACGTCGTCCTGCAGCGGCAGGTCGGAGCGGTCCTCGAAAAACAGCTGCGCTTCTTCCTCATACACATCCAGCCCGAGGTAGCCGAGTTGGCCGTCCTTGAGTGCCTCGATCAGCGCCGGGGTGTCGACCAACCCGCCGCGACCGGTGTTGATCAGCATCGCACCCGGCTGCATCTGTGCCAGGGAGCGGGCGTTGATCAAGAGTTTACTGTCGGCGGTCAGCGGGCAGTGCAGGCTGATGATCTGCGCCTGGGCCAGCAACTCAGGCAGGCTCACGTAGCGCGCCCCCAATGCCAGGACCTGCGGGTTGGGGAAGGGGTCGTAGGCGAGCAGTTGGCAACCGAAGCCGGCCATTATCCTGGCGAACGTCGCGCCGATCTGCCCGGTGCCGACCACGCCGACGGTCTTGCCCACCAGGTCGAAACCGGTAAGGCCATGCAGGCTGAAATCGCCATCGCGGGTGCGATTGTAGGCGCGATGCAGGCGGCGGTTGAGGGCGAGGATCAGTGCGACCGCATGTTCGGCCACCGCGTGGGGCGAATAGGCCGGCACGCGCACGATGGTCAGGCCCAGGCGCTTGGCGGCGGCCAGGTCCACATGGTTGTAGCCCGCCGAGCGCAGGGCGATCAGCCGCGTGCCGCCCTTGGCCAAGTGCTCCAGCACCGCGGCGCTGAGGTCGTCATTGATGAAGGCGCACACCACTTCGTGCTGTTCGGCCAGGGCCACGGTGTCGAGGTTGAGCCGTGCAGGCTGGAATTGCAGCTCCAGGCCCGGTGGCAGCGGTTCACCGAGAAAACTGTCGCGGTCGTAGGTCTGGCTGCTGTAAAGAATGACGCGCATCAAAGGCTTCCTTGTTGATGAATTCAGGCATTGACCCTCGCTTCACCCGCAAGCCGTGCAATCGCCATGTCCAGTTCGTCCAGCGCGTGCAAGGCCTTGGCGTCGTCCTGTTTGAGCAGGGTCTCGGCGCGGTGGCAGGCGGCACGCAGTTGCGGTACGCCGCAATAACGGGTCGCGCCATGCAGGCGGTGCACGCGTTCGATCAGGGCGTTGTTGTCATTGGCATCGCGGGCGATGGTGATGGCCAGGCGGTCGGCTTCCAGGGAGGCCAGCAACATGGCGAGCATGTCCGCCGCCAGGTCAGCCTTGCCGGCGGCCAGGCGCAGGCCCTCTTCATGGTCGAGCACCGGCAATTGCACGCCAGGGCCGAGGCCGTCCGTTGGGCGTTCCGGGCTTTGGTTACGCAGGGCCAGGCCGGTCCATTTCAACACCACTTGGGCCAGTTGCCGTTCGCTGATGGGTTTGGTCAGGTAGTCGTCCATGCCGCTTTGCAGCAAGGCGCGTTTTTCGTTGGCCATGGCGTGGGCGGTGAGGGCGACCACCGGCAACGGCGTGCCGCTGCGCTCGCTTTCCCACTGGCGGATCGCCTCGGTGCTCTGGCGGCCGTCCATGCCAGGCATTTGCACGTCCATCAGCACCAGGTCGAAAGTGTCCTGTTTCACGGCGTCGACAGCCGCATACCCGCTTTCCACTGCACGCACCCGCGCGCCCATGTCTTCCAGCAGGGTTTGGACCAGCAGCAGGTTCGCCGGGTTGTCATCCACGCACAATACGCGCGGCGCCCGGCTGGACAGCGGCTCGCCCGGTTCGCTGCGCGATGGACGCGGGCTGATCAGATCGGACAGCGCGCGGCGCAGCTTACGCGTACACGCCGGCTTGGCCTGCAACTGGCTGTTGGGGTTGGGTACGGACTGGTTGAACAGCATCTGTTCAGTGGTGGGGCACAGCACCAGCACCTTGCAGCCCAGGTGTTCAAGGTCCCATAGATGCTGGTTGAGACGCTCGGGCGGGATGTCATTGGCCGTCACGCCAAGTACCGCCAGGTCAATCGCCTGGTCGGTCTGATGGGCACTGGTGATGCCGTTGGTCAAGCTTTCCAGGCTGTTGAACGGGGTGACTTCCAGGCCGCAGTCTTCCAGCTGGTGTTGCAGCGCCTGGCGCGCCAGTTCGTGGTTTTCCAGCACGGCCACGCGATGGCCCAGCAGTGGCGCGCAAGGCCGGTCTTCGACATCGTCACGGGTCTTGGGCAGGTTCAGGCTGATCCAGAACTCCGAACCTTCGCCCGGCGTACTGTCGACGCCGATTTCACCGCCCATCTGCTCGATCAGGCGCTTGGAGATCACCAGGCCCAACCCTGTACCGCCGGGCTGGCGCGACAGTGAGTTATCGGCCTGGCTGAACGCCTGGAACAGCGCGCGCACGTCCTGGCTGGACAGGCCGATGCCGGTGTCCTGCACGCTGATGCGCAGTTGCACGCTGTCTTCTTGCTCGTCCTCGATCATCGCCCTGGCCACGATGGTGCCTTCGCGGGTGAACTTGATCGCGTTGCTGATCAGGTTGGTCAGGATCTGCTTGAGGCGCAGCGGGTCGCCGACCAGCGCCAGCGGCGTGTCGCGGTAGACCAGGCTGACCAGTTCCAGTTGCTTGGCATGGGCGGCAGGGGCGAGGATGGTCAGGGTGTCTTGCAGCAAGTCGCGCAGGTTGAACGGGATGCTGTCGAGCACCAGCTTACCGGCTTCGATTTTCGAAAAATCGAGGATCTCGTTGATGATGCCCAGCAGGTTGTCGGCAGACTTTTCGATGGTGCCCAGGTAATCGAGCTGGCGTGGGGTCAGTTCGCTTTTTTGCAGCAGGTGAGTAAAGCCGAGGATACCGTTGAGCGGCGTGCGGATCTCATGGCTCATGTTGGCCAGGAACTCCGACTTGATGCGGCTGGCCTCCAGGGCCTCCTTGCGCGCCAGGTCCAGCTCGATGTTCTGGATCTCGATGGTTTCCAGGTTCTGGCGCACGTCTTCGGTGGCCTGGTCGATGCTGTGTTGCAGTTCTTCCTGGGCGTTCTGCAGGGTCTCGGCCATGCGGTTGATGCCCGAGGCGAGCTGGTCCAGCTCCTGGCTGCCCAACGCAGGCAAGCGGGTTTGCAAGTTGCCGTCCTTGAGTTGGGCGACCGCCTGCTTGATCTGGCCGATTGGTGAGTTGATCGTGCGACTGATGCGCAGGGCCAATGCCGCGGTGCAGATCAAGCCGATGGCAATCAGCAGCAGGCTGGCGAACAGGCTGCGGTAGCCGCGCAGCAACATGCCGTTGTGGGACAGTTCCACCTCGACCCAGCCCAGCAGGCGGTCGGCTTCATCCGGGATCAGGTCGCCCGCGAGGTTGCGATGACGACCAAACACCGGCAGCAGGTAGCGGGTGGCGTCATTACCGGTGCGCTGCAACAAATGGGAACTGTTGCCGATGGGCGCCTGGTTGAGCATGGTCGGGCCCGCATGGGCCAGGGAGATGCGGTCCGGACTGAGGAACGCCACGGTGCGCACGTCCGGCTGTTCCAGGGATTGAGTGGCGATGCGCTCCAGCAGCTCGGTGTTGCGGGCGCTCAGGGCCGGCGCCACCAGCGGAGCCAATTGCTCCGCGATCATTTCGCCGCGTTGCAGCAATTGGGTCTGCAGTTCCGAGAGTTGCATCCAGGTGAAGTAGCCCCCCAATAACGAGGCCATCAGGCTGGTCGGTAATAAGGTCAGCAACAGTACGCGGCCTTTTATCCCCATTCTTGTCAGCACGCTACTCTCCTGCCACCACATTGATATCTATGATTCGCACGGGCATCCGGCCCGCGCCACCTGCGCAGTGTAGCCATTTGCGCGGCGTGGAATCTTGCAAATTAATGACGTACGGCAATCTTGAGGTCATTTGGCGCCCGGTGGCGATTGCCTGCGGCAAGGTAATCTTGAATAATCGGCCATTGAGAATGACTTGCAGATACTAATGAATCCCGCATCAATCGGCCTGCCCAGTATCCTGACCATCGAAGATGACCCCGTGCTGGGCGCCTATGTCCATGAGCACCTGGGGCGCTGTGGTTTCCATGTGACCTGGTGCCAGAACGGCCAGCAGGGCCTGCAGATGGCGCGCGACCGGGCCTTCGACCTGGTGTTGATGGATATCCTTCTGCCGGGGCTTGATGGGCTGTCGATCCTGACCCATTTGCGCCAGAGCCATTCGATCCCGGTGATCCTGATGTCTGCACTGGGCGCCGAAGCCGATCGCGTCAGTGGGTTTCGCCTTGGCGCCGATGATTACCTGCCCAAGCCGTTCAGCATGATCGAGTTGCGTGTGCGCATTGAAGCCATCCTGCGTCGTGTGGCACTGGACCGTGGTCCGCTGCCAGCGCTCGCACCCGTGCGCGAGGATGCGCGAACCCTGCGCTTCGACGACGAACTGTGCGATGTCTTCCACTTGGCGCACCGCGCCGGCCTGACCCGCAGCGAATACCGCTTGCTCGAAACCCTGCATCGAAACAGCGAAGAGGTCCTCAGCAAAGCCTTCCTTTATCAGCATGTGTTGCAACGTGGTTACGCCCCTCATGACCGCAGCCTCGACATGCATATCAGCCAGATCCGTCGCAAGCTCAAGGCCATCGGCTACTCCGAGCGCGAAGTGCGCACGGTGTGGGGCAAGGGCTATGTGCTGAGCGGTCACGATGACGGCCTCTGAACGGTCCTTGAAACGACTGCCGGGCAAGCACTCATTATTCTGGAAACTGGCCTGCCTGCTGATCGCTTTCTGCTTGCTGATGATCTGGCTCAGTTGGTCATGGGGCCGTTACATGGAACAGAAGAACGCCTACCTGTCCGACGAGGCGCGGAGCACCTTGAGTGGTTACGCGGTGGAGGCTGAGCAGGCGTGGAGTCGTGGAGGGAGTGCGGGCGTCGACGCTTGGCTGCACGCGATGGGCAAGCGTGAAACCATCTGGATGGGAGTGATCGGGAATGACCTGCAATCGCTGAGCAGCTACCCGCTGACCGACAAGGAAAGCCAGCGCCTGACGTTTCTGCGTGGCCTGGATTGGCCGGTGAGCCGGCATGTCATCGGCCTGCCATGGCTGAAAATCCCGTTTCCCGACGACCCCGGCGCGGGTTCGCTGGTGATCGAGTTGCCGCAACGCTTCTTGCCGGGGCGCTACCAACTGTTCTGGCGCGTGGTGACCAACGGGGTGATCCCTGGCCTGTTTACCCTGTTGCTGTGCATTGGCTTGTATCGGCTGCTGATCATGCCCCTTAACCAACTGCGCGAGCAGGCCAATGCCTGGCGCGCCGATCAATTGAATACGCGGCTTTCCCTCGATGCCACCAGCCGGCAGGATGAACTGGGCGAACTGGGCCGCGCGTTCGACCACATGTCCGAGCGTTTGCAGGGCACTGTGGTGTTGCAGCAGCAGTTGCTGCGTGACATGTCCCATGAACTGCGTACGCCGCTGAGCCGCTTGCGGGTGGCCTGTGACAGTGAGCAAGACCTGGCGCAACTGCGCGAGCGGCTGGGGCGTGAGATCGACGCCATGCAGCGCCTGGTCGAAGACAGCCTGCAACTGGCCTGGCTGGACACCGAGCGCGCGCCGCTGCCCCAGGAAGATATCCAGCTTCAGGCGTTGTGGGACATGTTGCGCGAAAACGCGTGTTTTGAGAGCGATTGGCCGGCGTCGCGCCTGCCTTGCCTGCTAGGCGCGGATTGCTGGGTACGGGGCAACCTGAATGCGTTGGCGCAGGCCCTGGAAAACATCCTGCGCAACGCCATCCGCCATTCGCCTGTGGGCGGCGTGGTCAGCCTGGATGGCCGGCGTGAGGGGGATTATTGGCATGTGTGGCTGGAGGATCAGGGCGGCGGGATCGATGACGCAGACCTGGAACGGATCTTCGCGCCCTTTACCCGCCTGGACGGTTCACGCCCCGGCGACGGTGGCTTCGGCCTGGGCTTGAGCATTGCCCGCAACGCCGTGCAACGCCAGGACGGTACCCTGTGGGCGGAAAACACCGGGCAGGGCCTGCGGGTGCACCTGCGCCTGCGCGCTTGCTGAGCACGACAGGCTAGGCGCGACGCTGTTTGCGCTGTTTCCATTGGTGCGCCACCCACCAGCGCCAATAGCCCATCGTCAGGCAATAGGCGAGTGCGCCCAGCACCAACCCCAAAACGACTGAGCCCAGCAGGAACGGCTGCCACAACGTACTCAGTTGCCCGCTGATCCATTCCCAGCTCAGGTCGTCGGGCAGGCTGCGGGGGGGCACGTTCATCAGCCACGCGCCGGTCATGTAGGTGCAGATAAACACCACCGGCATGGTGATCGGGTTGGTCAGCCACACCAGGCTGACCGCGATGGGCATGTTGCCGCGCACGGTAATCGCCAGGACGGCCGCCAGCAGCATCTGCAAGGGAATCGGGATAAAGGCCGCGAACAAACCTACGGCCATCGCGCGCGCGACCGAGTGCCGGTTGAGGTGCCAGAGGTTCGGGTCATGCAGCAATGTGCCGAGAAACTGTAATGACTTGTGTTCCCTGATACTGCTGGGGTCAGGCATGTACCGTTTGAATAAGCGCCGTGGCATAAGGGGTCCAGGTCAGTTCGAGGGGCAAGTATGCTCGCATTCTATAAACAGAAAATTCAGACTTTGTGACAAAACATCATAGGCAATGTCGGACGCCCGGCTAAAACTGAGTGGATCACTTTAAAGGGATGATCCATGAGGACAGGGATGTTCGCGTTGGCGCTGGGGTTACTGGCCCTGCGTTTTTTACCTGCATTGCCGCCCACGGGATGGCTGATCGCCTTGCTGGTGCTGGCGTTGATGCTGTTGCCGTTTCGCACATACCCACTGGCGTTTTTCCTGGTGGGGCTGAGCTGGGCATGCATCAGTGCGCAGTGGGCGCTGGATGATCGCCTGAAGCCGACTCTGGACGGCCAGACACGTTGGGTGGAGGGGCGAGTCATTGGGCTGCCGCAGCAAACGGGCGAGGGGGTGCGTTTCGAATTGGCCGACAGCCGGTCGCGAAAGGCCCGCTTGCCCAAACGCATCCGAGTGTCCTGGCGTGGCGGGCCGCCTGTGCGCAGCGGTGAGCGCTGGCGCCTGGCAATCAACCTGAAGCGGCCGGCCGGGTTGCTGAATTTTCACGGATTTGACCGGGAAGCCTGGCTGCTCGCCCAGCGTATTGGCGCCACGGGCACGGTGAAGGACGGCGAACGTCTGGCTGCGGCGCACAGCGCCTGGCGGGACGGCGTGCGCCAGCGCTTGATGGCGGTGGATGCCTTTGGTCGGGAAGCAGGCCTGATCGCCCTGGTGCTGGGAGACGGCTCTGGATTGGCCGCCGCTGATTGGCAGGTGTTAAAGGACACCGGCACTGTGCATCTGCTGGTTATATCCGGCCAGCACATCGGCATGCTGGCGGGCTTGATCTACGGGTTGATCGCCGGGTTGGCACGTTATGGGCTCTGGCCCCGAACCTGGCCGTGGCTGCCGTGGGCGTGTGGCCTAGCGTTCACGGCTGCACTGAGTTACGGCTTGCTGGCCGGGTTTGGCGTGCCGGTGCAGCGCGCCTGTGTGATGGTGGGGCTGGTGCTGTTATGGCGGCTGCGCTTCCGGCACCTTGGGCTGTGGTGGCCGTTACTGTTGGCGCTCAATGGGGTGTTGGTGCTGGAGCCGTTGGCCAGTTTGCAGCCGGGGTTCTGGTTGTCGTTTGCGGCGGTGGCAGTGCTGATCCTGGCGTTTGGTGGGCGGTTGGGACCGTGGAGCGTGTGGCAGGCGTGGACCCGCCCCCAGTGGTTGATTGCCGTTGGATTGTTTCCTGTTTTGCTGGTGCTGGGGTTGCCCATCAGCCTGAGTGCGCCGCTGGCCAATCTGGTCGCCGTGCCCTGGATCAGCCTAGTGGTGTTGCCGCTGGCGTTGCTTGGGACAGCGTTGCTGGCGTTGCCGTTTATGGGGGAGGGATTGCTGTGGCTGGCGGGCGGGGCGTTGGATGGGTTGTTCAAGGGCTTGGCGTGGCTTGCCGGACAACTGCCTGCCTGGATTCCGACCGACGTACCGCAGGGGTATTGGCTGCTGAGCCTGCTCGGTGCGCTGCTGTTACTGTTGCCCAAGGGCGTGCCATTTCGGTTGCTGGGCTTGCCGATGCTGTTGCTGGCGGTGTTTCCCCCGCGTGAACTGGTGCCCCATGGGCAAGTGGAGGTGGTGCAGTTGGACGTTGGCCAGGGGCAGTCGCTGATCTTGCGCACTCGCCATCACACCTTGCTCTACGACGCCGGCCCGCGCTCCGGAACCTTTGATCTGGGCGCGCGCGTTGTGTTGCCGTCGCTGCAAAAACTCGGAGTAAAGACGTTAGACATGATGTTGATCAGCCATGCCGACGCGGATCATGCCGGCGGCGCGGGGGCGATTGCCAAGGGGATGCCAATCAAACGCGTGGTGGGCGGGGAAACCGAGGGCCTGCCGGCGTTTCTCGGTACGCAGCCGTGCAACAGTGGCGAACGGTGGACCTGGGACGATGTGACGTTCGAGCTGTGGCAGTGGCCGGACGCTATCAGCGGCAACCCGAAGTCCTGCGTGTTGCAGGTGCAGGCCAATGGCGAGCGTTTACTGTTGACCGGCGATATCGACCGCGCGGCGGAACAGGCAATGCTCGCCTCACCTCTGGCAGTGCCCACCCATTGGTTGCAGGCGCCACACCATGGCAGTCGCAGCTCTTCGTCCTGGGCGTTTGTGGAACGCCTTGCCCCTCGTTCTGTGCTCATTTCACGAGGGCGCAGCAATGCGTTCGGCCATCCGCATCCGCAGGTGATGGCGCGCTACCAGCGGTTGGGCAGCGAGGTCTATGACAGCGCCGAGCAGGGCGCCGTGCGCCTGCAACTGGGGGCATTTGCACCACCGGTTGTTGCGCGCAGTCAACGCAGGTTCTGGCGTGAACGGTTACCTTAGGCGCTTGTGGCCGCAGCCGATGGGGTCTGTGGCCGACGAACCTATATGGTAAAGTGGCGCACTTTTTCAAGGGGGCATTCACTGTGTGGGAATTGGTCAAATCCGGCGGCTGGATGATGTTGCCGATCATCATAAGTTCTATCGCCGCACTCGGCATCGTCGCCGAACGCCTGTGGACCCTGCGTGCCAGTCGCGTCACCCCCGAGCATCTATTGGGGCAGGTCTGGGCTTGGATCAAGAACAAGCAACTGGACAAGGAAAAACTCAAGGAACTGCGCGCCAACTCCCCGTTGGGTGAAATCCTTGCGGCCGGCCTGGCCAACTCCAAGCATGGTCGCGAGATCATGAAAGAGTGCATCGAGGAGGCTGCCGCCCGCGTCATCCATGAACTGGAGCGCTACATCAATGCCCTCGGCACCATCGCTGCCATGGCGCCATTGCTCGGTTTGCTGGGGACGGTGCTGGGTATGATCGATATTTTCAGCTCGTTCATGGGCTCCGGCATGACCACCAACGCGGCCGTATTGGCAGGTGGTATCTCCAAGGCGCTGATCACCACGGCAGCGGGCCTGATGGTCGGTATTCCTTCGGTGTTCTTCCACCGTTTCCTGCAACGGCGCATCGATGAGCTGGTGGTCGGCATGGAGCAGGAAGCCATCAAACTGGTGGAAGTCGTGCAGGGCGACCGTGACGTTGACCTGGTTGGGGGCAAAGCGTGAAATTTCGCCGCAAGCACCGGGAAAATGTCGATATCAACCTCGCGTCGCTCATCGACGTGGTGTTTATCCTGCTGCTGTTTTTTGTCGTCACCACCTCCTTTACCCGGCAAACCGAGCTGCGCGTCGACCTGCCGGAAGCCGTGAGCGGTTCGCCGGCCGAAGACCAGGAGGTCAAGCAACTGGACATCGCCATCAGCGCCGACGGGGTGTTTTCAGTGAATAACCAGTTGCTCGAAAAGAACGATCTCAACAGCCTGATGGATGCCTTGCAGAAAGAGTCCGGCGGCGATACCAAGCTGCCGCTGTCGATCAGTGCCGATGGCAAGACCCAGCACCAGGCTGTGATCACTGCGATGGATGCCGCCGGCAAGCTCGGTTTCAGCCATCTGCGCATGACCACCGTCGAGGCAGCGAGCCAACCCTGATGGCCATGTCCGATCGTTTGCTCAAGGCCTGGTACGAGGGCCATCCGATGCTCACGTTGCTGCGGCCGCTTGAATCCTTGTACCGCCGAGTGGTGCAGCGCAAGCGCGCACGTTTCCTTGCGGGTGAGGGCGAGATCTATCAGTCGCCGGTGCCCGTGGTGGTGGTCGGTAATATCACGGTGGGTGGCACCGGCAAGACGCCGTTGATCCTGTGGTTGATTGAGCACTGCCGACGTAGCGGCTTGCGCGTGGGGGTGGTCAGCCGAGGGTATGGGGCCAAGCCGCCGCAGTTGCCGTGGCGGGTCGAAGCCAACCACAGTGCTGAAGTGGCGGGTGACGAACCCTTATTGATCGTGCAGCGCTGCGGCGTACCGTTAGTGATCGACCCCGATCGCAGCCGTGCGGTCAAGGCGCTGCTGGCCAGTGAAACCCTGGACCTGATCCTCTCCGACGATGGCCTGCAGCATTACCGCCTGGCCCGCGACCTTGAATTGGTGCTGATCGACGCCGCCCGTGGCCTGGGCAACCGCCGTTGCCTGCCGGCGGGGCCGTTGCGCGAACCGGTGGAGCGGCTGCAGAGTGTCGATGCGCTGTTGTATAACGGCGCCGCAAGCGACCGAGACGATGGTTTTGCCTTTCGCTTGCAGCCTTGCGCACTGGTCAATCTGAAGACCGGCGAGCGTCAGCCGGTCGATCACTTTGCGGCGGGCCAGCAGGTGCATGCGGTCGCCGGCATCGGCAACCCGCAGCGTTTCTTCAACACCCTTGAAACGCTACACTGGCAGCCGATACCCCATGCGTTTGCCGACCACGCGCCGTACAGCGCCGAAGTCCTGAATTTTACACCGTCATTGCCGCTGGTCATGACCGAAAAGGACGCGGTTAAGTGCCGCGCCTTTGCCCAGCCCGACTGGTGGTACCTTGCGGTGGATGCGCTGCCGTCGCCGGCGTTTGTCGCCTGGTTCGACATGCAGCTGATGCGCCTGTTGCCTGCCCGTCTCTTGCCTTAAACCGCTTCTATCCAGGAAACACTCATGGACACCAAACTGCTCGATATCCTCGCTTGCCCGATCTGCAAAGGCCCGCTCAAGCTCAGCGCCGACAAAACCGAGCTGATCAGCAAAGGCGCCGGCCTGGCTTACCCGATCCGTGATGGCATCCCGGTAATGCTGGAAAGCGAAGCCCGCACCCTGACTACCGATGAGCGCCTGGATAAATGACCACAGCCTTTACCGTTGTCATTCCTTCCCGCTACGCGTCGACCCGTTTGCCGGGCAAGCCGCTGCAACTGATCGGCGATAAGCCGATGATCCAGTTGGTGTGGGAACAGGCCTGCAAAAGCAGCGCCGAGCGCGTGGTGGTGGCCACCGATGATCCGCGCATCATCGAAGCCTGCAAAGGCTTCGGCGCTGAGGCCGTGCTGACTCGCGAAGACCATAACTCCGGCACCGATCGCCTGGCCGAAGTGGCCACAAAACTCGGCCTGGCACCTGATGCCATCGTGGTCAACGTGCAAGGTGACGAGCCGTTGATTCCGCCGAGCGTGATCGACCAAGTGGCGGCCAACCTGGCCGCCCATGGCGAAGCGCGCATGGCGACCCTGGCCGAACCGATCGAAGACATCGACACCCTGTTCAACCCGAACGTGGTGAAAGTGGTCAGCGACATCAATGGGCTGGCGCTGACGTTCAGCCGTTCGACCTTGCCGTGGGCGCGCGACGCCTTCGCCAAAAACCCCGACGTATTGCCGGGAGGCGTGCCGTATCGCCGTCATATCGGCATCTATGCCTACCGTGCCGGTTTCCTGCATGACTTCGTCAGTTGGGGCCCGTGCTGGCTGGAAAACACCGAATCGCTGGAGCAACTGCGTGCCTTGTGGCACGGCGTGCGCATTCATGTGGGCGATGCGCTGGAAGCGCCGCCGGCTGGTGTCGATACGCCGGAAGACCTTGAGCGCGTCCGTCGCCTGCTGGGGGCCTGATGGAGGTCTTGTTTGTCTGCCTGGGCAATATCTGTCGCTCGCCCACCGCAGAAGGCGTGCTGCGCCATAAGTTGCGCGAAGCGGGTTTGACAGGGCAGGTCGAGGTAGCGTCCGCCGGTACGGGTGAATGGCATATTGGCAACCCACCGGATAAGCGCAGCCAGCGTGCGGCGCTGGTGCGCGGCTATGACTTGTCGGCCCAGCGAGCCCAGCAGGTCTCCCGTGCCGACTTTGCGCGCTATGACCTGATCCTGGCCATGGACCACAGCAACCTGCGCAACCTCAAGGCTATGCAGCCGGGCCAAGGCACAGCGGAGCTGGACCTGTTCCTGCGCCGCTACGATGGCGAAGTGGACGAAGTGCCAGACCCGTATTACGAAGGTGAACAAGGCTTCGAGCGGGTCCTGGACCTGATTGAACGCGCCTGTGATTTATTGGTGATCGAATTGAAGGGCCGGTTATGACCTTGCAGGTGCTCTCGCAGGTATCGCTCAAGCACTTCAATAGCTTTGGCATCGACGTACGCGCCCAGTTGTTCGCCGAGGCTCACAGCGACGATGACGTCCGCGAGGCCCTGGCTTATTCAGCCGCACATGCGGTGCCACTGTTGGTGATCGGCGGTGGCAGCAACTTGCTGCTGACCCAGGACATTCCTGCGCTGGTCTTGCGCATGGCGACCCACGGCGTCCGCGTGGTCCACGATGACGGCACGCAGGTGGTGGTCGAGGCGCAAGCGGGCGAAGCCTGGCACCCCTTCGTGTTGTGGACCCTGGAACAGGGGTTCTGTGGCCTGGAAAACCTCAGCCTCATCCCCGGTACCGTTGGCGCAGCACCGATGCAGAACATCGGCGCCTACGGCGTGGAGATCAAGGACGTATTCGCTGGCCTGACCGCCCTGGATCGCCACACCGGCGAACTGCGCGAATTCAGTCTGGAAGAATGCAACTTTGCCTACCGTGACAGCGTGTTCAAGCACGAAACCGGCCGCTGGCTGATCCTGCGGGTGCGCTTTGCCCTGAGCCGCACCCGCCACCTGAAACTCGACTATGGCCCGGTGCAGCAACGCCTGGCGGGGCAGGGGATCACTGAAGCGACGCCGAGCGACGTCAGCCGTGCGATCTGCAGCATCCGCCGGGAAAAACTGCCGGACCCGGCAGAGCTTGGCAATGCCGGGAGCTTCTTCAAGAACCCCTTGGTGTCCCAGGTGTTGGCGGCTGAGCTGCAGGCACTGTACCCGGACCTGGTGGCTTATCCGCAGCCCGATGGGCAGATGAAGCTCGCGGCCGGTTGGCTGATCGACAAGGCTGGCTGGAAAGGCTTTCGTGAGGGGGATGCAGGTGTGCACAAACTGCAGGCGCTGGTGTTGGTCAACTATGGAGGCGCCTCGGGGCACGATATTGCCAACCTGGCTCAGCGGATCCAGCAGGATATTGCGCAGCGCTTCAAGGTTGATCTGGAGATGGAACCCAACAAATACTGAAACCTGCTCTTAACGGCGTAAAAACAAAAATGCCCCGTATCTTTCGATACGGGGCATTTTTTATTGCGTTAACTAATCAGTCATCGCGGCTCATGATGCCGAAGATCTGCAACAGGCTGATAAACAGGTTGTAGATCGACACATACAGGCTCACGGTCGCCATGATGTAGTTACGCTCACCGCCGTGGATGATGGCGCTGGTCTGGAACAGGATGCACACCGAGGAGAACAGCACAAACCCCGCGCTGATCGCCAGTTGCAGGCCGCTGATTTGGAAAAACATACCTGCGACCACAGCCGCCAGCAGCACAAAGAAGCCTGCGGTGATGAAGCCGCCCAGGAAGCTCATGTCCTTACGGGTGATCAGCACGTAGGCCGACAGGCCACCAAACACCAAGGCCGTCATGGCAAACGCCGAGCTGACCACTTCCGCACCGCCGGCCATGCCGAGGTAACGGTTGAGGATCGGGCCGAGGATGAAGCCCATGAAACCGGTCAAGGCAAACGCCGACACCAGACCCCAGGCCGAGTCCCGCAGCTTGTTGGTCAGGAAGAACAGCCCATAGAAGCCGATCAGTACGACAAAGATGTTCGGGTAACCGACGCGCATCTGCTGAGCCACAAACGCCATTACGCCGCTGAATGCGAGCGTAAGGGCGAGCAAGCCATAGGTGTTGCGCAACACGCGGCTGACTTCAAGCTGCTCAGCCTGCGCGTTGCCATTCACTGCGTAATTCTGTTCGCGCATGGCGACACTCCTTCGGTTTTGAAACGTTCAGTCGCAAAGATCATAACAGACGCTCTGTAACAAGCGATGCCGAGAGTTTGACAGTGTGTTTCATTCGGGTATTATGGCGCCCGCTGAGACAGGATAGGCTACTATAATCCTGTGATGCGCAAGGGAAATTGGCAGAGTGGTTGAATGCACCGGTCTTGAAAACCGGCGAACGTTAATAGCGTTCCCAGGGTTCGAATCCCTGGTTTCCCGCCAAGATTCAAACAAAAGCCCCGCAAATGCGGGGCTTTTGTGTTTCTGGCGTTTGGGCAGGAAAGGCGGTTTTTGACAGGCGTTCCGAAACTTTTGGGTAGGCGTTCCGAAACTTTGCCTATTTGGAGGGTTTAGCGGTCGCGCCAATCCTCCTGTACACCCGCTTCGTGATCTCCTGCTTACTGTGCCCCAGTAGCAAGCTAGCGTCGCCAATATCGATGATTTCCGATGCCGCTTTCGGTCGGATGTCGCGAAACTGGAACCCGCCAATCTTTGCGGCGAGCAGCGGATCGCCCTGTTCGATTGCTTTGGCGCAGGCCTTCTCCCGTGCTTTGTCCCAGCGCAAGCGCAGCATCCCCTTCGTCATTCGCTTTCCGTGCCTGTTTATTAGCAGGTACTTCGAGACGTGACCGGCATTCCGCTCCGTTATTTCCCGAATCAACTTACCCAGGCTGTTCTCTCCCTCCGATGTGCGCATCAGAATCCTCAGCTTTAGGCCGGTCTTGCCTTGCGTGACGAGGAAGTAATCACCCTCTACGTCATCACTGCGCATGACGATCACGTCTGCCGGCCGTTGGCCCGTTAGGTAGCCCAGGTCCATGGCTTCCTTGAGTTCAGGCTCAGCCATTCCGTAGACCGCATCCCAAACCACGGCATTGGCGTAGTAGTCACGCGGTGTTTCCTTGTTCTTTCGGATGCCCTGGCACGGGTTCTCCCGCTCGGTCAGGCCCCATTCCCGCGCCATGTTGAAAACGTGGGAAAGCAGGGCGATTTCCCGGTTTGCCCGAACCCTGGCGGTGCGGGCGTCGCGGTATCCGGCGATGTTGGCTGGTGTGATCGAGTCGATTGGCGCCCCGTCGAACATGGGCCGAAGCTGTTTAAGTTCGGCCAGGTTGTCTTTCTGGGTACGCTCACCTTTTTTCGGAATGACGTCGCGGACGTATCGATCAAAGATCCCCTTCATCATCGTCAGGTCTGCTGGCTTTTCCTTGGCTTCAAGCTCTGCCCACTTCAAACGGGCTTTGCTCAAGTCTCCGCCGAGCGGGATTTCTTTTCCGGTCGAGTCTCTGTAGTAGTAACCGACCCATACTTTACCGTTCTTGCGAGGGCGTTTTCGACGCACCATTCCAGGCGGCAAGTCCCTGTTTTCAGTGTTTCGAGGCCGCATCTCAGTTCACCGTGGAGAAGTCAGGTGTCCAGGCTGGTCCCATCGCAGAAGTCGGCGCGAAGCTGCCTTTGTGCTCGTTCCAGGTTCCGGCCGGCTTTCCTTCGCCTGCAGCGGATCACATTGAGCAGCACATCTCATTGGATGAGGTCCTGAATATCCGTGCGCCCCACGTGTACCTGGTAGCAATCACCGGTGAGAGCATGCAGGGTATCGGGATCTTCGATGGTGACTTCGCCGTGGTGGATCGTGCTATTGAGCCTATGCATGGGCACGTGGTGGTGGCCCTGCTGAACAATGAGCCTGTCTGCAAGCGCTTGTGTAAGCGCGGCCGGGAGATCGTCCTGCTGTCCGAAAACCCCAAGTTCCCCGCACGCTACGTTCTTGAAGGCGACGAACTGTCGATCTGGGGCGTCATCACCAGCACAGTGCGCAGCCATGTCTAAGCACGAGCCAACCTTTGCACTGATCGACTGCAATAGCTTCTATGCCAGTTGCGAGCGGGTATTCCGGCCCGACTTGGCGAAGGTGCCCATAGTGGTGCTCAGCAACAACGACGGTTGTGTCATCGCCCGTAGCTACGACGCCAAGCCTTTCATCAAGATGGGTGAGCCTTATTTCCAAATTAAACACAAGCTCAAGCGTATGCGTCCGGCCAAGTCATCTACCCAGCCCCGCAAAGCCAAGACATGGTGTGCACTTAAATTTAAGTGGACACCAGTTCTAGCCTTTTAAGCGGGTATTTCATGCAGCCAACACGCCGTTCCTATTCCAAGTCCTTCAAGGCACAGGTCATTCAAGAGTGTGCCCAGCCCGGCGCTTCGATTGCCAGCATCGCACTCAGTCATAACCTCAACGCAAACCTCGTACACAAATGGATTCGGCTGCAATCGCAGAAAAGCACAGCGCTGCAACCTGCGTTTATTCCGTTACCTGTACCGCTGGCCGGGGCAAGCTTGCACCCGGCCTCATCGAATATCTGCGTTGAAATACAACACTCGCGCGGCACTGTAAAAGTGAACTGGCCCACTGAAAATGCTGCTGCCTGCGCGACCTTTCTTCGAGACCTTCTACGATGATTCGCATCGACTCCATCTGGCTCGCCACCGAGCCGATGGACATGCGCGCAGGCACCGAAACGGCGTTAGCCAAGGTGATCGCGGTGTTCGGTGCGGCGCAGCCGCACTGTGCTTATCTGTTCGCCAACCGCCGCGCCAATCGCATGAAAGTGCTGGTGCATGACGGCTTCGGAATATGGCTGACGGCGCGCCGGTTGAACCAAGGCAAGTTCCACTGGCCTGGCATTCGCCATGGTTCTGAAATGGAACTGGATACCGAGCAACTTCAGGCATTGGTGCTGGGTCTGCCATGGCAACGCGCAGGTTCTGGAGGCTCGATCACACTGCTCTAACGGCTGCCATTAGCCTATCGGTCTATCGCCGCGAAGCGCCTGCTCTGGCAAAATCCGGCGCATGACTTCTTCTCCCAATCTCGACCAAATGTCCCCCGACCAACTGCGTGCTTTGGCAGCGCAGTTGCTGTCGCAAGTCGACACGAAGGGCAAGAAAATCAACCGCGACCAAACGCTGATCGAGAAACTGACCCACGAGATCGCCCAGCTCAAGCGTTTGAAGTTTGCCAAGCGCAGCGAGCAGATGAATCCTGAGCAGGCCAGTTTGCTAGATGACCTGATCGATACCGATATCGCAGCGATTGAAGCAGAGCTTCAGGCCTTGCAGACAGTGCCAGCGGCGACCGAGAAAAAGCAGAAACCCAAGCGCACTGCATTACCGGCTGAGTTTCCACGCACACTGATCCATCACGAACCGGACAACACTCACTGCCCATGCGGCTGCGCCCTCAAGCGCATCGGTGAGGACGTTAGCGAGAAGCTGGACTACACGCCCGGCGTGTTCACCGTCGAACGCCATGTCCGTGGCAAGTGGGTCTGCGATGACTGCGAAACGCTGATCCAGGCACCGGTTCCGGCGCAGGTTATTGATAAGGGCATCCCGACTGCGGGCCTACTTGCACACGTCATGATTGCCAAGTTTGCGGACCATCTGCCGCTTTACCGTCAGGAATCGATCTTCGGTCGAGCGGGCCTGGCGATTCCACGCTCAACCTTGGCTCAATGGGTTGGCGTGACGGGCGTGCAGTTGCAGCCTCTGGTCGACGCGCTGCGCGAAGTAGTGCTTGGGCAACAAGTCATCCACGCAGATGAAACACCGGTGCAGATGCTCATGCCGGGAACAAAGAAAACTCACCGTTCCTATGTGTGGGCCTACGCCACCAGCCAGTTCTCGGACTTGGCAGCGGTGGTTTATGACTTCAGTCCCAGCCGTGCCGGTGAGCATGCTCGCAACTTCCTGCAAGGCTGGAAAGGTAAGTTGGTCTGCGACGATTTTGGCGGTTACAAGGCCAGCTTCGAACTCGGCGTGACCGAGATTGGCTGCATGGCCCATGCCCGGCGCAAATTCTTCGAATTGCACGCTACTAACAAGAGCCAGCTCGCCGAGCAGGCCCTGCGTTACATCCAGTTGCTGTACGAAATCGAGAGCGAAGTGCGCGATCTGGAGCCGGATTTACGGCGCCGAATACGGCAAGAAAAAGCCGTACCGGTGATGGATAGACTGCATGCCTGGATGATCGCCCAGCGTGATCTTGTGCCCGAAGGTTCGGCCATCAGCAGAGCACTCGATTACAGCCTCAAACGCTGGGCAGCGCTGTCGCGCTACCTCAATGACGGGGCCGTACCCATTGATAATAATTGGGCGGAGAACCAGATCCGACCATGGGCCCTTGGACGCAAGAACTGGCTCTTCGCCGGATCGCTACGCAGCGGAAAAAGGGCGGCGGCGATCATGAGCTTGATCCAGTCTGCGCGGCTGAATGGTCATGACCCGTACGCCTATCTAAAGGATGTTCTCACGCGCCTGCCGACGCAGCGGGCGAGTGAAATCGAGCAGCTGCTTCCGCATAAGTGGCAGCCGGTTTAATCACGCAAGACGTGATGCCCGGACGCATAGTGCGCCAGTTAAAGCTGGCGGAGGATAGTCGATGAAAGTTCGATACTGGTAAGAAATGGCGAATCAACCAGACCCCGAGTCATGCATGTTGCACCGTGAGGTGCAGGGTGAAGCGTTGACAGGGGAAACCGATGGGCCAGCCATTGAGCCGCGTAATCAGGAATCCGGGATGCCGATGCTGTTATGCGAAGCAGAAGGCAATACGGAGCATGGCGTTATACGCCAGTCATGCTCTGATCCCGCGCGGTCGGAGACCCTGTGCACGTCGGGAAGTCCTTCGCACAGAAACTGGGAGATCTCGGCAATGCCCGGTGCGCAAGCACCGGGCGGAGCAGGAAAGGCCAAAAGCCGTAACCCTGCTGTCTACGTTGTTGAGAAGTCGGATACGTCCGTAGTACCTGAGAAACCGTCGAACAAGGGGCCAAGCCCTGCGGAGAGGGTGGAGGAAAGGGACGTAGCCAAGGGAAACACCAACACTTCCCCCGCGCCCCGGACACAGAGCCGGATCAGTTGCGCGTCGATGGGACTTGAAGGTGTACGTGAAGCAGCCCGAAGGAATAAGGGCATGCAGTTCACGGCTTTGCTGCACCACGTTACACCGCAATTACTGGCGCAGAGCTTTTATGCCCTGCGCCGGGATGCAGCGGTGGGCGTGGACGGCATGTCGTGGCGAGAGTACGAAGAAGGTCTTCTCCAGCGGGTAAGTGATTTGCACGCACGGCTTCATAGTGGTGCCTATCGGGCAACGCCGTCGCGACGGGTCTATATTCCCAAAGCCGACGGTAGGCTGCGCCCGCTGGGCATTGCCTCTCTGGAGGATAAGATCGTACAACAAGCAGTTGTCACTGTTCTGAATGCGATCTATGAAGAAGACTTTCTAGGATTCTCGTATGGGTTTCGGCCGGGACGTAGCCAGCACGATGCGCTGGATGCATTAACGGTCGCGCTCAAGGGCCAGAGGGTGAACTGGATATTGGATGCGGATATCACGTCGTTCTTTGATGAGATCGACCATGAATGGATGCTGATGTTTCTGGGACACCGAATTGCAGATCGGCGCCTGCTCGGACTTATCTGCAAATGGCTTCAGGCGGGAATAATGGAGGAAGGCCGTAGGGTGGCTGCGGCCAAGGGGACTCCCCAAGGCGCAGTGATATCTCCGTTACTGGCGAATATCTATCTCCACTACGTGCTGGATCTGTGGGCAAGGCAGTGGCGCGAGCGCCACGCCCGTGGCGATGTCATCGTTGTGCGCTACGCGGACGACAGTGTTGTGGGTTTCAGGTTGAAATCGCAGGCCCAGCAATTCTTGCAGCAATTACGAGAACGACTGGCCAGGTTCGGTTTATCGCTTAATGCTTCGAAGACACGGCTGATTCAGTTTGGTCGTTTCGCTACGAGAAATCGCAGAGACCGAGGCTTGGGTAAACCGGAGACGTTTGACTTCCTAGGCTTCACACACTGTTGTAGTACCAACAGGATCGGTGGTTTTCAAATACTGCGTCTGACGGTCAAGAAGCGAATGCGTGCAACGCTGCTGGTCATTCGGGATGAGCTGAAACGTCGACGTCATGAGCCCATCCGGGTTCAAGGGCAATGGCTAAACCGAGTGGTCAGTGGGTATTTCAATTACCACGCGGTGCCGGGAAACCTAATACGTCTTGGCGGTTTTCGTTTGGCGGTATGTCGTCTATGGCGGCAAGCTCTCAAGCGACGCAGCCAGCGTAACCGGCTTCAGTGGTCACGCTACGGACGCCTTGCCGACCTCTATGTACCTAGCCCCAGAAATGCACATCCTTACCCTGAGGATCGCTTCGCGTCACATACCCGAGGCAGGAGCCGTATGCGGTAGTTCCGCACGTACGGATCTGTGCGGGGGGCGGCAGGTAATTGCCGTCCCTACCGCGACCGCTCAAGCAGCACGGCATTGTCACGTTCTCCTCCAACTATGCGCTTTACGGCGATATGAGCGAGCGTGTGATGAGCCTGATCGAGGCGATGGTGCCGGCAGTTGAGGTGTACAGCATCGACGAGGCATTCGCTGACCTGACTGGTATAGATGGACTGGATGCCCTAGGCCGGCAGATACGCGCCCAGGTGCTTCGTTGCACTGGTATCCCGGTCGGTGTTGGTATCGCTCACACTAAGACCTTGGCGAAGCTCGCAAACCACACCGCGAAGCGCCTGCAGTCCCAAACTGGTGGGGTGGTCAACATCACCGAACCGGTTAAGCGTGACTGGGTGCTACGCAATACGGACGTGGCGGAAGTTTGGGGCGTTGGCCGCAAGATGAAACTCCATCTTGATGCCATGGGTATCAAGTCGGCTATGGACCTGGCTAAGGCCGATCCGTGGACGCTCCGTAAGAGGTTCAGCATTGTGATCGAGAAGACGGCGAGGGAGTTGTCCGGTACTCGTTGCCTGGAGCTGGATGAGCCGGATCCGCCAAAGCAGGAGATCTGCTGCAGCCGCATGTTCGGCAAGAGGCTGACGGAGCTGCCGCCCATCAAAGAGGCGGTGGCCACCTATATGATGCGTGCATCTGAGAAACTCCGGGCTCAAAACTCGCTTTGCAAGAAGGTACGAGTGTGCATCCGCACTGGCATGTTCAACCCGGAGGAGGCGAAGTATGCCAATGGGGTGGTGGTGGATATGCCATATCCCACTGATGATGTCCGGCTGCTAACGCAGGCAGCAGTGGGTGCGCTTGATCGGATATTTAGGCCCGGCTTCAAGTACAGCAAGGCAGAGGTTATTTTGCTCAACTTGTGCCAACCCGGCGAGTACTCCGATGATCTGTTTGCAATGTCGCAACCAGCCGAGTCAACTCGGGTAATGATGGTGCTGGACGAGATTAATGGTCGGTGGGGTAGAGGTACATTGCGCTCGGCCAGTGTGCCTTCGACGCCAGCTTGGGCTATGCGCCGGGAGATGATGAGCCAGAGCTACACGACCAAGCTAGATCAGCTTTGGTCGATCACATGCAAATAACGACATCTTTCGGCGTGTTTGAGCCTAGCGTGATACCTCCATGCAGGAACGGACCGCTGCCGGGCAGCACAGGCAGAAAACGGCCAAAAGCAGCCCGTCAGGATCATGGCAAGCACAGCTGAACAGTTAAGGCGTCGGGGCTCACTGTCCGACTTATTCATGGAAAATCTTTCCCGCCGTTCGGGTATCGACACCTGCAGATGCGGCCCACAGCCATGCGGCAGCCGTTTAGAACACCATACTTTTTGATCGCTTGTATCGCATAGTTTGAACAGGAAGGCTCAAATCGGCAGGCATCTCGCAATCGAGAGGGAGCAACTCGCTGATAGCAGCGAATTGCTGAGACGGCGCAAAGCTTGATCATCGGGGCTTGCGCAAAGAAATCACGTAATAGTGGTTTAGCACGTTTTTCTTCCCCATTAACGCGTCGAAGCATCCTGGTTTGACTGAAACGCCAATCGTGTCAATCCGATAGAACTCCCACCCATCCTCAGCATGAGTGTTGACCACATTTTGTAGATAAACAGCGGCCTCGTTCCCCCGGTGCTCTTTCGCACGAACTTCAATGTTTGGCGGTACTTGAACCATTTTGTAGATGTACATCCGTGATCACCTTATGAATGCTTGTATTCCCTTGAATACAAAGCGCATTCGCTTTATATCTGGTTCCGAGTCGGATGAACAACCCGAATCGCACGCGCCCGGATCGGCCAGAAAAGAAAGCTCTCGCCTGGGCGCCTTCCGGCCATTGGCTGCCAATCGTGGAAAAGAGCTTTCGGCCGATTGTGTTGAAAAAGTCGCTCCGCTCAAACTGCCCGGATATTGACCGGGAAAAACGCCATTTTTGCACGCTGCTACGTGAAATCTGAGCCCGGAAGCCTCAGCCAAAAGTAAGGATTTGAATCTCAGACGCGTACTTTTCTGCCGTGGAAACTAAGGCCGACTTTTTCAACAGAATCGGCCAAAAGCAGTCATTCGTGACCATGTTCAGACCCCTTTGCACGACAACCACGCCCCCCAGAAAAGGCTGCTGAAGAAACGGGTAGCGTCTCCAAACCCGGCGTCATGCAAGAGTTTTTGAACCGCCGCCTCGGAATGTGGAGGATCAGCGCCTTGAAGGATTTTCCCAAGCTTGACCTTCACTTCATCCGCGCTGGCTCCATGCTGCCGCCACCGCTGCCCCCAGGCCGCAAGCAGTAACGGCTGGCTGGCATAAGCGTATTGATTCCCGGCGACAATCAGCGGTGCACCCGGTTTTAGATGAGCCCGAATGGATCGTAAAATTTGTCGCTTGGTTTCATCTCCATTGAGATGATGGAGTACACCGATCAAGGTCGCTGCGTCGTATGACTCGTCTGCTGCCAGGTCTTCAACTTGCCCAAGATGCATGGACGTTCTTTCAAGCAAGTTGTTTGCCTCTAACTGCTGCTTCGCTGCCTCCAGCATTGGCTCGGATGGGTCAACGGCCGTGAAGCGCCAACTCGGTTCTAGCTTGGCCATCGCAATAATTTCCTGCGCCGTACCGCCAGCGCCAACGACCAGTATTTTTGCCGAACTTGTATTGCCCAGGCTTGCCGCCAGCATGCACGCGGCCAAGTCTTGGCAGGCGTCATATCCAGCTAGCGCAATACGACTCTGTCGTCCGTACTCATTGGCTCGTGAGGTATCAAATTTTTCAGCTGAGTTGAGAGGGGATGATTTCAAGGCGGTTCTCCATGTTCTGAAATCAAGCTACGCCAGACACAGCAATAATAAAAATTCATTAATTTTATGTGGCACATTCCTGCAAGGAATGCGTGGCTCAAAAATTGCTGTTTGCTTGAGCTGATTCAGCCCCTTGTTGACAGTCAACTTTGGGTCGAAAGTCGTCAATCGCGAAGCGCAGCTATTGGCCGGGAGCTGCGGTACGCAACTGAAAGCTTCCGGCCCAAAAAAGCGGCTCCGAATCGCCGAATGAAGGCTAAGAAACCTGATCACCTATCACTATGATGGGTGCTCCGAAGGTTACATCAGATAGCCGAGTAGCCTCAGCTAATGCCCGTAAAGGGGCAGGCAAATCGAAAAGTGTCAGTGGATTCAGTGGGCGGCATTGCAGCTCATACCCCCTCAAGGCCTGGCGTGAATCGCGATGAACGTCTGACCAGTCGTACGCGAAGAACCCACGTTTGGCAAATTCAACGAAAGCGTTTACGCCAGCCCTGGCAGTGACCCGATCTATATCGGACACCTCCGGCAATGAAAGGACAAATTCTTCGGAGTTTTCGACGGAGGGCATTGCGGAATCAGGAACCGGCCCCGGCCCCCCCGTAGTGAAGAGCGCAACCTGCCCGACGGCGTCGGTGGCGACCCATCCAACATCAAAGTCCTGGAGAACGAAGGGAGCCACCATTTGCACCTACTTTATAAAAAGGGACGAGTTGATTTCCTAACTCTACTTGCCAGCCCAGAGTGTGTAAAAGCGCGTCGGCAAACTCTTAAAGCGGGAAGAAATTCGACGAGTTCATTGCCCCAGCTTTAAACATCCGGTTCTGGCCGATTACTGCCCGCTACGACAGGCAGAAATCGGCCATAGGCAGACGCTCAGCGATGGGGGCTGAACGATGTCTCCGCCCCCATCAGGAGCTTGAGAAAGCTTTCAGCCTCTGAACGGTTCTGGAACATTAAAGTGAAGGTGCCCAGTGTAAGCAAGCAACAAAGGGGAGATTCGATTTCTTCGAAAACGATTTTCACAGACGTCCTCCAGTCAAATCTTAACTAAGTAGTTACAGGAAGTAGCGGTTTGACCTGCCTTCCATCCTGAAACACCCGATCCTTACCATCATGCTTGGCTTTATACATATTGCTGTCGGCGCATTTGAGCACTGCTGACATGTCCGATGTCGCTCGGAACTGCGCGACGCCCGCGCTGCAAGTGAATTGATGCGGAGGCAATACACTGCAACGGATGTTGGCCAGCAGGCGCAACGCGTATTCATTAGCAACAGCATCATCTTCGCCCAACAACAAGACACCGAATTCCTCACCACCAATCCGCCCGACACTGTGGCTGCCAGGGGTGGATTTCAGGCACGCGGCCATTGCACACAAAATCTTGTCACCTACATCGTGACCGTACTGATCGTTTTTTAATTTAAACCCGTCAATGTCCAACATTATAAAGTAGCCGCTGTGACCTTCTGCCAATGCATTTTGGAAGATCCCCATAAACGCCCGTCGGTTAAGTAAGGAGGTGAGAAAATCTGTCTCTGCCAATGTCCTGAATTCACTTTCGACCAACAACACTGACTGCATGTTTCTTAGATAGGTAAAGCTGAGAGTGAAACCGATGGACACGGACGCAACGCAAAAAAAGACCAGATAAACTTCCAGTTCCCGGTAAAACCCAACGTCCAAAGTGGGCCACATCAGTATCCAGACCAGCAGTGTAGACAGAAGATAGTCCTGAACCGTGACGAATAAGATAGCACTGCTTACCACGATGATCACAGCTAGGGGCAGCGTAAAGACGCGCAGCTGCACATTGGTGTCAATCACATGCGAAAAGCCGAGTGACAAAACCAATATATAGACGCCGCCGAGCATTCTCCATATGCGGAAATCAGCAACTACGCGATGAACGTACCAAATAACCAACAACGATGCTGTAACCAACAGGTTTGGCAGCTTTAACGTTGTCGCAGGCTCAACCAGCAACACACAAAGCCAGGAAACAATTCCCGCCATTTCAATCTTGGTTACCGCTGGTGACAGCAGCGTTCGCATTCTTGGTCTGATTTTGAAAATCGCCGGCATCCCTAAACTCCTTTTCCGAAACGACCTGAATGTGATGTCAACGCCTGGACATACCTGATCAATGAATTAAGTGTGTTTCAGCATCCAAACGCCTGTTATCAATCAGAAAAACTGCACGCAAAAACTTCCATATTGCTTTCACCATAGGAGGAGGCGTTACCGCGACGCAGATAGAGCGTTCAATGCAGATCGCTGGTGACTCTACCAATGGCTTTCACTACTTGCTTTGCGCCTGACTGTATAGCCGCCATCGCCATACCTGCCTGTTCGGACAACTCCAATAAAACGTCGGCTTGGTCTCTGCTGCACTGGACATGCAACGCGGCTTCGCCGGCCAATTCTCGATTTTGCCTGACCACGCCGTTAATCTCCTGCGTGGCCACACTGGTACGGCCGGCGAGCTTGCGCACTTCATCCGCCACGACAGCGAATCCCCGCCCATGCACTCCAGCGCGTGCAGCTTCGATAGCGGCGTTAAGCGCCAAGAGATTTGTCTGGGTGGCAATGGCGCCGATCGTGTCGACGATGGAACCGATCAACTGCGACTGCGATTCCAGCGCGGTCATGCTATCGGTCACCAAGGCCATCTGTTGGGCAATATTCTGTGTGCCGAGCACGGAGTCGGCGACCAGTTCCATACCTCGGTTAGCTTTCACATCGGCATCTAGCGACACGTCGTAAGCCATGGTCGCTGCTTGTTTGATTCCGTCGGCTTTTTCAACTTGCTCGGTCACTACGCTGGCGAATTTGGCAATTTTATAAACCCGGCCGGAAGCATCTCTGATGGGATTGTAAGTAGCCTCCAGCCAAACCACTTTTCCGCTTTTATCTACCCGGCGAAAGCGACCAGCGTTAAACACGCCCTTGTTCAGACGCTTCCAGAACTCGGTGTAATGCGCCGACGCCACGTCCTCCGCCAGGCAGAACAGGCGGTGATGCTTGCCCTGTATCTCCGCAAGACTGTAACCCATGGCCTGGACGAACGATTCGTTGGCGTAAACGACCTCACCCGCGAGACTGAACTGGATGATCGCCATCGAGCGGTTCAGTGCGCTGAACATTTCGATGGCCTCCTGTTCGTCCCGCTCCAGCGGTGGTGCAACCATGCCGTAGCCTTGAAACGTCCGGTTCGCTGCAGCGATCCAGGCTATATTAAGTGTCACAGCACGGCCGTCGGAGGCACGATAGCGTTGCCGTTCGATGGCGCACAGGTTGGGTGCAAAATCATTCTGCAGTTCCGCGTTGATGTTACTCATTGCCATATTTGAAAGCTGTTCCAGCGAGTATCCCAGCGTTTGCGCAAATCGCTGGTTGGCCGAGATAATCTGGCCATCTCCATTGACACGTACTGAAAGAAAAACCGCTTCGATGTCGGCGACTGTCCCGAGCGCCAGGCACAATTCCTCTTGGCAGGTAAAAAGAGCATTCTTCAACTGGCGATTAAACACGCTGAACTCCGGCATAAACAATTACAACAAAAAGGACAGTGATTAAATCGCTCCCCAAAAGGACGATCGAATAACAAGCGAACTCATCGCGCTAACGCCCACAAACACTGCGAATACCACCAGGCTCGTTTTCTACTTCGCTCTCATCAACTCCCAACTCCATGCTGACACGTGCAATTGCAAAGTAGATTGACATGGCCCGCCGTATCAATTCGAGAAAGGCCGGACTTAACTCCACTAAACGTTTGTCGCATTTGAAATAGCCCAGTAATTGGCCTTCTTTGATCATGCGCTGCATATGCGTTTTGGACACGCCCAGACGCGATGAAAGCTCAACGTAAGAGGATACGTTGTAGCCGGTCTCTAACGAGCCGGTGCGCAGGGCATCAGCATAGAGTGCGAGCATCGGCAGATGACCGCCGTCCCGGTTGAGAATCCATTTCGCTTCAGGCAACAGCTTGTCGAGCAGGAAGTCACCTTCAAGTATCTTGGCAAACCCTCGAAAATATACGCGCGATAGATCAGCATTCTGCCCCAAACCCGATAACCAGCTGTCGTATGGAGAGAGCATTTGCGAAGGCATCAAATACGATTTGATTAGTTGCACGGTACTGCTTAGCGCTTTTTCCGTAGGTCGGAAACTGCGTTGACGTCCATCCTGGTCATGTAGCCGAACATCCAGATATCCGGCGATGGACAAGAATGAGCAATAAGAGTCCAGGCTGTTTCGAGACATATAGCCACGTTCTTGGCAAAATGCCTTTACTTTGGATAAAGGAGCTTTCTCGTCTTTGTAGCTGAAGCTCAATAAAGACAGGGCCACCATGAACCGGTCATATTTCCACAAATTTTTATAAAATGAAGGCTTTTCTCGATAGCTTTCCATGACCAAATCGAAATGCAGTAGAACAGCTTCATCTATATTGCCCCTGGTCATTTCGGAACTGGTCTCTTTCAAATACTCAAGCAGATCAGTCTTGTTCATCGAAGTTACACAACCCTTAATCGGTAATATCAAACAGCTACCAGTCGCAATACGCAGAGTATATGCGTATTCGAACCGCTGGCAGGTTCACCCCAAAAATGTTTTATGACCTGACGCGCTTCGATCACCGCTTATCCGAGTGTGTCTGATCGATGCCCAGCTGCCTAAAGATGCGCGGCGTGCATAAATCCCTTCGACCAATAGCAGCCATCAACGCGTCACTATAATTCCCGCCCGCCCTTGCATCATGATGCTCGCCACGATCCCCTCGTGGCACCGAACTATAGTTGCAGGATCTAACCCATCTTGGAGTGGGCCAGCGTGAATTCATCGCCCAGGATCCCGACGGTTATCTCATCAGGTTGGTAGAGCGGTTGGGTGAGAAGCCGATTTGCTCAATCTGAATTTGAATCTGAGTCAAGCCGATAGTCAGATTTGGGGTTAAGCGGACGTAGTTCAACGTCCGTTAATGGCCGAAAGCAGTCACGATGTATTTCGTAAATCTTTGGGCAATTCTGCGGCTTGCCTTCATTCGACGCGATGCTTGGGAGGGCAAAAACGGTTCCCAAACTCAAAACGCACCCCCTGCAGAATGCGGTCTGTAGCCTGACCGATTGCCATAAGTAATGGAACGCCGACGGCTTTCAGGGCATCGGCCCGCGTGAATTTGCATAGCGGTCTTGAAAACCGGCGAACGTTAATAGCGTTCCCAGGGTTCGAATCCCTGGTTTCCCGCCAAGATTCAAACAAAAGCCCCGCGAAAGCGGGGCTTTTGTGTTTCTGGCATCCGGTGACTCTTTCAGTTGAACACCTGATCGTTTCCGCATCATTTCAGGCAGTTTCCGCAACTCAATGTCAGCGGGTCGGTTTCACGATCTCCCCGACACGCCTGTAAACCGTCTCGGTGATGCGTTTGTCTGTATGCCCCAGTAGGCGGCTGGCATCGCCCAGGTCTAGGATTTCACTAGCGGCTTTCGGGCGGATGTCACGGAACTGGAACTGACGGATGCTTGCTGCCAGAACCCCGTCACCTGCCTCCCTGGCGATGACAATCGCCTTATCCCGCGCATCGTCAAAGCGCAGCCTCAGCATGTGCCTGGTCACCTGCCTCCCATCCTCAGTGACGATCAGATAAGGGTTTCTAACTCCACGGGCGCGTCTCTGTGCGATCAGGCGCTCAACCAACGCGCCTAAATCATTCATCGCGCCGGCGGCTGTCAGGCGGATTCGCAGCTTCTTTGACGTCTTGCCCTGAGATACCTGCAGGAATTCGTTAACCGCGTCGGCCTCCCGCATCGACAGCGTGTCGGCCGGGCGCTGGGCGGTCAGATACGCTAGGTCCATTGCGTCGCGCAGCTCTGAGGCTGCCACGGCATATACGGCGCTCCAGATTTCCTCGCTGGCGTAGAAGTCGCGCGGCGCCTCTTTGTTCTTGCGCACACCGGCCGCTGGGTTGGCTTCAGTTAATCCCCACTCGCGTGCGATGTTGTAGATGTGTGACAGCAGGGAGATCTCTCGGTTGGCGCGAACCTTGGCGGTGCGGCTGTCGCGATACTGCGCAATGATCTGCGGCGTTACCGCATCGATAGGCGCGTCACTGAACACGTTGCGCAGCTGTTTCAGGCTTAAACGGTTATCGCTCTGGGTCTTGGGCGTCTTACCTGGGATGATTTCGCGTTCGTACCGATCAAACACTTGGGCCAGCATGGCATTCTTCTTCGGCACCGGCTTGCAATCGAGCTTTGCCCATTCAGCCTTTGCGATATCCAAATCCCCCCCCCCCGAGCGGGATCTCCACCCGCTTCCCGTCTTCATTACTCCCGTCGTAGTAGTACCCAACCCACTCTTTACCGCCTTTCAGCGCGCGTACACGCCGAATCATTCGCGGCGGCAGGTCCCTGTTAGCCGCCTTTTTCGCTCGCATTTCGTCATCCTACCCGTGACAAGTCCAGCGACCAGGCTTCGGCCGCAACATTTTCTGCTGATGGTTTCACGCCTGCCAGCTTCATGCGGGCGTATACCCGGCCCACCACAGGTCTGCGCGATCGGGTCAGAACGTACTTCCAGCCGTTCAGATTGAGCCACGCGATCTGGCGCGAAGGGATCATATAGCCAGTGATTGCCGCTATCTCTTCTTTGGCAAGGGTTTCGCTTTGCATTTCCATCGTATGCACTCCTATACCTCTGGTTTGTCGAGTGAGCCCGTAGGCCGCGCTGTCTTGATGATATGAACGGCCAGGACGAAGCTGACCAGGAGCCAGCAGCAGGTGCCGGCGAAGGCGTAGAGGATGTCGGCCGTTTCGCCGTCGGCCAGAAGGCGTGGAGCGATTCAAAAGAACCAGCCGCCGCTGCCGACCAGGTACAGCAAAGCGCCCAGTAGGATCAGGATGAGTTTGATTGCGAACATGTGGTGTCCTTGCCGCGTTGGGCGGCAGAAGGTGGTGATGGGTTATGCGAGTGGGGCGTAAGTTTCGCCGCGACGCTCGGCAGAAGCCTTCCGGTACGTCTCGTTGGTGTAGGAGGCGTCTGGCTCTCGACGGATAAAGGTCATCGAGTAAGTGGCGCCTTTAGCGCGGTGCGTGCCAGCGCAGTACTTCTCGATCAGGTACTGGGCGTCTTGCTTGTCGCCTTTCTCTGCTCGACTGCCAGTGCCGATCGTTCCGCCTTTCCACGAGCCTTTCTCGGGGCCGGTCTCGCCATCAAATGCGATATCCAGCTCAACGAAAGTTCGCGTAGGGCGCATTGCACCGAAGTACTTTTTCACCCAGCCGGTACCGATTCGGTAAACGCGCTTCTCCATATGGCAATAGGCTCGTATTTCCTGGCCGTCATAGTCCTTAAGCAAAAACACATAGCGGGGCATTGTGTCTTTTATGGCCTGAGCTTCCTTGTAGCGAAGGCGAACACCTTTGCTCTTCTCGATATGCTCAACGCCGTTTGCGTCACACAGCGCATTCAGGACCAGATCGAATTCGCGCCAAGGGAATGAGAAGTACCGAGACTTTTCGGATTGCGAGTCCATTGTGCTAGGCCCGAAATTCGTGTGGATTCCTCGGGTTTGCAGGCGGAACCCGTACTTGCGAGCGTGATATTCGAAGTAGTCGAGATGCCCAAACTGTTCAAGCCGTCGCGCTGTAGCTTCTGGGCTCAATGTAGTGAAGGTGTGCTTCTGCGCCCAAGGCTTGATGATGTTGGGAAGTTTTATCCAGGCTGAATACTTCCAGACATGGATGATCAGCTTGTTTCCTGGGTAGTCGCCATTGTCGCCGGAGTCGATGGCGATGCCGAATATGCTGTCACGCTGGCCCTTGTAGTAGAGGTCGATGAAGTTCAGCAGCACGAACTTGTCGTGCCATGGATTCGCCCGGAAAACATTGCGGGCCCACCAAGCTTTTATGATTTCGAACATGCAGGAATACCTCGCCCGCCGCTCACCGGCAGGCATGTAGGGGGATTGGGGTTTGGTCTGTGTTGAATTACTATCTTCGGACAACAATTGATGGAAGGCGCCGGCCTATGGACTTGAATGAATCGCTAAAAAGTGCACGTCGTAGTGCCGCTGTGATTTCTCACCGCACAGGCGCTTTTGTACGTGTAGAAATGAAGTGGTTTTTTGCTGGTGCTATAGGCTCCTATCTTGGCCCCATTGTGTTTTATCTCTTTTCGGCTGATCCGGGGACCGCGACCTTTGGTGATTTTCTCAGGGTGGTTCAGTCATCGTCGGGAATAACATCTGCCCTAGTTTCTGCGACTTTATTTGTAGCGTTGAGAGCGCGCCTGTTACCAAGCACAAGCCGTGCTTGAGTAGGTGCGCGCTTGATGCGCATGTCTTCGTCAAAGAAATACTGGTCACCATCGAATATAACCAACGGCTCGCCGGACCACTCCTTGACGGGCATCGCTGCGAACTTCGCTTTGCGGCTTTCATCGTGACACTGTTGGCAGTAGCTCCGAATCTCGTGGATCGGATGATCCGGATTCTTCTCGCATTGGCGATGGGTGGCGCCACACCAGCGCGCCATATGCTCATCTTTGCCCCAGAAGCGGCCATCAGCGCCTACCCAGCCTGTCACGGTTTGGATGCTGGCAGCTTGTGGGATTCGTACATCACGACTTTTTCTTCAGGCATGACTTCGTCCTTGGCCGTTTTGATGGCCGGTTTATGCTTAAATTGGTGGATATGAAATGGATAGTTTTTCAGGGAGGAGCGCATATGTTTGCTGTCGGTGTGTCACTACTTGCGGTCGGCTTAGGGACATCTAACCCTGGCTTTTGGATACCCGGCATCGCCTTTATGGCTATCGGGCTCGCCCAACGAGCCAAGCGCTGACCTTCCTCGGCTTGCGCTACAGCCGCTTGAACTCGACCACCCAGACCCACGGGTTGGCTTCCCAGTCGCCGCCAATGGACTCCCATAACTCCCGCCAGGCCGCCGGGTACCAGTCTCGGTAATTCGGTGAAACGTCATCGCTTGCCAGCTCCGGCGGACACTGCAGGCCTTCCGCACGGATATCGCCGCGACTGATGTCCTTCAGCCGCTCGACGCGCACTTCGGTAATCTCCAGCAGGATGCGGTTGGCCCAGCGGGGCATGTGGATGCTTGGCTTCCAGGTCGGCTGCTCCTGCTCGTACGGGGCCAGCCCGTCGGCGGCGTAGACCAGTGTCCCGTCTTCGATCGCTTCACCGACCTCCAGGTCATCCGGTTTTAGGTAGGGGCCGCGCATGACTTCGAAGTGATCGCAGTACCAGGTCTCGCGCACCCACAGCCGGTCGCCGGGCTTGCCGTAGGGGCAAGGTGCGTACACTTCCAGTTCCTTTGCGCACCCTGCTTCGGTCGAGCCAAATACGCAGAAGCCGTAGCGCGGGTCACGCTGGCCTATTGCGCTCCAGCGATGACGATCCCCAGTCGGAATGGCAGTGCACTTCGTTAAAAGGAAGGGTGACAGGGTTGAGGTGGTATCAAAATGACACTATCGGTTGGCGGGTGCTATGCTCGGTTCCCTAACCAACCATGCGCATGGGTAGCTTATGTTTTTACGTCATCCTCTCTCGTCGATCCTCTTTTTGGCCTTGTTGGTTACAGGTTGCGCGAGCCAACCTGTATCCCTGAAACCAGCGGCGCCGATCCACGTGGAGCCCCTGGGCCAGAGTCTGCCTCAGACTAGTTTACGTACTGTGCTGATGAACCAGATTATCAGCAATGACCCCGTTGTCATCTCGTCGCTCAAGCCGGTACTCAGCGCCAATACCGACAACGATGGGCGTATTGCCGCGCTACGAAAGAAAGACGGTGGCGTGCTACCTGACGGTTACTGGACCCTTTACAAGCAAAATTTGGAATCGCTCCAGTACGACCTAAATCACCAGCACGACGCTGCACGAACCCAGTACATCGAAACCTACCGCGACGAGTTGAGCCGAGTAGGCGACGGTACGCTCCAAGCCATGGCCACGTCACCAAAAGCCTTGGATGAAAAGATTCGGCGCCAATGGAGTGCGCGCATGAGCGATAGAGCCGCGCGCTACATGGTCACCAGTGAGCAATCACTGAACGCCGCCACTGATGCCCATCTCAACCGCATGGCGTTGATGGATCGGCAATACAACGTATGCTCGCTTAATCCCGAATGCTGGGATGCACCGGTTAAAAAGTGATTTGATTCGATCGGGCCTTTTTCGTAAAAAGCTACCTATCATCACGGGCAGCTTTTGGCCGAGGCTGTGTAAAAACGTTTTCGAGCACGTCAGGTACTCACCACGGGACTGGAAATCGCGCTTCTACGCGAAACCCACATCTGCTGACGTGTCGATACGTTTCAGATTTAACGTAGACCATGAAGTCTCCTCATTTTTCCCTGCGATCCGAACGCCGCACAATGAGGGTGCATGCTCAGCTTGGACCCACCGCAATTGTCCCATTAATCTGTGGCTTTTCTGACGAGCTTTTACTCGTCATCTCTTTGTTTTTTTACTATTATCACTCACCTGCGCACTCAAGGAAGAGAGGCTGAGCGCCTTGAGTCTGGTAGAAAATTTACACTTGATCATTGAGTGAGTTTTACTTTTACCCAGCACCTAACGACTCAGCCAACCATAATTACTTCTTGGTGAAACCGATGTATAAACTGTGTGGCATCGCTGTAGTGGTAGGACTTGCCCTCTCTGGATGCGCTACGAAAACGCCAGAAAAATCCAAAGTGACTCCACCTCCTGCCGTCGTCCAGGAAGCGCCCCATGAAGCCCCCCCTGAAGTCGCACCTTCGACACCACCCAATTGGACTGTGCGATATGAGGCTGCACCTGCGGGCGCCAGTGCTGACTCCCACGTCCCTGCCTCTACGGAAGCTGATCAGTCGGAATCAGAAACAAACTTAAACCAAAACCGTGCAGAGCAATGCCGTAAAGAGCTGGACGTTTTGAAGGTTTACAACAAGGCGTCTTACGTTAAGTACGAGGCGGAGTACCAAACCATCGCTGCCAAGACCGCTAAATATATGGAAATCAAAGACTCATTAGGTCCTGACTTAAACTACATGGTTATGCCCGCTTATCAATTTCAAATTCGTGAGTTCTGCTTCCGCGTTAAGACCCGTCTATCGGAGCTTGTGCTTCGCCAAGCCAAATAGCCTCGTGCATGATGGTCAGCAAGTGGTTCTTCACCCGTAAGGCTGAAAAGCCCTTTTGATTTATCCAGGACCATAAAAGCCAATGCCCCGACTCGTCGGGGCATTGGCTTTTTAACGACGCGGGTTGCCAGACCCTAGGCTACGGTCTACTTCATATCTTCACTCACCCGCAACCTCTTCACCCGATACATCTCCCCATCCGCATGACTCAACAGCGTATCCGCATCCTCTCCATCCTTCGGATAAAACGCCACGCCGACACTGCAAGACGGCATTTTCACTCCGCCAAACTCGGCCCCCAGTGGATCAGCCATGACCGCAAGTATCTGCGCCACCTTCCCGGCAACCGTATCTGGCGACTGGATATCCGTGATCAGTACCGTGAATTCATCACCGCCCATCCGGGCCACTAGATCGCCTTCGCGCACACAGCGCTCTAGCCGTCGTGCAATCACACAGAGCACGCGATCGCCCATGGCATGACCATGCACATCGTTGATGCACTTGAAGTCGTTGATGTCCAGAAACAGCAATGCCAAGCTCCGGTTATGGCGCTGTGCGCTTTGCAGCGCACTGTCGAGCCGATCGTTGAACAGCGATCGGTTGGTGAGGGCCGTCAGCGGGTCATGATGGGCGAGGAAGCGTAACTCCTCCTCGGCCTGGGTGAGCGCCGTTATGTCCCGCGCGACTCCGATCCGCGCACCGACTTCTTTGGACCAGAAGGCCGCCCACAAAATGTGTACGACGCTGCCATCCTTGCGCAGATAACGGTTGCGGAAGTCGACGTGGGGTTGGCCACTCATGACCCGAACTATGGAAGCGCGGGTACGCGCCAGGTCTTCAGGGTGCATGTAGTGGATGATCAGGGTGCCGATCAGCTCTTCGGCGCGGTAGCCCAGCAGGGACTCACAGGCGTTGCTCACGAAGACAATCCGGTTGTCGCTGTCGACGACAAATACCGTATCCAGCATCAAGTGGATCAGTTTTGGATAGAGCGCTTGTAGGTCAACGGGCATGGGGCGTCCGGTTCAGATGGCCTGAGCATAGCCCGATCATGACGGGCGGCGGGGAGTCCTGCGAGTTTTTAATATCGTTCATACCCGTCGAGCCCGGTTATTCAGAACAGGTGCTCACACCTATGATCAGGCCCAGCCCCTCACTTGTTCGCTAAGCTGACCCGCCACAAGGCGTCTGCATTTTTTGCACCTACTGCAAGCACGAGCCATGGCTCATCAGTGGCGCTTGTTCTTATGCTTGTGCTTATTGTTGCCTTTGTGCTTTTTTCCGTCAGATCGATGGTTGCTCTTATCATCCGCCAGGTTGTTGCCGAGCGCGCCACCTGCAGCGCCACCGAGACCCGCTCCGATAGTCGAACCCGTTGTGCCGCCCAGACGATTGCCTATAAGTGACCCACCAGCAGAGCCAACGCCGCCGCCTATTGCAGCTTCTGTCCTCTTACCCTTCTGGGCACCGACTGCTCCACCGGCGGCACCACCTAAGCCTGCGCCTACTGCCGCGCCAGTTGACCCCCCCAGCTGTTGGCCGACGATATTGCCAAGTGCACCCCCAACGCCACCTCCAAGAGCGGCTGTACCATCACCGGCGGCTATCGCTCCTTGCGATATCAGAACACCCAAAGCCAGGGCGGGTAGTGTCATTTTCATTTTGTGAACCTCTATGGGCTGTCAGCAGGTGTTAATGTTTAAAGCACGCTTGGGATTAAACCCAAAGCTCGAAGTTCTGCGCGGGCGGCCTATGGCAAGAATGCTGGTCCCCGAATCGCGACATTGAATCTGACATTGAAACGCAGATGCCGACCTCACGAGCATAGACGGTGGAAGGCACTGGAAGTAGCGCCTGATAGCCAATCTCGCCGTCTCGCTATTCAACACTCACCACTTTTCCGTAAACCAGTATCTGGCGAGCTTCACTTGGTTTCTGAGGCCTGTCTGACCTTTGACACATACGTCTTCCAGTTCCTCGGCTGATTTTAGAGGGGCCTTCTTAAGGCTGGGCTTCAGACCGTCATTAAAGGTCGGTCCAAATTCTGGGCTGGCCTCTGAAAGGAGCCGGATCGCCTTTGCGTAATCGTCTTCAAGGTCTTGCGGGAGAGTGCCACATGCGGCTTTTGTATGCTGGTAGACCTGACCCCACATGAATCCCGATTTATCAGGCGTGCTCAGCTCCGAGTAAGTGTCTGCGGCAACACAGGTGCTGGAGAAAATCAGCGAGATTGCAGCCATGCAAATGTGCTGCTGGTTAATCAGCAAGCGCTTTGCATTGTCGTCACTCATTTACCCCTCCTGATCTCGAAAAAACGAACGGCAAGCTTATACAAGCACGGAGAAATAAACAGTCCGTTTCGGCGGTTCCACGGCCAAGGTTGTTCCTAATACTCGCCGAAACGTATGATCAGGCCGAGCGCCTCATCTGGTCGCTAAGCTTCACCTTCTATAAAGGACATGAGGATGGAAAAGCACTTCGGTAATTCAGGCCTGTTCAAGGCTGCTTCGTATCACTGCAACGAAACTCTGGGCAGCGGCATTGCCCGCTGGGAGTTGAAAAATATTGCGTTGAATACGAAGGAGTTTTTGATATGTCCAAAGAACTACTCGGAGTTTCTGCTCTAGGGTTGATGATCATCGGTGAGTTTTGTGCAATCTACAGTGAGGTGGTGACCGCCAAGCTGGCTCAAGCGGGCGACGGCTCATGGCACGCTTTCATCATGCCTGTTGTGTTGATGTGCTTTGCCGGGCTTTGTCTGCTGGGGGCTTATTGGCTGGGGTATCTTGCGGTCGGTGACATCTGGGTAGTGACGGTTGTATCCGTTACCTCTTTATTACTGCTGGAGCCCATCGTGATCTGGGCGCTGTTTCAGGAGCTCCCAGGGAGAGGCGCACTGATCGGGTTTTGCCTGGGCGCCTTAGGCATGCTGTCCACGATCTTGCTATAGCTGCACGCTCTGGCCCGGCAATCGAATGTCGGGCCAGATTATGGCTTATAGCTGGCAATACCTCTCGCTGCCGCAACTGCAACTGAATGTGAAGGCAGTCACACGCCGCTCAACAAAAAAGCTGAGCCACCGAAAGCAGGCAAATCAACTGAACAACCATTTGAGCTCGAATTGGATGTTTCATTGCCGTCTCCCTCAGGTACAGCTGCTGGGGAGTATGCCGGGGCGATATAGATAAACGCGCCAAGCCGTTAAAAGGGTGACATGCCACCCTGGGTCGCCAACAACACACGCAGCTGTTGCAAACAGTATAGAGCCTAAAAAAAAATCTTCACGTTTGAGCCCGTTCACCGGCCGGACGGTATCTGCTTACAACTATCTAGCCAGGGCCATTGCACTTTTTTTGATTTCTCCGCTCTATCCTTGTCCCAGCCCCGCCGATTCCCGCGTGGGCAGATGAACCAGATCGGGTGCCGATGGATCGCACGTTTCCTCGTTTCATTAGTCGACCGCTACGCCAGCCCTTGCTGCTGGCTGCCGTGTTGTTGCTCTGCGCCAGCGGTTGCAGCCAGCAACAGGGTCGGGATATCGCCAAGCAGTTCAGCAATGGCAAGCCTGATGAATTCTTCCAGACCAGTGTCGATCGCATGGCAACACTGGGCATGCGCGACAATTTGCAAAGCCTGTATTTGCTCATGAACAAGCTCTATCTGCGTAATCCCAGCCAGTGGCGTCAGTCGGGTTACCCGGATGCGGTGACTGCTGCGCGGGAGATTCGCCAGGCCATCGAGCAACGCCGATCCCTTCCTGCGCTGGGGGAACGCAGTGACTTGGCGGCCCTTAGCTATTCCTTGAGCCCGGAATTCAAAGGCGACCGCGTCGGCGCTTTTATCTATGCTATCGGCAGTATGATCGTGACTGCTCACGGTGGGCGCACGGAGTTTTACATCACCGATGCGATCCACCCTGAATTCGTGAGCAATGCTGCGCGCAATATCGAGAAGGCCACCTGGCTGCTGGGCAAGCGCCAGGATGCGAATGGGGTGTTGCTGCTGTTTTCCAACGAGATATCGGAGGAGGGCAGCAACCTCAGTTTCGCGGTGGAGTTCGGCAAGATTGTCGCGCGCCTCGATCTGCTGACCCAGATACTCGATGAGCGCTACCGGCGCATAGGTGTCAACTACGCGCAGAGCTTGTTGCTGATGAATTTTCTGCCGGTGCAGTAATCGTGCGGTAGCCGCCTGCCTCAAACCACTGGGCGAGGGCGTCTGCCCCCATAGGTTTGGAGATCAAGAACCCCTGGGCCTCCGAGCAGCCCCATTGAGTGATCAGTTCAAGGATATCCGCAGTTTCCACGCCCTCTGCAACCACCTTGTAGCTGAGCCCCCGTGCCAACTCGATCAGGCTCTTGACCAGACGCGCATCTTTTTCATGGGTTTTTATGTTGCTGATCAATGACTGGTCCAGCTTGACCGAATCAATGGGCAATTGGCGCAAGTACGTCCAATTGCTATAGCCCGTGCCGAAGTCGTCAATAGCAACGCCTATGCCGTATCCGCGGGCTCGTCCAAGTTGACGGCTGACCGTGTCTGCATCAGTCATCAACGCGCTTTCGGTAAACTCCAGCTCGAACGTGGCAGGGTCGAGTTGGAGCCTGTGGATGTCATTGATCATCTTGTCGATAAAACGCGGTGTTTCCAGGTCGCCCGCGGAGACATTCATAGCGATCCGAATCACCAGCCCTTGCTGTTTCCAGGACAGTGCCTGTCGGAGGACTGCGTCGAGTACCCAAAAACTGATCGAATGCATCAGCTCGGTTGTTTCCGCCAAGGGAATAAATTCCGAAGGAGGGATCGGGCCGAATAGCGGATGCTCCCAACGCAGCAATGCCTCGACACTGCTGCATTCACCCTGCGGCAGTTGGATCTTCGGCTGGAATACCAGGCTTAACTGATGACTGTCACGCATAGCGTCCGGCAACGAACTCAAGAGCATAAAAGCACGCTGCTGAGCCGCATCGTTGTGCGGTTGATAAAGCGACCACCCCAGGTTTCTGTCCCTGGCGTCGTCCGCTGCGGCAACGACGAGCCTGATCCAATCCTGCGGCTCGCTACTGGTGACTGCCAGGACACCAATACCGGCATGCATGAGAATTGGGATCCCGTGGCACTCGACTGGGGTATGAAAATCTTCAAGAATCCTGGCGCACACGCGCTCCAGAGGCGCGCTGCCTTTTGACAAAAAGCCGAAGCGTGTCGGGCTTATTTTATATAACAGGCATTGGCTGGGCAGGAGCGCGTGCAAACGTGCTTTGATCGCCAGGATCAGGTCCTGGACGAAGTTGTAGCCGAGCGCTTTGACCACGTTGTTCAAGAAGGCCGGGGAGACAATATCAACGGCAAAAACGTGAAAATGCTCGGACGTCGCCGCTGCTTGGCGGATGTCTTCCTCAAACCGCAGGCGGTTGAACAGCCCGGTAGGCTGGTCGATGTAAATGCGAGCGCGCGCGCCAGTAATGTGCATCATCACCAGCTCAGCGAAATACACCAGCATGGAAAAATCACGCTCGCTCATCGGCTCGCGGGGCACGGTATCGATGATACACAGACTGCCCAGCGAGAAGCCGTCAGCCGTCATCAGTGGCGCACTGGCGTAATACCGAATGTAGGGCGTGCCGGTGACCAGCGGGTTGTTTATAAAGCGCTCGTCGTTGTGCGAGTCGAGAATCTCAAGCGGTACCCGGTCGAACAGCGAATAAGCGCAAAATGAAATTTCGCGCGCGGTTTGCTCTTCTTCAATGCCAACGCGGGCTTTGAACCATTGCTGATGCTCATCGATGATTGAAATCAGCGCGATGGGCGCCCCGAAATAATTTGAGGTCATCGCGACCAGTTTTTCGAAGGCGACGTCGTGTTCGGCATCGCGAGCGCACAAGGCTGCGACGCGCTGCAAGCGTTGTACTTCATAGTCTGAAGTCGGAGTTGCTTCGCCCATGTTGACCCCTGCGTATACGTAAACTCGCCTGAAACCTATCAGCTACGGTGTCCTACCGGATTACCTACTTAGCTATCAGGACAATAGCAAATCATTGCGCAGGGTTGCAGCCTTGTGCCGGCGGTGGAGGCGAACGCTTGCCTCGTCGACACCGCTCGGAGCAATAGCGCACCTCGTCCCAGCAACGTGCCCATTTCTTGCGCCAGTTGAACGCCAGTCCACACACAGGGCAGGTTTTGGACGGGAGTTGGCCTTTTTTCATCGTATTGTCCCGTCCTGGCGAGGCTGCTTCAGGCCACTGAACACACCCAAAGGTGATTGTGGCGGTAGGGCGCGCGCGTGAGGTGAACGTTGCAGACCAGATACAGCCCTCGCCCCTGCAACGCTTCGGTCAGTTGTACGAGTGTTTCTGCTTGAAGAGTCATGAGCTTTCACCTCGCCAGAATGTCTGCGTTCACAATCCCTGACCAAAAGTACAATCTACACATTCAATTTTTTACGGGGGCATCGTTGTTTGCATTTCGTCGGTAAACGCTTATGCCTCGCAGCCAGCCGCCGATGCAGTGGTAAGCCCGGTTGAAACCGGATGCTGTGATTCAAGGAGGGTGTTATCAAATACCTAACTGTTGAGGAATTAGATGCCATCGCCGAGATCGAGACGACATCCAGCATCTTGCGGCTTACAACGCGCTTGACCGGAATGCGGTTTTCGGCGATTTCCAAAATGACCGATCGCCTTTGGGTCGCCTGCGCGGCTCATCAGCACCACGCTGGAGCTGCAACGCAACAAAACTGTGAAAGCGGCGCCTTGACAACGCCATCCCGTCAATCGTCCAGGCTGAAGGTCAACCATGCGGCGTGTTCAGTCTGACGGTTGATTTCCACGATCACACCCTTCACAACGCTACCATCAGGCAGCCTGACTTCCACGTGGTTAGCGTGTCCTGGCCACTGTACGGGCTGATCGACTTCCAGGCGTGCGATGGTCGGCGTGCCGCTTTCCGAAAGGCGCACGGTCACCTTTTCATTCAAGCACTCGTCTGGCTCAACGCCCAAGTGGCGAGAAGCCAACAACACACTGGCAGTGCCTTGATAAGTTTGAGACATGAGATTGCTTCCTTTAATAGCGGGCGGATTCAGGCGGTAGACCTCCTGCCTGAGCCAGAGGTTTCCACGGATTGATGGCCGGTTATGCAAGGCCTTAGAGAAAACTGGATGGTCGGCCCTATCCGCCAGTAGGGGGTTCCCGTTTTGCATGTAGGAGGCGGCCTATCCTGCGCCCCGTGGCTTGAAACACCTGTCTTCCGGCAATAGCCTCGGATTTTTCTGAAAGTGAAGCCTTCACGATGGGTAAGCGAAAAACGGTTTGGCCGACTGAACGCGAAATACGCCTGCGCTTTATCCTCTTCGCGGTGATCGACGCGGCAAGCGTTCAAGGTGTTTCCTCCGAGTTGTTACTGCCAGCGCACAAATTGCTGCGCGAGTCGCCGACTGAGGCGCAGGTATTGAAAACGTTGGGCGAAATTCTCGGCACTGATGAAATGGTTGGGTTCAGGTTTGCTCCAGGATCAGAAGCAGAAGAATTGATGCGCATGTTAGGGGAACCTGGCGGCTGAGTTCTTTGCGTCCAAAGTGACAGGATCTGCGAACGATCTACAGGTGAACTGAGTGTGCTGCAGTTTGGCTTTCACAGTATTTCGATCAGTGGGCGCAGACGTTTCCAATAATAGGGAGTGACCTCGCGGGCGTACCAGTCTTCCCACCTCGTGCCCCCGAATTCCAAGGACTTGCCCGATGCTGTTGCGCCACCCTCCGTTCCTGTTTGCCGCCCTGACGTTAAGCACACTGGTGCACGCCGAAGACCTGCAATTGGCCCCGGTCGAAGTCACCGGCAGCGAAGCCAGCGCCGGTGAAATGGCGCAGGCGCAGCTCAGAAGCGTGCCCGGCGTTACTAACTACATCGACATGAACAGCGTGCAGCAGGGGCGGGTGAGCACCAACGAAGACGTGTTCAAGTACCAGGCCGGGGTGTACGCCAAGGCAGCGAACAATGAAGGGGTGAAACTCTCGATTCGCGGTTCGGGCCTGAACCGCAGCCCCGGTTCCCATGCCTCCGGCGTGTATGAAATGTTCGACGGTCTGCCACTGACCGGGCCTGGTGGTACCCCCTATGAGTTGAAAGACCCCTTGTGGCAGAGCCGCGTTGAAGTGCTGCGCGGTGCCAATGGTTTTGACCAGGGCGCCCTGGCCCTCGGTGGCGCGGTCAACTACGTGACCCACACGGGCTACGATGCGCCTAAGTTGCAGGTGCGATACGAGGCGGGCAGCAAGGGTTACGCCCAGCGCGAGATCAGTTCCGGCCAGGTCTTGGGAGATGTCGACTATTACATCAGCCTCACCGACGCCGAGTCTGACGGCTATCAGCGCCAGAGCGCCGGCACCGGCAAGGGCGTGGCCGCTAACTTCGGCTACCGTTTCAACCCGGACCTGGAGACGCGCTTCTATTTCCGCTACCGCGAAACCACCAACGACACCCCCGGCAAGCTCACTCGCGCGCAAATCAGCCATGACCCGCGCGCGGCCAACAGCCTCAACGCCGCCCGCGACTCCAAGCGCCTGCAACCGGGCTCCACCTGGATCGCCAACAAGACCACCTTGCAGTTGGACGACAATTCCCGGGTCGAACTCGGGCTGGCTTACCACGACTACCCGATGGACCTACGCGAAGGCACCAACCGTCTTAAAGTTGCCTACACCGATGTCAGCGGCACCCTCAACTACATCCGCCAGGACACGCTGTTCGGCCACGACAGCAAAACTACGTTGGGCCTGCGCACCACCCAAGCGATGCCCAACAACGGCGCGTCGGAATATGTGCGCACACCGGCCGACAATACCGCTGGCTACGCCCCCGGCACCAAGACCCGCGACTACAGTTATCTGGGCGCCGACACCGTGCTGCATATCGGCAACGATCTGGAGCTGGTCCCTGACCTGTGGCTGACGACCGGCCTGGCCGCGATCTACACCCGGCGCGAAACCCAGGTCACCTACCCCGAAGGCCAGGCGCCGCTCAGCCAGCACGACTGGGACTACGCGCCGCGCATCGGCCTGCGGTATGACTTCACACCGCAATTGCAGGTGTACGGCAACCTGAGCCGCTCGGTCGAGCCGCCGCACGCGTGGTCGATGATATGGGGCTCCAACAAATACTTCACGAGTGGGCCGGCCGAAGGTTTGGCGCGCGAAGGCGTGAGCCTGGAAAACCAGACCGCCACCACCCTGGAAATCGGCGGGCGTGGCGAAGCGTGGCTCGGCCAATGGGACCTGGCGCTGTACCGCTCTGAAGTGCGCCACGAACTGCTCAGCGTGGAAACCCAGGCCCAAACGGCCACCCGCAATGCCATTGTCGCCGAAGCCAATGCCAGCCCCACTGTGCACCAAGGCCTGGAAGTGAGCCTGCTCAGCCCTTTGTGGAACGGCGGCCGCAACGGCCAGCTCTCCCTGCGCCAGGCCTATACCTTCAGCGACTTCCACTACCGCGACGACGACCGTTTCGGCGACAACACCTTGCCGGGCATCCCCAAGCACTACTACCAGGCGCAAGTGCGCTACAGCCACCCGACGGGTTTCTTTACCAGCCTCAATAGCGAATATTCCTCGCGCGTGGCGGTCGACTACGCCAACTCCTATTACGCTGCGTCCTACACCATCCTCGGCGCCACCTTCGGCTACAACGCGCCAAAGCAAGACTGGCAAGCCTGGGTCGACCTGCGCAACCTCACCAACCGCCGGTACGCCAATACGGTCACGCCAGGCTATGACGACAAAGGCCTGGATGTAGCGCGTTCGACGCCAGCGGATGGCCGCGGCCTCTACACCGGCGTCTCCTGGAGCTGGCGCTGACAGGCGCGCGACCTTCCAAACAATGCAATCAACGGTGCTCTCAGAAAGGGGGTGGCCCTTGCTCCTGCACCGATTTACTGGCATTGTCTGCGCAATTGGTAACACTTCCCATTTGAGATATTTTTGCGCATGCATGACATTCCCGCCGCGCTGGATGACTCCGTCCGGCAGCAGACCCTCAAGGCGATGTACAGCGAGCACCACGGCTGGTTGCACGGCTGGCTGCGCAAGAAACTCGGTTGCTCCCAGCATGCCGCCGACCTGGCGCATGACGCGTTCATCCGCGTACTGATGCTGGCCGAACCGCAAAATATCAAGGAACCCCGTGCCTTCCTGGCCACCACGGCAGGGCGGTTGTTGATCGACGGCGCCCGTCGTCGCCGTATCGAAAAAGCCTACATGGAAGCGTTGGTGATCCAGTGCGAAGATGCCGGCATGCCGGACCCGGCCGCGATTCATGTGGCGCTGCAAGCCCTGGAACGTATCGCCGAGATGCTCGCGGGCTTGCCTGCCAACGTCCGCGAAGCGTTCCTGTTGAGTCGCCTCGATGGGCTGACCTACAGCGAAATCGCCACGCGCCTGGACGTCTCTTCCAGCACCGTCAAAAACTACATCTCCAGCGCCCTGGTGCATTGCTACCACAGCCTGCACCCGACAGACACGCTGGAATGAGCGCCGAGCAGATCATCCAGCAAGCGGCGCAGTGGCTGACCCGCCTGCACGACGAGGATGCCAGCGACGCCGACCGTCACGCGTTTAATGCCTGGTGCCAGGCCGACCCGCGTCACGCCGTGACCATTGAACGCATGCGCGCCTTGTGGGGCAGCCTCGACACCTTGCCCGCCAAGCCCGCCCGTGTTGCCCTTAACCGCGCGTTTACCCCGCAACGTCCGCGTGGTGCGCAGGTGGCGGGCTTGCTCGGCGTGGTCTTGTGCGGCTGGCTGGGCTTGCAACACGTGCCGGTCTGGATGGCCGACCAGCGCACCGCCGTCGGCGAGCGCCGGCAGATTGCCCTCGAAGACGGCAGCCAGTTGCAGCTCAACAGCAACTCGGCAGTCGACGTGAAATTCGACGGGCATCAACGCGTGATCGAGCTGTTGCAAGGTGAACTCTGGGTCGAAGTGGCCAAGGATGCGCAGCGGCCTTTTGTGGTCCGCACCGACCAAGGCACGGCCACCGCATTGGGTACACGCTATCTGGTCAAGCGGGCGGCAGACGGCACCACGGTCGTCACGGTGATCGAGTCCAGCGTGGCGGTCAAAGGTGAAGCCAGCGATGGTGTCAAGGTCACGGCCGGCCAGCGTTCGGTCCTTGACCACGGCCGCGCCCAGCCGCCGCAAGCCATCGTCGATGCCGACCCGGATGCTTGGACCCGCGGCCTGCTCAAAGTCAACGACCAACCCCTGAGCGAGGTGCTGCAAACCCTCGCCAGCTATCGCCATGGCATGCTGCGCTTCGACCCTCAGGCCCTGCAGAACCTGCGGGTATCGGGCGTCTTCAAGCTGGATGACACGGCGGCGGCGCTGTCGTCACTGGCGGATAACCTGCCGATCCAGGTGGAGTACTTCACCGACCTGCTGGTGGTGGTCAAGCCGCGCTAGCCTTCGTTCTGGCGCAGTCGCTTGTACAAGGTATTGCGGCTCACCCCCAGCTCGCGTGCCAGGTGGGAAATATTCCCGCCGGCAGCCTTCAAGCGCTGGTTCAGGTCGAGGCTGTCATCCAGCTCGTCATTGGCGGGCCGTGGCGCCGCTACGTCCAAATCCACAAAAAAGTCATCCGGTAGATGCTCCGGGCGGATCGGCTGTTCCTCCGCCATGGCCAGTGCCACCCGCAGCACACTGCTGACCTGGCGCAAGTTCCCCGGCCATGGATGCTGATCGAACAGCGCCAGCACTTCGGCGCTCAGGCCCGCCCATTGGGTCGGCTCGCGGTGTTGCTGCCACAGTTGCTGGAACAGCGCCTGCTTGTCCGTACGCTCGCGCAACGGCGGCAGCTCCAGCGTCAGGCCGCCGATACGGTAGTACAAATCCTCACGAAACCGCCCAGCCTTCACGCGTTCGCGTAACGCGTGGTTGGTGGCCGAGATGATGCGTAAATCCACCGGGAACAACTCGCTGCTGCCCACCGGCTGTACGCAACGCTCCTGCAATACCCGCAGCAGGCGGGCCTGTGTCGGCAGCGGCATATCACCGATTTCATCCAGAAACAGCGTGCCCTTGTCGGCCTTGCGGATCAGCCCGATGCTGCCTTTTTGATTGGCGCCGGTGAACGCGCCTTTTTCGTAGCCGAACAGTTCCGATTCCACCAGTTCAGCGGGAATCGCCGCGCAGTTCACCGCAATGAACGCCTTCTGGCTGCGCGAGCTGGCCTGGTGCAGGGCTTTGACGAACACTTCCTTGCCCACGCCGGTTTCACCGTGGATCAGCAGGGGGATGTCCTTCTCCAGTAAGCGCTCGGCCTGACGCACGGCTTTCTCCACGCGCACATCGCCAAAATGCAGGGTATTGAGGCCAATCGACGTGGGTTTCGCCGGCACCGGTTCAGTGAATATGCGGGCCTGCACGGGCCTCTGCTGAGGCCGCTTCAACAGGCACTGGAACCGGTTGCGTCCCGCCGCTTGCAGCGAGAAGGGCAACCCCTCCGGTTGGTTCAACAATTCCAGCAACGACACCTTGAACAAACTGTCGATCATCACCCGCGACAAACTGATGCCCAACAGGTTGTCGGCACGACGGTTGGCCGACAGCACTTGGCCGCTCTCATCAAAAATCAGCAGACCGGCCCACTGGCTATCCAGATTGCTCAAGCCAGTGTTAAAGGTCAGTTGGAAATGTTCACCGCGAAACAGGTTGAGGATGAGCCGGTTTTCCACGGTCTGGCTCATCATCTTAACCATGCCCAAGGTGTGGGAGGGCGGCAGGTAGCTGTCGCTGGACACATCCAGCACCGCGATGATCTCGCGCTGGGCATCAAAGATCGGCGCCGCTGAGCCCGTCATGAAGCGGTTGGCCTTGAGAAAGTGCTCGTCGTGTTCGATACGCACCGCCTGGGCACAGGCCAGTGCGGTGCCGATAGCGTTGGTGCCGCTGGAACGTTCCACCCAACTGGCGCCGGGGTTGAAGCCCCGAGCCAGCTTGGGCTCGATAAAACGCTGGGTGCCCCAGCGGGTCAGCACCTGGCCCTGGTTGTCAGCCAACATGATCAGGCAATTGGAGTTGCTGAGGATGTTCTCGTAGTAGGGCAGCACTTCTTGATGGGTGGTTTGCACCAGCGAGTGCTGGCTTTCGAGCAATTGGCTGATGCACTCGGCGGGCAGTTGGTCGAAGCTGGGCGTGCTCTGGTGGTCCAGGCCGAAGGCGCGGCAACGGCGCCAGGATTCCTGGATAAGGGTGTCGTGAGCCAAGGGTTCGGCCATGGGGTCGACCTTCGTTTTTATTATTATTGGGCTTGCACAATTTATCTGAAGAAACCGGCCACGTATGCCCTGTGTTGTTGATGAGAGTGTTGTTCATAACTGTTCATTGTCAAGGCGCTGATTGTTCAGTTGTTCAGCCTGCATTGTTCATTTCTGTTCACGCCTGAACATCCCATTCAGCCCATTTCCTTGCGCATCAGACACTTGCGGTTTTGGCACGAAACTCGCTCTGACATCTCGCCAGATTCATTCCAATAATAAAAAAGGTCGTGTCATGTCATTGACCCTGGAAAATGTCTCCCGCGTTGTCGAAGGCCAAACCTGGATCGACGACGCCAACCTGCGTTTCGAAGCCGGCTCCTTCAACGTCCTGCTCGGTCGCACCCTGTCCGGCAAGACCAGTCTGATGCGCCTGATGGCCGGTTTGGACAAACCCAGCAGTGGCCGCATCCTGATGAACGGTGTGGATGTCACGCAAAAGCCGGTGCGCCTGCGCAACGTGTCGATGGTGTATCAGCAGTTCATCAACTACCCGACCATGACCGTGTTTGAGAACATCGCCTCGCCGTTGCGCCAGGCTGGTGTGTCCGACGAGGTGATCCAGGGCAAGGTGCTGGAAACCGCGAAGATGCTACGCATCGAGAAATTCCTCCAGCGCCACCCGCTGGAACTCTCCGGTGGCCAGCAGCAACGCACGGCCATGGCCCGCGCGTTGGTCAAGGACGCCGAATTGATCCTGTTCGATGAGCCGTTGGTGAACCTGGACTACAAACTGCGCGAAGAGCTGCGTCAGGAAATGCGCGAACTCTTCGCAGCACGTCACACCATTGCCATCTACGCCACCACCGAGCCCAATGAAGCGTTGGCCCTCGGTGGCACCACCACCATTCTTCACGAAGGCCGGGTGATCCAGAGCGGTAAAGCCGCCGAGGTGTATCACCAGCCGCAGACCGTGCTGGCCGCTGAGCTGTTTTCCGAACCGCCGATCAACCTGATGCCAGGGCGTATCAGTGGCAACGAAGTGAGCTTCGCCAATTTCGTGCACTTCCCGCTGAACGTCGACCTGCGCCCCATCGGCGAAGGCGATTTCCGTTTTGGCGCACGCCCCAGCCATATCAGCCTGGTACCGAGCAACGACGACGACCTAGAACTGGCGGTGACCGTGGAAGTCGCGGAGATCAGCGGCTCGGAAACCTTCCTGCACGTACGCAGCGAACACTTCCTGCTGGTGCTGCACCTGTCGGGGGTGCACGAATACGACGTCGACGCGCCGATTCGCGTGTATATCCCCACCCATAAACTGTTTGTGTTCGATGGCCAGGGCCGTTTGGTCCAGGCCCCCGGGCGCCGTGTCGCGAGGGTTGCCTGATGGCCGAGATCCATTTGCAGAACCTGGCGCATAGCTACAGCCCTACGCCGAGTGGTCCTGAGGACTACGCGATTCGGGAAATGAACCACGTGTGGGAGCAGGGGGGAGCCTACGCCTTGCTCGGGCCGTCCGGCTGCGGCAAGTCGACCTTGCTCAATATCATTTCCGGCCTGCTCAGCCCGTCTGAAGGCCAGGTGCTGTTCGACGGCAAGGCGGTCAACGAACTCACTCCGGAAAAACGCAACATTGCCCAGGTGTTCCAGTTCCCGGTGGTGTACGACACCATGACGGTGTTCGACAACCTGGCATTTCCCCTGCGCAACCAGGGCATGGCTGAGGCGAAAATTCACAGCAAGGTGCAGGAAATTGCCGAAGTCCTCGACCTGCACAGCCTGTTGAGCAAAAAAGCACGCAACCTCACCGCCGACGAAAAGCAGAAAGTCTCCATGGGCCGTGGCCTGGTGCGCGACGACGTGTCGGCGATCCTGTTCGACGAACCGCTGACGGTGATCGACCCGCACCTCAAATGGAAGCTGCGGCGCAAGCTCAAGCAGATCCACGAGCAATTCAACATCACCATGGTCTACGTGACCCACGACCAGTTGGAGGCCTCGACCTTCGCCGACAAGATCGCGGTGATGTACGGCGGCCAGATCGTGCAGTTCGGCACGCCCCGTGACTTGTTCGAACGGCCGAGCCACACCTTTGTCGGCTATTTCATCGGCAGCCCTGGGATGAATCTGATCGAGGTGCAGGCCGAGGCGGGTGGGGTGCGGTTTGCCGGCACGCACCTGCCATTGTCCGAGGCTTTGCAGCAACGTATTGCCAGCACCGATTACAAGAAATTGCAGGTAGGTATCCGTCCGGAATTTATCCACGTGTGGGACGAGCACAGCCCTGACGCCCTGCAGGCTGATGTCACACACCTTGAAGACCTCGGCACCTACAAGATCCTCACCCTCAACCTTGACGGCGCCACGCTCAAAGTGCGTCTGTCCGAAGATAAAGCGGTGCCCGAAGGCAAGGCTTCCATCAGTTTCCCGTCGCAATGGCTGATGGTGTATGCCGACGATTACCTGCAGGAGGCGCTGCCATGAACAAGGTGCAGAACAACAAGGCCTGGTGGCTGGTGTTGCCGGTGTTCCTGCTGGTGGCGTTCAGTGCGGTAATCCCGATGATGACCGTGGTCAACTATTCGGTGCAGGACATCTTTGACCAATCCAGCCGCTACTTCGTCGGTGTGGAGTGGTACAAGCAAGTGCTGCTCGACCCGCGTCTGCATGATTCGCTGCTGCGTCAGTTCATCTACTCGGCCTGCGTGCTGCTGATCGAAATCCCGCTGGGCATCGCCATCGCCCTGACCATGCCGACCAAGGGCCGCTGGTCGTCGCTGGTGTTGATCATCCTGGCCATTCCGCTGCTGATTCCATGGAACGTGGTGGGCACTATTTGGCAGATTTTCGGGCGCGCCGACATCGGTTTGTTGGGTTACAGCCTCAACGCCCTGGGCATCAGCTACAACTACGCGGCCAACACGGCGGACGCCTGGGTCACCGTGCTGGTAATGGACGTGTGGCACTGGACGTCGCTGGTAGCGCTGCTCTGTTATTCGGGACTGCGCGCCATTCCGGATGTGTACTACCAGGCTGCGCGGATTGATCGGGCATCCGCCTGGGCAGTTTTCCGACATATCCAGTTGCCGAAGATGAAAAGCGTGCTGCTGATCGCGGTAATGCTGCGTTTCATGGACAGCTTCATGATCTATACCGAGCCCTTCGTCCTCACGGGCGGTGGACCGGGTAACGCCACCACCTTCCTGAGTCAGACACTGACCCAGATGGCCGTAGGCCAATTCGACCTGGGCCCGGCGGCGGCATTCTCGCTGGTGTATTTCCTGATCATTCTGTTGGTGTCCTGGCTGTTCTACACCGCCATGACCCACTCCGACGCCAATCGCTGAGGCCGCCAACATGAGCAAGCGCAAGCTTATACCGCTGCTGATCTACATCCTGTTCCTGCTGGTGCCGATCTATTGGCTGATGAACATGTCCTTCAAGAGCAACACCGAAATCCTCGGCGGGCTGACGCTGTTTCCGCAGGATTTCACCCTGGCCAACTACAAGGTGATCTTCACCGATCCAAGCTGGTACACCGGCTACCTCAACTCGCTGTACTACGTGAGCCTGAACACGGTGATCTCCTTGAGCGTGGCGCTGCCGGCGGCCTATGCGTTTTCGCGCTACCGTTTCCTCGGCGACAAGCATCTGTTTTTCTGGCTGCTGACCAACCGTATGGCGCCGCCGGCGGTGTTTTTGCTGCCGTTCTTCCAGCTGTATTCGTCGATCGGTCTGTTTGACACGCACATCGCCGTCGCCCTGGCGCACTGCCTGTTCAACGTGCCGTTGGCGGTGTGGATCCTCGAAGGCTTCATGTCCGGCGTACCTAAGGAAATCGACGAAACCGCCTACATCGATGGCTACTCGTTTCCTAAGTTTTTCGTGAAGATTTTTATCCCGTTGATTGGCTCCGGTATCGGTGTGACCGCGTTTTTCTGCTTCATGTTTTCCTGGGTCGAACTGCTGCTGGCGCGCACCCTGACCTCGGTCAACGCCAAGCCTATTGCGGCGGTGATGACGCGCACGGTCTCGGCGTCGGGTATCGATTGGGGCGTACTGGCGGCGGCGGGGGTGTTGACTATCCTTCCCGGCATGCTGGTGATCTGGTTTGTTCGCAACCACGTGGCCAAGGGCTTTGCCCTGGGCCGGGTCTGAGGAGTCGATGATGGAATGGATGGCCTGGACCACCCCCACGGCGCTGTTCTTTGGCGGCATAGCCCTGATCCTGGCGGGCATGACCACTTGGGAACTGCGCTCGCCGAGTATCCCCCGGCGGGGGGTTCTGCCGATCAGCACCACCCGTGGTGATCGTTTGTTTATCGGTCTTCTCGGTAGCGCTTACCTGCATTTGCTGGTCATCGGCGTTACCGACTGGAGCATCTGGGTGGCGTCCGCGCTCTCCCTGGTATGGCTGTTGAGTGTGATGCGTTGGGGCTGAAGCCCTTGTGAATAAACCACCTGGAGGTCTCTATGTTGAATAAAAACAATAAGCTGCGACATAGCATTTCATTGGCCGCCGTACTGGCCCTCAGCGGTTTGAGCGCCTCGGCCTGGGCCGATGCGTATGAAGATGCCGCAAAAAAATGGATCGGCAGCGAGTTCAAGCCGTCGACGCTCACCGAAGCCCAACAGCTCGAAGAGTTGAAGTGGTTCATCAAAGCCGCCGAACCCTTCCGTGGTATGAAGATCAACGTGGTGTCGGAAACCCTCACCACCCACGAGTACGAGTCCAAGGTGCTGGCCAAGGCCTTCACTGAAATCACCGGGATCAATCTGACCCACGACCTGCTGCAGGAAGGCGACGTGGTGGAGAAACTGCAAACCCAGATGCAGTCCGACAAGAACATCTATGATGGCTGGGTCAATGACTCGGACCTGATCGGTACGCACTTTCGCTACGGCAAGACCGAATCCATCACCGACCTGATGGCCAATGAAGGCAAGAGCTTCACCTCACCGACCCTTGACCTCAAGGACTTCATCGGCATCTCATTCACCACTGCGCCGGACGGCAAGATCTACCAATTGCCCGACCAACAGTTCGCCAACCTCTACTGGTTCCGCGCCGACTGGTTCGAGCGTCCGGAGCTGAAAGCCAAGTTCAAGGAAAAATACGGCTACGACCTCGGTGTGCCGGTGAACTGGTCGGCCTATGAAGACATCGCCAAGTTCTTCAGCGAAGACGTCAAGGAAATCGACGGCAAGCGCATTTATGGGCACATGGACTACGGCAAGAAGGACCCGTCCCTGGGCTGGCGCTTCACCGATGCCTGGTTCTCCATGGCCGGTGGCGGCGACAAGGGCCTGCCCAACGGCTTGCCGGTGGACGAGTGGGGCATTCGTGTGGAGGACTGCCACCCGGTGGGCTCCAGCGTCACCCGTGGCGGCGACACCAACGGCCCGGCCGCGGTATTTGCCACACAGAAATACGTGGACTGGATGAAAGCCTACGCGCCACCGGAAGCGGCGGGCATGACCTTCTCCGAATCCGGCCCGGTGCCGTCCCAAGGCAACATCGCCCAGCAGATCTTTTGGTACACCGCGTTTACCGCCGATATGGTCAAACCGGGCCTGCCGGTGGTGAATGCCGACGGCACGCCGAAATGGCGCATGGCGCCGTCACCTGTCGGACCGTATTGGGAAAAGGGCATGAAGAAGGGCTATCAGGACGTCGGTTCCTGGACCTTCCTCAAGTCGACGCCGGAGAAACAGAAACTCGCGGCCTGGCTTTACGCGCAGTTCGTGACCTCGAAGACCGTGTCACTGAAGAAAACCATCGTTGGCCTGACGCCGATTCGTGAGTCCGACATCAACTCCCAGGCCATGACCGACATGGCGCCGAAACTGGGGGGGTTGGTGGAGTTCTACCGCAGCCCGGCCCGTACCGAATGGTCGCCAACCGGCACCAACGTGCCGGACTACCCACGCCTTGCGCAACTGTGGTGGAGCAACATTGCCGCTGCTGCCAGCGGCGAGAAAACCCCGCAGCAAGCGCTGGACAACCTGGCCAAGGAGCAAGACGCGATCATGGCGCGCCTGGAACGCTCCAAGGTGCAGCCGGTGTGCGGTCCGAAAATGAACCCCGAGCGTGACGCGCAATACTGGTTCGACCAGCCGGGCGCGCCAAAACCGAAACTGGCGAATGAGAAGCCCAAAGGCGAGACCGTGAGCTACAGCGACCTGCTCAAGTCGTGGGAGGCGGCGCGTAAGTAAGCGCTTTGAGTGAAGCAAAACGGCACTCAGGTGCCGTTTTGTTTTTCCGACACTCACAGCATGCAAATTTCAGAACGATACAAATCAAAGGTGGGGCTGGCTTGCCAGCTCCCACCTGTTGTCCTGCGGTGACTTGACGATCACGCCGCCTGTGGCTGAACCAGCAACTCCCCCTCGACATCCTTGACCAACTCACTGGCCAAAAACAGCGGTGCCAGGCGTTTATGCAGTTGTGGCTCGACAAACTCCTTCACCGTCTCCAGCGCCAGTACGCCGCTCAACGGCAACTCGGCCTTGGTGTACGACAACCAGGCTTTCTTCAGTGCCTGCAACACATCACTGCCGGCGGTGGTGGCGAAGCGGCGGTGGGTAGGTTTACCGTCAAAAGTGAAGGTGTGCTGGAACGTGTAGCCGGTTTCATCACCCTGGCTGGCGGTGCAGCGGATGCAGGTGCACGGGCCTTCGCCGAAAGCGCTGCGCAGGTAGGCGTTGAAGTCCACCACGGGTTTGAGTGACAGGCGCTTATCCACCTCGAACAGGTCCCCGGTCATTTTTTCGTCAGTGTTCAACGTCCATTTCCTCGCAGATTCGGCGGTTTTTCAAAGCGCGGCACAATAGCAGCCGAGCGCCTGTTTGTGGGTGATTTACATAACAATAGACCTCGATATTCTTTTCCCGTCTTAAAAATCGTGGCTACCCTCGTTCACCTTCTCAAAAGTGCGGCAGAACCCCATCACCCTCAAGCGCTTCTCTTGGACCCTTCTGGTTGCCTCGCTGGCGTGCTGAAAAAAAAGGCCGACAGCTGGAAGGACTACTTCTTTGAAGAAGCCGACAGTGGTAACGGTAGCTGACCCCCCCCAAAGTGAATTTGCAGTGTTTGAGGGGTCAGCGGAAAAACTCACCGGGTGTGGCCTCGAACTGTTGCCGAAACGCATTGATAAACGCCGACGTCGACTCATACCCACACCCCAACGCGACATCTGTTACCCGCTCGCCTTGCTCCAGGGCGGGCAGGGCGGTGAGCAACCGCAAGCGCTGGCGCCATGCGCGAAACGTCAGCCCGGTATCCCTCAAAAACAACCGGCTCAACGTCTTCTCACTCACGTCCAGCTTTTGGCTCCACTGGCCCAACGTTGTCTGCTGCTCCGGGTGCAGGTTTAAACTGCGGTAGATCTGGCGCAAGCGCGGGTCCAGTGGCAGCGGCAGCATCAAATCAACCTGCGGCGCCGCCGCCAGTTGGTCCAGTACCACCTGCGCCAAACGCCCATCCGGCCCATCCTCGGCATATTCCACCGGCAGTTCGCTGAAGCTGCGGATCAACTCGCGCAGCAAACTGCTCACTTCCAACACATGACAGCGTTCAGCCGCCCAGGCCGTGACGCTGCAATCGAGGTACAGGCTGCGCATTTCCGTGTGGGGCGAGCTGAACACGCGGTGTGGCATTCCTGCCGGTATCCACACCGCGCGCTGTGGCGGCGCTACGAAACGGCCGACGCTGGTCTGGATCTCCAGCACCCCGGAAATCGCGTAGGACAATTGCACCCAAGGGTGGCTGTGCCGACGGGTCAGCGCGCGGTTGGGCAGCGATTCAGTGCGCCCATATACCGGCCGTGGCAGGCTGGAGAGCCCGGGCACACTGCGGCGGACGGTCTTGTCATGTCCTTTAGGCGGCATTTACTGGCTCATTGGCGTTAGTCGGTAATAAACCGTTACGTTAGAGTCGCGGTGACGCTCTTGGCAACCCCTGGAAGATCCTGCTTATGACCCGCCCGCGTTTCCTGCCCGACAACTTCACCCTGACGCTGATCGCCACGGTGATCCTCGCCTCCCTGTTGCCCGCCAGCGGCCAGACCGCCGTGGCCTTCGGCTGGGTCACCAACCTGGCCATTGCGCTGCTGTTTTTCCTGCACGGCGCCAAGCTGTCGCGCCAGGCCATTGTTGCTGGCGCCGGTCACTGGCGCCTGCACCTGCTGGTGTTCAGCCTGACCTTCGTGCTGTTTCCGCTGTTGGGCCTGGCGCTCAAGCCGCTGTTGTCACCGCTGATCGGCAACGACCTGTACATGGGCATGCTCTACCTCTGCGCTTTACCGGCTACCGTGCAGTCGGCGATTGCCTTCACGTCCCTGGCACGCGGCAATATCCCGGCGGCGATTTGCAGTGCGGCGGCCTCCAGCCTGTTTGGCATCTTCCTCACGCCGCTGTTGGTGACGTTGCTGCTCGACGTGCACGGTGACGGCGGCTCGACCGTCGACGCAATCCTGAAAATCAGCGTGCAATTGCTGCTGCCGTTCATCGCCGGGCAGATCGCGCGTCGCTGGATTGGTGAGTGGGTGGGGCGCAATAAATCCTGGCTGAAATTCGTCGATCAAGGCTCGATCCTGCTGGTGGTGTACGGCGCGTTCAGCGAAGCGGTCAATGAAGGCATCTGGCACCAGATCCCTCTGTGGGAGCTGGGCGGGCTGGTGGTGGCGTGCTGCGTGTTGCTGGCCTTGGTGTTGGTGGCGTCGGCGGTGCTGGGCAAGGCCTTCGGCTTTAACCAGGAAGACCGCATCACCATTCTGTTCTGCGGCTCGAAGAAGAGCCTCGCGACCGGCGTGCCGATGGCTCAGGTGCTGTTTGCCGGCGCGACCATGGGCGTACTGATCCTGCCATTGATGCTGTTTCACCAGATCCAACTGATGGTGTGCGCGGCACTGGCCCAGCGTTACGCCAATCGGCCAGAATCGATTCAGGAGCTGACGGCGCAAGTCGATCCTTGAGGCTCGTGTTACTATTTTTCCGCGCTGCTCAAGGGCCGGCACTGGGCCGGCTTGATCAACGCGGAAACTGAGTAGACCGACCCGTCAATGAGCATTTCAGCCGCAACCCCCCAAACCAATTGGCAACCGGTCATCGCCCTCGCGTTGGCCGCCTTTGTGTTCAATACCACCGAATTCGTGCCCGTTGGGCTGCTCAGTGCCATCGGCGCCAGCTTCGACATGCCGGTGTCCAGCGTCGGCCTGATGCTCACGATCTACGCCTGGATCGTGTCCCTGACCTCCCTGCCGGTGATGCTGCTCACCCGCAACATCGAACGGCGCAAGCTGCTGATCGTGCTGTTTTGCATGTTTATCGTCAGCCACATTCTCTCCAGTGTCGCCAACAGCTTCGGCCTCCTGATGCTCAGCCGCATCGGCATTGCTTTGTCCCATGCGCTGTTCTGGTCGATCACCGCGTCGCTGGCGGTACGTCTGGCGCCGGAAGGCAAGCAGGTGCAAGCCCTCGGCCTTCTGGCCACCGGTACTTCCCTGGCGATGGTCCTGGGCATTCCGCTGGGTCGCCTGCTCGGCGAAGCCATGGGCTGGCGCACCACGTTCCTGGTGATCGGCGCCTTCGCTGCCGCGCTGGTGTTCTGGCTGGCGCGCACCTTGCCGCTATTGCCGAGCCAGAACTCCGGCTCCCTGCGCAGCCTGCCGCTGCTGTTCAAGCGCCCGGCGCTGGTAGCGCTTTATGTGCTTACCGCGATGACCGTCACCGCGCAATTCACCGCCTACAGCTACATCGAACCCTTCGTCGAAGGCGTGGCCGGTATGAGCGGCAGCGCGGTGACCCTGATCCTGCTGGTATTCGGCGGCGCGGGCATCATCGGCTCGCTGCTGTTCAGCCTGGTGCACCGCTTCAACCCGCATGTATTCGTCGTCGGCGCGGTATTTATTCTGGCCGCGTGCCTGGCGCTGCTACTGCCGTTGAGCGGTGCGCAATCCTACCTGGTGGTGCTGAGTATTTTCTGGGGCATGGCGATCATGGGCTTTGGCCTTGCCATGCAGTCCAAAGTGCTGGTACTGGCACCGGACGCCACCGACGTGGCCATGGCGATGTTCTCCGGCATTTACAACATCGGCATCGGCGGCGGCGCCCTGATGGGCAGCTGGGTCGGCAGCCAGTTCGGCTTCGCCTGGATCGGCGCGGCGGGCGGGTTGCTGGCGGCGGTGGCGTTGATTGGGTATTGCTTGGCGATCAGGCAGTTTGGGCCGGGTGTGCCCAGGTAGGAGCAAACAAGCTCGCTCCTACGACCAGACAAGTCTTACACAGTATTTTGATACCCATTGCTACCGTCGCCCAGGGCCGCCCACCGCCTGTGGTGACGGCACTTGAACAGCAATGGAGTTGATTGTGCATAAGCGTTTGACCGCAGAATTCATGGGTACTTTCTGGCTGACATTCGGCGGCTGTGGCAGCGCCATCCTGGCGGCGGCATTCCCGGATTTAGGCATTGGTTTTGTGGGCGTTTCGCTGGCGTTTGGTCTCACGGTATTGACCATGGCCTACGCGGTAGGGGGAATCTCCGGCGGGCATTTCAACCCTGCGGTGACCATTGGCCTATGGGCGGGGCGCCGCATTCCTGCGGGGGATGTGCTGCCGTACATCGCGGCGCAGGTCAGCGCAGCGATTGTCGCCGCTGCGGCGTTGTACCTGATTGCCAGCGGGCAGCCGGATTTCGCTGTGGGTGGTTTTGCCGCCAACGGTTACGGCCCATTGAGCCCAGCCCTCTTCGACATGAAGGCTGCGGTGCTGGCCGAACTGATCGCCACGTTTTTCTTCGTATTCATCATCATGCGCGTGACCGCACCGGGTGCTGTGCCTGGTTTTGCGCCGATTGCCATCGGCCTGGCGCTGACCTTGATTCACTTGGTTCTGATCCCGGTGACCAATACGTCGGTGAACCCCGCCCGTAGCACCGGGCCGGCGTTGTTTGCCGGGGGCGAGTATAGGGTGCAGTTGTGGTTGTTCTGGGTGGCGCCGGTTGTTGGCGGGGTGTTGGGCGCGTTGGCAGCTCGCACATTGGGCGAGCAAAAGCCGGCTTGAAACTTTATACATTTGAGAAAATCGGTACAGCCTTAAAGCTCGACAGTGTTGGCTCTGGCAGTTGCCGCTGCACGCTGGTGAGAAAGGGTTCCCAAGTGACCTTGGCTTCGCCGGGGTATCTGGCGGGCTCGTTCACGGAGTGTGTGGAGAGAGTGATTCCGCATTTGCAGCGCAAGGGGTTGTTCCGCACGGCGTATGAAGGGAGACGTTGCGCGAGTACATGGGCCTCGCTGATCTCACATGCTGAACGCGCTCAATGTGGGAGCAGGCAAGGCAGCCCCCACAGTTCTAGCGGGGTGACCCTTAGTCCACGCAAATCGCCCGGCCGAGCTTGCCTTTTTCCACCGTCGCCGAGCAGCCGAAGTGGCTGTTGTCCGCTTGGCAGGTGCCGCTGATCGGCGTGCTGCCAGTTTGGGTGGTGACACTGGTCTGGCACTCGCCATCACACTGACTAGAGTCGGTACACGCCTTGCCTGCATCCTTGTACGGCGTGATGCATTTCCAGCTCTGCAACTTGCCGACTTGCTTCATCGTGCCGCCGCCTGCCAGGCAAGTCGATGCGGTGGAGTCTTGCGCAGGTGGCGTGTTAGGTGCTGTTGAAGTGCAAGCCGATACCAACAGCAGGGCGGCCAGGCCGATCATCAATTTCATGCAAAAGTCCTCATTGGGTAAGCGCAGCGGTGCAGTGTACGGGCAATTGGACTACTTTGATTGACGAGCGATCCCTACCCGGTAGTTACCCATGCACGCGTTATGGAAGCGGTATTTGGCCTTGCTGGAAAACGATCTGAGCACACAGATTTTCGACAACGTGAAAAACCTGCTGGTGTGCGCGCTGTTGTTTGCGGCAGGGACCAATACGCTCGTGGGCCAGCAGGACCTGTTTATCGGGGTGTTTGCCTCCAGCGTGGCCGGCTGGGGGCTTATTGTGCTGTCGATGCTGTTGATGCTGTTGAACGTCAGCGATGGCATCCGTCGATTGGCCAAGCTGCGTTATCACCTGGCGCTACAGCTGTTGTTGATCCTGGTGTATCTGGTGGTGGCCGAGCGGGTGGTAGAGATTGTGTGGGGCTTCCGCGCGCATTGAAGTATCCTCCGCGCCCCGCTTATTACCGATTCAAAGACAGATGACAGGACAAGATATGCAGGCGCTGCTGGACTCGATCCTTGACGAAGTGCGCCCCCTGATCGGCCTCGGCAACGTCGCCGACTACATCCCCGCGCTGGCGGATGTGCCGGCCAACCAGATCGGCATCGCCGTGTACGGCAACGACGGCTCGGCCTACCGCGCCGGTGACGCCGATACGTTGTTCTCGGTGCAGAGCATCTCCAAGGTGTTCAGCCTGGTACAGGCCATCGATCACGGCGGCGAAACCATCTGGGAACGCCTGGGCCACGAACCGTCCGGGCAACCGTTCAACTCCATGGTGCAACTGGAATTCGAGTGCGGCCGCCCACGTAATCCGTTTATCAATGCGGGCGCGCTGGTGATCTGTGACATCAACCAATCGCGCTTTGCCGTGCCAATTCTTTCGATGCGCGACTTTGTACGGCGCCTGTCCGGCAACCCGCAAATCCTGGTGAACAGCGTCGTCGCCGACTCCGAAGCCCAGCACGGCGCGCGCAACGCGGCCATGGCTTACCTGATGAAGTCCTTCGGTAACTTCCACAACGATGTAGACGCGGTGCTGCACAGCTACTTCAACTACTGCGCGTTGCAGATGAGCTGTCTGGACCTGGCCAAGGCGTTCAGCTTTCTCGCCAACGAGGGCACCAGCGCCCACAGCGGCGAGCAAATCCTGACCGCGCGCCAGACCAAGCAAGTCAACTCGATCATGGCCACCAGCGGGCTGTATGACGAGGCGGGGAACTTCGCCTATCGCGTGGGATTACCCGGCAAAAGCGGTGTGGGCGGCGGGATTGTCGCGGTGGTCCCGGGGCAGTTTACGGTGTGCGTGTGGTCGCCGGAGCTGAACGCGGCGGGGAACTCGCTGGCGGGGATGAAGGCGTTGGAGTTGTTGAGTGAGCGGATCGGATGGTCGGTGTTTTGAGGTCTCGGACGGGAAGTACGCAAATGTTGGTTCGCAAGCCGGGTGTGAGGACATGGGACACACATTGAGGTAAAGTCGAGTCTGCGTTCAACGCTTGAGGTGATCTATGCTAACTGCCATTGATCTGCCCCTGCCCTGAGCCGGAGACCAACATGTCACGTAAAAAAGTTAAGCCACAAATCACTGAGGCGCAGATTCAGGCTTGAGCACCACCCCCCGCGTCCGGCTGTTCGCCGGACCGAACGGGAGTGGAAAGAGCACGTTCAGCTCGAAAGTTCCGGCTCATTTGCTGGTGAACTACATCAACCCTGATGCAATTGAGTTGAGCATCCGTGAAACGGGGGTGTTTGAATTCGCTGCGTTTGGGCTTGATCAATATGCCATTCGGGCGATTCCGTTCTAACGTGGCCATACATTACTTTTAAAATTCCCTGATTCTCTTGCCAAGCTCGAAGACCTGATCGTGGACGGCGATCAAATCGCTTTTCCCTCACGACAAGTCGACTCTTACATAGCGTCTGCGTTGTCTGACTTTATTCGAGTTTCCTTGGTTGAGGAACGGGTGAGTTTCCGTGCCTAAATCAGGACACACGGTGAAGAGTGTTTCTGGGGGATTTGGACTGTCTTTGATCATGGTGAAGTTCCTTTGTAAATGGAGCTGCCACGATTCGCGGTCAACCGAATTAGGGTGGCAGCTATACGCGGGTTGACCGACCGGCCAAAGAAGCAAAACCGGCATACCCGAAGGTATCCCGCGTACAGCTGCCGCGACACAATACATCAGGCGTAAAAAAAACGCCGAAGATCGGTGTAGTTGCAGTTGCTCTTTGAAGTCGGACGGTCAAATCCGGTCGCTGAATTGGCAGCGACGGCAGAGAGGTTAGTCAGCGCACTTCCGAGCGACAACCTGAAACAGTTGTGAGAAATATCCGAGAATCTGGGGCGCAGTGCCAGCTCCCACATTTTGACTTTCATTGCTCTTTGGGAGTTATGTGAGTCCCAACAAAAAATGCGCCCCTCGGGGCGCATTTTTTTGTGGTCAGCTATCGCCTATTCAGGCAATCGCGTTCCAAGCCCGATCACCGTTCTCGTCTTTAATACGAGTCGGCAACCCCATCACGTCCAGCGCTTTCAGGAACGGCTCAGCGGGCAGTTCCTCGACGTTGGCCATGTGCTTCACATCCCACTCACCGCGCGCTACCAGCAGCGCAGCGGCTACGGGGGGAACGCCTGCGGTGTACGAGATGCCCTGGCTGTCTGTCTCGGCAAAGGCTTCTTCATGGCACGCCACGTTGTAGATGAACATCTCACGCGGCTGGCCGTCCTTGGTGCCTTTGACCAGGTCGCCGATGCAGGTCTTGCCGGTGTAGCCCGGCGCGAGCGAAGACGGGTCGGGCAGTACGGCCTTGACCAGTTTCAGCGGCACGACTTCCAGGCCTTCGGCGGTGGTGACCGGCTTCTCGGAGAGCAGGCCGAGGTTTTTCAGTACGGTGAACACGTTGATGTAGTGTTCGCCGAAGCTCATCCAGAAGCGCACGTTGGGCACGTCGAGGTTTTTCGACAGTGAGTGCACTTCATCGTGGCCGGTGAGGTAAAGGTTCTGCGAACCGACGACCGGCAGGTCGTCGGTGCGTTTGACTTCGAACATGGTGTTGCTGGTCCACTGGCTGTTCTGCCAGCTCCATACCTGTCCGGTGAACTCGCGGAAGTTGATTTCCGGGTCGAAGTTGGTGGCGAAGTATTTGCCATGGGAGCCGGCATTGACGTCGAGGATGTCGATCGAGTCAATGCGGTCGAAATGCTGTTGCTGCGCCAGCGCGGCGTACGCGTTGACGACACCTGGGTCGAAGCCCACGCCAAGGATGGCGGTGATGTTCTTCTGTTTGCACTCTTCCAGGTGGTTCCATTCGTAGTTGCCGTACCACGGCGGGGTCTCGCAGACCTTGCCCGGCTCTTCGTGGATCGCGGTGTCGAGGTACGCAACGCCCGTGTCGATGCAGGCACGCAGTACCGACATGTTGAGGAACGCGGAACCCACGTTGATGACGATCTGCGATTCGGTCTCGCGGATCAGGGCCTTGGTCGCTTCCACGTCCAGGGCGTTCAGCGCGAAGGCCTGGATGTCGGCGGGAACCTTGAGGCTACCCTTGGCCTTGACGCTGTCGATGATGGCCTGGCATTTGGAGATGTTGCGCGACGCGATAGCAATACGACCGAGTTCGTCGTTGTGCTGCGCGCACTTGTGGGCCACCACCTTGGCGACACCTCCTGCACCAATGATAAGAACGTTCTTTTTCAATTGCTTTATCTCTCCTTTATCCGCCAGCTTACGAAAGGCTGGACAGGTAGTCGTCGTAACCAAATTCACGAACCACTTCGACTGTACCGTCGAGTTGTTTCACTACGATGGACGGCATTTTCAGGCCGTTGAACCAGTTTTTCTTGACCATGGTGTAGCCCGCGGTGTCGATGAACGACAGCCGATCGCCGATGGCCAGCGGACGATCAAATTGATACTCGCCGAAGATGTCCCCGGCCAGGCAGGATTTGCCGCACACCATGACGGTGTGTTCACCCTCGCTCGGTGCCAGCTTGGCGTTGAGGCGATAGATCAGCAGGTCCAGCAGGTGGGCTTCGATGGAGCTGTCTACCACGGCGAGGTTTTTGCCGTTGTAGAGAGTGTCGAGCACGGTGACTTCGAGGGAGGCGCTGTTGGTGATTGCCGCTTCGCCCGGTTCCAGGTAGACCTGCACGCCGTACTTCTCGGAGAACGCCTTCAAGCGCGCGCAGAACGCGTCCACGGCATAGTCTTCGCCGGTGAAATGGATGCCGCCGCCAAGGCTGACCCACTCGACCTTGTGCAGCAGCGCGCCGAAGCGTTCTTCGATGGTGCCGAGCATTTTGTCGAACAGGCTGAAATCGCCGTTCTCGCAGTTGTTGTGGAACATGAAGCCGGAGATCTGATCAATGACGCCGTCGATCTTCACCGGGTCCCATTCGCCGAGGCGGCTAAACGGGCGCGCCGGGTCGGCCAGGAGGTAGTCGGAGCTGCTCACCTGCGGGTTCACGCGCAGGCCACAGGTCTTGCCTTCGGAACGTTCGGCAAAGCGCTGCAGCTGGCTGATCGAGTTGAAGATGATCTTGTCGCAGTTGTCCAGCATCTCTTCGATTTCATCGTCGGCCCAGGCCACACTGTAGGCGTGCGCTTCACCTTCGAATTTCTGGCGGCCGAGCTTCAATTCATACAGCGACGACGAGGTGGTGCCGTCCATGTACTGCTGCATCAGGTCGAACACCGACCAGGTGGCAAAGCACTTGAGCGCCAGCAACGCCTTGGCGCCGGACTGCTCGCGCACATAAGCAATCTTCTGCATGTTGACCAGAAGTTTCTGTTTATCGATGAGGTAGTACGGCGTTTTGATCATTTTTGAGAGCCTGCGGCGGTGCCTGCCAAAAAAGGACACGCATTGTGCCCGCACTTGGATCAGATCGAAAGGTTAGTGGGCGGAATTTGCTGCCCTTGGTTTTCAATAATACCTGGGGAGTATGACCATCTATGGGCATACCCCACATTTTGATCTGTGTATAGCAAGTCAGGTGCCATCAAACTGTCATCTCCTTACCGCCGGAATGCCACATTCTCCCGGTACTGTCCTCGCCAATGAGATCGATCTCAAGCGAGTAACCATGACTGACCTGAAAGACGTCGCACGGCTGGCTGGCGTATCCCGCGCCACCGCCGCCCGCACTTTTGCTTCCCCCGACCAGGTGCGCCCGGCGACGCGTGAGCAGGTGTTTGCCGCCGCCCGCGAGCTGGGCTTTCGTCCTAATCTGCTGGGTCGCCAATTGCGCCTGCAAACCACCCAGTTGATCGGTGTGGTGGTGCCCAACCTGCTCAACCCGGTGTTCGCTGAACAGTTCCAGGCCATGGAGCGCGCGGCACGTTCGCGCGGCTACAGCCTGTTGCTGGCGACCACCGACTACAGCAGCGAACGCGAAAGCATTGTGGTGGAAGAGTTGCTCCGCCAGCGCGTCGACGGCCTGGTGCTGACGGTCACAGATGCCGAAAGCAACGTCGTGCTCAGCAGCCTGAACACCGAGAAAACCCCGTTCGTATTGGCCTATCACCAACCGAGCAACCCCAATTACAGCGCGGTGTCGGTCGACAACCGGGCCGGCATGGCCATGGCCACGCGGTATTTACTCGAAGCCGGGCACCGGCGCATCAGCATGGTCGCCGGCCCCGCGTTGCAATCGGACCGCGCTCGCCTGCGCTATGCCGGCTACTGCGATGCCATGCAGGAATACGGCCTCAAGAGCCGTCCGGTGATCGAAATGCCGGCCCACACCCAGGCTGAATTCGCCGCCATCGAACCTTTCCTCCACGGCGACGATGCACCCACCGCCTTGGTGTGCTCCAACGATTTCCTGGCGATCAGCCTGATCGCCGAACTGCGTCGCAACGCCTGGAACGTGCCCCAACAGCTTTCGGTGATGGGCTTCGACGGCATCAGCCTCGGCACCCAGATGCACCCGACCCTGTGCAGCGTGGTGCAGCCCATTGCGCTGTTGGCCAGCACCGTGATTGACCAACTGCTGGCGCAAATCGTCGGCAATGCTCCGACGTCCCATTGCCTGCCTTGCCATATCCGGCCTGGCGAAAGTACTCAACCCTACGAGGAGACCCTTGATGCGCGCACTCAGTAAAACCCTGGCAGCCCTGTTGCTGTGCGGTGCGGCCAGCGTGGCCCAGTCCGCCGAAACCGCGATCTGCTACAACTGCCCGCCGGACTGGGCCGATTGGGGCACCCAGCTCAAGGCCATCGCCGGCAGCACCGGCGTGCAGGTGCCGCTGGACAACAAGAACTCCGGCCAGTCCTTGGCGCAGTTGGTAGCCGAAAAAGCCGCACCGGTCGCCGATGTCGTCTACTACGGCGTGACCTTCGGCCTGCAGGCGCAAAAAGCCGGCGTGGTCGACACCTACAAACCCAAGGCCTGGGAGCAGATCCCCGCTGGCCTGAAAGACCCGGCCGGGCATTGGTTCGCGATCCACTCCGGCACCTTGGGCATCATGGTCAATGTCGACGCGCTCGGTGGTTTGCCGGTGCCGCAAAGCTGGGCTGACCTGCTCAAACCGGAATACAAAGGCATGGTCGGTTACCTTGACCCGTCCAGTGCTTTCGTCGGCTACGTGTCGGCAGTGGCGATCAACCGCGCCATGGGCGGCGACCTGGACAACTTTGCCCCGGCCATCGATTACTTCCAGAAACTCGCGAAAAACGCCCCCATCGTGCCCAAGCAAACCGCCTATGCGCGGGTGCTGTCCGGCGAATTGCCGATCCTGGTGGACTACGACTTCAACGCCTACCGCGCGCGCTACAAAGACAACGCCAACGTCGCCTTCGTGATTCCGAAAGAAGGCAGCATCAGCGTGCCCTACGTGATGAGCCTGGTCGCCAATGCACCACACCGCGCCAATGCCGAAAAAGTCCTCGACTTCGTGCTGTCGGACGAAGGCCAGGCGCTTTGGGCCAAGGCTTACTTGCGCCCGGTGCGGCCAATGAAAATGCCGGCTGACGTGGCCGCGCAGTTCCTCCCGGACAGCGACTACGCCCGTGCCGGTGTGGTGGACTACGAAAAAATGGCCGCTGTGCAGGAAGCCTTCGCTGCCCGATACCTTAACGAGGTCAAGTAAGTGGCCGCATCGGCAAGACATGCAGCCTGGGCGCTGGCCCCGGCTTTTGCAGTACTGCTCGCGTTCTGGTTGTTGCCGCTGGCACACCTGATGATGCTTGGCGCCGAGAGCCGCGACAGCAGTGGCAGCGGCTATTGGCAGGTGCTCAGCAGCGCGCAGTACCTGGGCAGCCTTGGGCAAACCCTGATCCTGGCGGTGCTGGTGACGTTGGTCGCGTTAGTGATCGGCGGCATCAGCGGCGTATTCCTCGCCCGACAGCAGTTCTTCGGGCGCTCGGCGCTGGTGGCGTTGCTCACTTTTCCTTTGGCCTTTCCCGGCGTGGTGGTGGGCTTTCTGGTGATTCTGTTAGCAGGGCGCCAAGGTCTGTTTGCCGCCCTGGGCCTGCAACTGGCCGGTGAACGTTGGATCTTCGCCTACTCGTTGGCGGGGCTGTTTGTGGGCTACCTGTACTTCTCGATTCCGCGAGTAATTCTCACGGTAATGGCCGCCTGCGAAAGCCTCGACCGCAGCCTGGAGGAGGCCGCGCATTCACTGGGCGCAGGGCACTGGCGCGTGGTCTGCGACGTGATCGTGCCCGGTTTGGCACCCGCGTTGGCGTCCTGTGGGGCGATCTGCTTTGCCACGTCCATGGGCGCTTTCGGCACCGCCTTTACCTTAGGCACGCGGCTCAATGTCACCCCGGTGGCGATCTACAATGTATTCACCAACTACGCCAATTTTGCCGTCGCCGCTGCGCTGTCGGTGGTACTCGGTGCGGTGACCTGGGCGGTGTTGCTGCTCACGCGACGCCTGGTGAAAAACGCGGGGACTGTGCTGTGAAACGCTCATCGCTGTTTGTGATTCAACTGCTGTTCACCCTGCTGGTGTGCGCCTTCATGCTGGTGCCGGTGCTGATGTCGTTGCTGGCCGGGCTGACCCGCAACTTTTTCGTGGGTGTGTCCAGTGGCTTGACCTTCGATTGGGTTATTCAGGTGTGGCAGGCCTATTCGCCGACTGTGTGGCTGTCGCTGCAGTTGGCCTTGGCCTGCGCGGTGTGCGTCTGTGTCATCGGTGTGCCGGCAGCCTACGCCTTGGTGCGCATGAACAACCGCTTCAGCCGCGCCTTCGAAGAGTTGATGGTGCTGCCGGTGGCCATGCCCGGCCTGGCGAGTGCGCTGGCCTTGCTGCTGACCTACGGCCAGTTCGGCAGCTTTCGCAGCAGTTGGCTGTTCATCCTCGTCGGCCATGTGCTGTTCACTTTGCCGTTCCTGGTACGCCCGGTGATGGCGGTGATGCAGCGTCAGCAATTGCCGGTGCTGGAGGAGGCGGCGGCCAGCCTAGGTGCGGGGCCGATCAAGCGCTTTTTCAGCGTGGTGGTGCCCAACTGCCGGACGGGGATTCTGGCGGGTGTGCTGATGGTGGTCACCTTGTCCCTGGGTGAATTCAACCTGACCTGGATGCTGCACACGCCGATGACCAAAACCTTGCCCGTCGGCCTGGCCGACAGCTACGCCTCGGCGCGTCTGGAAATCGCCAGCGCCTACACCCTTATCTTTTTGCTGATGATCGTGCCGCTGCTGATTGCACTGCAGGCCATCAGTGCCCGTTTGTCCCGTGGAGAGCGTCGATGACCGCTATCACTATCTGCCTGCAAGGTTGTCGCAAGGCGTTCGCCGATGGCACCGTGGCCGTGCATGACTTGAACCTGACCGTCGAAGGCGGCGAAACCCTGGCGATCCTTGGCCCGTCCGGCTGTGGCAAAACCACCACGCTGCGCCTGATTGCCGGCTTGGAGCGCCCGGATGTGGGCCAGGTGTTTTTCGGTGACCAGAACGTGACCCGCCTGCCCATCGAGCGGCGCGATGTGGGTATGGTGTTTCAGAACTATGCGCTGTTTCCCAACTTGGATGTGGCGGGCAATATCGTCTACGGCCTGAAAATTCGCGGCATGTCGGCACCGGAGCGCAACAAGCGTTGTGACGAACTGCTGGAACTGGTGGGTTTGCAGAACCACGGCAAGCGTAGCATCCATGAACTCTCCGGCGGTCAGCGTCAGCGCGTGGCCTTGGCCCGTGCGTTGGCGCCGCGCCCCAAGGTTTTATTGCTGGATGAACCTCTGGCGGCGCTGGACGCGCAACTGCGCGAACGCCTGCGCAGCGAGTTGAATGAACTGCTGCGCGGGCTCGGCATTACGTCGGTGTTCGTCACCCACGACCAGGGTGAAGCCATGGCGCTGGGCGATCGCATCCTGGTGATGGAACACGGTCGCGTCGCCCAGTTGGCCAGCCCACGGGACATCTACCAGAAACCGGCCAACGCCTTCGTCGCGGGTTTTGTCGGCAACCTCAATGCGTTCGCGGTGATTGAACCGTCGGCCCATGGCTTGAAAGTCTGCGGCGGCGAGTTGCCGTGGCACGAAGCCAACCTGCCGGGCACGGTCTACTGCCGCCCCGAACACCTGCGGGTGATGGAGGGCGAGGGGCACCTGCACGGCCATCTGCTGGCGCAGTTTTTCCAGGGCGCGCAAAGCCGCCTGTTGGTGGATGTCGGCGGCCCGCAACCGCTGTTGGTCGACAGCAGCGACAACCAGCTGTACGCCGTCGGCGCGCCGATTTCCCTGGCGGTTGCGCCGCACATGTTGTTCACCCTGAATGCTTGAGAATCTATTGTGAATCGTCCGTTTCTCGTCGCGCAGATCAGCGACCTGCACCTCAAAGCCGGCCAGCGCCTGACTTACGGCGTCGTGGATACCCTGGGTGCGTTGCGCCGCGCCGTCGACCACTTGAACGCCAGCCACCCACGGCCCGATATCGTGGTGATCAGCGGTGACTTGGTGGACTTCGGTCGCGCCGATGAATACGCCGTGCTGCACCCCGAACTGGCACGCCTGCACATGCCCTGCTACCTGGTGCCTGGCAACCATGACACACGCGGGCCGTTGCTGGAGGCGTTCCGTGACCATCCTTATTTGCCAATGTCGGCAGATGGCCCGTTGGACTGGGTGGTGGACGAGTATCCGCTGCGCCTGATCGGCCTCGACTCCACCATTCCCGGCGGCCATGGCGGGCAGTTGCTGGACAGCCAATTGCAGTGGCTCGATGAGCAACTGGCGCGGCGTCCTGATGCCCCCACCTTGCTGATCCTGCACCACCCGCCGTTCATCAGCGGCATCGGCCATATGGACCGCGAACCCTTCATCAACGCCGCCGGCCTGGAGCAGGTCGTCGCACGCCATCCGCAAGTGGAGCGGCTGTTGTGCGGGCATCTGCATCGGCCGATGCAGCGACGTTTCGGCGGTAGCTTGAGTTGTGTGTGTCCCGGCACGTCTCACCAGATCGTGCTGGATTTGCAAGAAGCGGCGCCCGCGCATTTCAACCTGGAACCGGCGGGCTATTTGTTGCATCACTGGGAGGCGCAACAAGGTTTGATCAGCCATAACGGCGTGTTCGGGGACTACCCGGGGCCGTACCCGTTTTATGACGCTCATGGCTTGATTGACTGAGGTTTTACGGAGGTTCACTTCGCGCAACGAAGTCGTAAATGTTAGTTAACGCACCGGCCAACCCGAGTTTGGCCGCGTGCTTCCTGCTGCCCATTTTTTGCGCCCGGAACTTGGATTCCGCGCCGGAGTTCGTCCTGATGAAAGCCACTTTGAATATATTAAGCGTATTGACCGGCGGCCTGGGCATTGCCCTGAGCCCCTTGGCTTCGGCTGATTTCTTGAGTGACAGTAAAGCCAACGTGAGCATGCGCAACTTCTACTTCAACAACGACAACCGTGACGGCGCCGCCGCACCGTCGAAGACTGAAGAGTGGGGCCAGGCGTTTATCCTCAACTATCAGTCAGGCTTTACCGATGGCACTGTGGGGTTTGGCCTGGATGCGGTCGGCATGCTCGGCCTGACCCTCGACAGCGGCGCCGGGCGCCATGTGGGCAGCTCGATGATCCCCAACGACGACGGTAAGGCCGCCGATAGCTGGAGCCGTGGCGGTGCCACCGCTAAGGCGCGTTTTGCCAAGACCGAGGCGCGCTACGGTTACCTGCGGCCGAACCTGCCGATCCTGGTGAGCAACGACGGCCGCCTGTTACCGCAGTCGTTCGAAGGCGGGCAAATCACCAGCAAGGACATCGACAACCTGACCCTGGTCGGCGGCCAACTGCAACACACCACCGGTCGAGGCTCCAGTGATCGCAGCGGCCTGGCCGCGGCCGGTGGCACTCAGGAAAGCAATAAATTCAACTATGCCGGTGCCGACTACCAGCTAACCAAGGACCTGATGGTCCAGTACTACTACGCCAACCTTGAGGATTATTACCAGCAGCACTTTGCCGGGCTGATCCACGTGTTGCCGCTCGGCGAATACGGTTCGCTGAAGACTGACCTGCGTTACTTCAAGACCACGTCCGACGGCAAAAACAGCACCGTCGCCGGTCGTGCCGAAGGCTACAAACTTGGCGGTTATACCAAGAGCGGCACCGGTGAAATCGACAACAACACCTGGAGCGCGGCGTTCATCTATTCCCTGGGCCCACACGCGATTACTGCCGGTTACCAGCAAGTCTCGGACGACAGCAACTTCGCCCAACTCAACCAGGGCGGTTTGGTGAATAAAGGGGAGGGTGGTTCCAGCCTGTACCTCTACACCGACCGCACCGTGCAGACCTTCATCCAGGCCGGTGAGCGCACGGCGTTTGCGCAATATGCCTATGACTTCGCTTCGCTCGGGGTGCCTGGCTTGAAGGCGTCGCTCATGTACTTGAAGGGCGAGCATATCCTCACCACCAGCGGTAATGACGCGAGCGAGTGGGAGCGGGATATTTCCCTGGATTACGTGGTGCAGAGCGGTACGTTCAAGAACGTTGGGTTTGGCTGGCGTAATGGGGTTTCGCGCAGCGAGGTCGCACGGGATCAGGACCAGAATCGGCTGTTCGTGAGTTATTCGATTCCATTGATGTAAACACCTTCCAAACACCGCGAAACCCAATGTGGGAGCCGTCGAGCCCCAGCGAGGCCGCGATGACGGTGGCACTGCCGATAGAGATGCCGCCTGACACACCGCCATCGCAGCCTCGCTGAAGCTCGACAACTCCCGCAGTTTAATCTGAGTAACCGTGCAGACTGTGCCCGTCCCAGTCGCCCTTCAGTGCCTTTGCATGCGTTGCCGTGTCATCCGCCACTTGGTGAAAGCCACAGCGAAGATAAAACGCTGCGGCTTCGGGTGTATCAGTCGACAGGCGAACCGATTGGAACTGCGCGCGGGCATGTTCCAGCAGCTGTTGCACCAGTGCTTTTCCGACATTGCGACCGCGTACGGCAGGCGCAACGTAGACGCGACGTAGTCGTCCCGTGCCTGGAGGTGCATAGGGGTCACAGTTAAGACCGCCGATTGCAACCAGTGTCCCTTCACAAAATACGCCCAACAGGCACTCGCCCGGTTGTTCGAATCGGTTGGCGTGGTCATCCCACTCGGTCACCAGGCGCGTCAGGAATCTGAATCCTTCAGCGACGGCCTGCGCTTCCAGCACGCGGATCTGTTCTGGAAGTCGTTCGAGTTTACGTATGGAAGGAAGGGTGTCCTGGCATTTTCTGGAGTGGCTGTGGTTGGCGGCATCCATGCAAATTCTACTCTTGATAAATACCCACGCGATTACAACCCTGAAAACCCAGAAGATCAAATGCGGGAGTCGCCCGCTCACTACCTATCAACATGAGCGGATCTTGTGATCATCTCGAATAAAATGAGTTTGTCTCACTGTCTGCATCTGCCGACAATGGCTCCATAAATATTGACATTGGAGTTGTAAGTCATGGCAGTCGCTCATTCCCTTGGTTTTCCGCGCATTGGACGCGATCGTGAATTGAAAAAAGCGCAGGAAGCGTTCTGGAAGGGCGAACTTGACGAAGCCGGCCTGCGCGCCGTTGGCCGTGACCTGCGCAAGACCCACTGGGACTTGCAAAAACAGGCCGGCATTGAACTGCTGCCAGCCGGTGACTTCGCCTGGTACGACCAGGTACTGACCCACTCACTGATGTTCGGTGTGATCCCGGAGCGGTTCCGCCCGGTGGATGGCAACGCCACGTTGCAGACCCTGTTCGGCATGGCCCGTGGTGTCAGCGACAGCTGCTGCGGCGGTGCCCACGCCCAGGAAATGACCAAGTGGTTCGATACCAATTACCACTATCTGGTGCCTGAATTCAGTGCGGATCAGCAGTTTCACTTGGGCTGGGAGCAACTGTTCGAAGAAGTCCAGGAAGCCCGCGAACTGGGCCACAACGTCAAGCCGGTGGTGATCGGCCCGCTGACTTACCTGTGGCTAGGCAAGGCCAAGGGCGGCGACTTCGACAAGCTCGATTTGCTTGACCGTTTGCTGCCGCTGTACGGCCAGATCTTCCAGCGCCTGGCAGAACTGGGCGTGGAATGGGTACAGATCGACGAGCCGATCCTGGTGCTGGACCTGCCGCAGGATTGGAAAAACGCCTTTGAACGTGCCTACAACCAGATCCAGCGCGACCCGTTGAAAAAGCTGGTGGCGACTTACTTCGGTGGCCTGGAAGAGAACCTCGGTTTGGCCGCCAACTTGCCGGTGGATGGCCTGCACATCGACCTGGTGCGTGCGCCGGACCAGTACCCGACCATCCTCGACCGCCTGCCGGCGTATAAGGTGCTGTCCCTGGGCGTGGTCAACGGCCGTAACGTCTGGCGTTGCGACCTGGAAAAGGCCTTGGCTACCTTGCAGCACGCCCATGAGAAACTGGGTGATCGTTTGTGGGTTGCGCCGTCCTGTTCCCTGTTGCACAGCCCGGTGGATGTGGGCCGTGAAGACAAATTAGATACTGAGCTGAAAAGCTGGCTGGCGTTTGCCGTGCAGAAGTGCGCTGAAGTTGCCGTGTTGGCACGTGCGGTCGACGCGCCAGAAGCGCCAAGCGTACTGGCGGCCCTGGCTGAGAGCCGCGCCGTACAAGCGGCCCGCGCCGCGTCGCCGCGTATCCACAAACCTGCGGTGCAAGCCCGTGTGGCTGCGATCACCGCCAAGGACAGCCGGCGCCAGTCACTGTTTGCCCAGCGCATCGAGAAGCAACGTGCTGGCCTCAAACTGCCGCTGTTCCCGACCACCACCATCGGTTCGTTCCCGCAGACCGCGTCGATTCGCCTGGCGCGTCAGTCGTACAAGGCTGGAAAACTGAGCGAAGCCGAATACGTCGAAGCCATGCACAGCGAGATCAAGCACGCCGTGGAGGTGCAGGAAAACCTCGGCCTGGACGTGCTGGTGCACGGTGAAGCCGAGCGTAACGACATGGTCGAGTACTTCGCCGAACAACTGGACGGCTATGCATTCACCCGCTTCGGCTGGGTGCAGAGCTATGGTTCGCGCTGCGTGAAACCGGCGGTGATTGTGGGCGACTTGAGCCGCCCGAAAGCCATGACCGTCGAATGGATACGCTACGCCCAAGGCCTGACAGGCAAGGTGATGAAGGGCATGCTGACCGGCCCGGTGACGATGCTGATGTGGTCGTTCCCCCGCGAAGACGTGAGCCGTGAAGCGCAGGCCCGTCAATTGGCCCTCGCCATTCGTGATGAAGTGGTGGACCTGGAAGCCGCCGGTATCAAGATCGTGCAGATCGACGAAGCCGCATTCCGCGAAGGCCTGCCGCTACGCCAGGCGCAGTGGCAGTTTTATCTGAATTGGGCCACCGAAGTATTCCGCCTGTGCGCCTCAGGTGTGCGTGACGAAACCCAGATCCACACCCACATGTGCTACAGCGAATTCAACGATGTGATCGAAAGCATCGCGGCGATGGATGCTGACGTGATCACCATCGAGACTTCACGTTCGGATATGGCGTTGCTGGATGCGTTTGAAGCCTTCGCTTACCCGAATGACATTGGGCCGGGCGTGTATGACATCCACTCGCCGCGCGTGCCGGATGCTTCGGAGATGGCCAATCTGTTGCGCAAGGCGGCGAAGCGGATTCCGGCGGAGCGGTTGTGGGTGAACCCGGATTGTGGGTTGAAGACGCGAGGTTGGCCGGAGACGGAAGCGGCATTGATCCACCTGGTGACGGCAGCCCGTCAACTGCGCGCCGAACTGGCCTGATTCCTGAGTCAAACACAGTCAAAAATGTGGGAGGCCCCACTACATCTTCGACGTAGCGCTGTCGCGCATCAAACTGGTTCATCGTAAGGTTATAGAACGCGTGCGGGGCAAAGGCCGTAGCCAGCACTGGTGTGTCAGCACCCGAGTG
>NZ_CAXAPA010000019.1:0-114996 GCF_963970835.1 Pseudomonas sp. EA_15y_Pfl1_P101 | reverse complement strand
AAGAACGCGGTCTGGCTGAAGGCGGTGCTGATCGTCTGCAAGAGCGCGGTCTGGCTGAAGGCGGTGCTGATCGTCTGCAAGAACGCGGTCTGGCTGAAGGCGGTGCTGATCGTCTAAAAAAAAACTGTCTGGCTGAAGGCGGTGCTGATCGTCTGCAAGAACGCGGTCTGGCTGAAGGCGGTGCTGATCGTCTGCAAGAGCGCGGTCTGGCTGAAGGCGGTGCTGATCGTCTGCAAGAACGCGGTCTGGCTGAAGGCGGTGCTGATCGTCTACAAGGCAACAACGCTTAACCTCCCGCTGCTTGCGGGAACCCCAAACCGGCCTGATCAGCCGGTTTTTTTTCGCCCGCTATTAATGCAACTCACGGTCCACCCACAACACCGACTTGCCGACCTGAATTGGCGAAAGCCTGGCGCATAAGGCCCTGGCGTTGGGGGTCAACGTTGTGGCGCTGCGCCAAAGCCAGGCGCCATTCAGCGCGGGAGTGGAAGCCGCCAAGGATATACACGACCTGTTCGCCCGCGCCGATCACTTGATGGTGGCTGCGCCGCTGACCGAGGCCAAGCGCCATATCATCAACCGTGATGTGCTGGGCAGTGCTCAACATTGCACGGGGTGGGCTGCTGGATCAGGAAGCGCTGTTGGAGGCACTGGATAACCGGCAGGTCGGGCTCGCGTCAATGGGTGTGACCGAGCCGGAGCCGTTACCGGGTAAGCATTCGTTGTATACGCATCCGAGGGTGAGGTTATCGCCGCAGACTTCGGTGATTTCGACAAACAGCAAGCAGGAGATTGCCGGTACATTCCTGGCAGATCTGGACCGGCTTATTTCCGGTAGCGAACTGGCGAATCCAGCTAACGCCTGACACGGTAAACATGTGGGCGCTGGCTTGCCTGCTCCCACATTGATTGAGGTGTCTCTGAGCAATCATTTGATGCGGTAGTGGAAGGTGTTGCGCACTGCCGGCACGGGCACGGGTTTTCCATCGACAATCCTTGGCTGATAGCGGAAGGTATTTGCCGCCGCCAATGACGGTCGCATGAACAGAGGGTGGCAGCCCTCCAACACCTTGGGGTTTTCCACACGGCCCTGAATGTTGACGGTGTATTCCACCGAGCAGTCGCCTTCGACGTTCTTGTCCAGGGCACGCTCGGGGTAGTCCGGCGCTTCCTTGCTCAAGGGCTGGTATTGGCGGCTGTCAAACGCAGGCGCGGGCGCCGGGGGTGCGGGGCGTGCACGTTCAGCGGCGAGGCGCTCCTGGGTCAGGCGTTGTTGTTCCAGCTCGCGGTTGCGCTGCTCGGTGGCTAAACGTTCCTGTTGCTGCGCGACCTTCTTTTCCTCGACCCGTTTGCGCGCCAAGGCGGCTTTCTCAAGTTTCTGCGCCTGGATCTGAGGGTCAACCGTAGGCTTCACCGGCACAGGCACGACAACGGGCTCCGGCGTTGGTGGAGCTGCAACGACCACTGGTTCAGGCAAGGGAGCCGGTGCCGGCGGCATCATCACCAATTGCGTATGCATCACCCTCGGCGCCTCCACCACCGGCTTCTCGGCCGACCAACCCAGCATCAGCGCCGCCACCACGCCAACATGCAGGGCCACCGCCAGGCCTGCCGCGAAGCTGTTTCTCCAGAACCCGGAAGCCTCCCGGGGTGCCACCGTCAATGTTGGACTGTGCATGATCATCGCCGTCATTGCGGGGCCTCGGTCACCAGCCCCAGGTTGCTGACACCACCCTTCTGCAACACCGCCATGGCCGATACCACACGTCCGTAGCCGGCGTTATCGTCAGCGCGGATGTACACCTGAGTGTCGCTGCGCGCCGCCACCACCTGCGAGATCTTGGTGCCCATTTCATCCAGGCTCACGGCACTGTCGGTCTGGTGTTGGGTGTCGAGTTCGCCCCCGAGGTTCCAGTAGTAGCTGCCATCGGCCTTGACGGACAGCGTGAGGATTTGCTGGCGCGTGTCGGTGGCCAGTGCCTCGGCGGCGACCTTGGGCAGTTCAATCTTTACGCCCTGGGTGAGCATCGGCGCGGTGACCATGAAGATGACTAGCAGCACCAGCATCACGTCGATATAGGGCACCACGTTCATCTCGGCCTTGGGCCCGTGCTTGCGTTGCGGCCTGGTTAACATCGGCTTGCTCCTTGTTCAGGCGGCCACGGCCAGGTTGATCGGCGTACCGCGCAAGGTGCGGTGCAGGCGCACTTGCAGTTCATTGCCGAAGGCGTAGTAGCGGGTGAGCAAGGTCTGGCCACGCGCCGCGAAGCGGTTGTAGGCGATCACCGCCGGGATGGCCGCAAACAGACCAATGGCCGTGGCAATCAGCGCCTCGGCGATACCCGGCGCCACCGTCGACAATGTGGCCTGCTGCACCTGGGACAAGCCGATAAAGGAGTTCATGATGCCCCACACGGTGCCGAACAAGCCGATGTAGGGGCTCACCGAGCCCACGGTCGCCAGGAATTGCAGGCCTTTTTCAAGCTCGATTTCCTGCTCGGTGATCGCCACCTGCAAGGCGCGTTCGACACCTTCCAGCACGGCCGGATCATGAGCGTGCAGATGCTGGTATTCCTGTACCCCAGCGATGAAAATCGGCGCAATACCACCCTCGCCCGCCTGCACAGTTTCGCGGTACAGCGGTTGCAGGTCAGGCGCAGCACGAAAGCGCGGCACAAAGCCTTTCAACTGGCGCTCCAGGCGCCGCAGCACACTGGCGCGCTGAATAATCAAGTACCAACTGAGTAAGGACGCCAGCAGCAAAGTGACCATCACCGCCTTGACCAGCAGGCTGGCGTCGCTGATCAAACCCCATATCGTCATATGTTCCATCGTCGCGTGCATTGGTGAACTCCTATTCGATTAAAAAGTGATGACGGGTGGATGACGCTTCACGGCAATTTCAGCGCGCGAGTGACATCGGCCCACGGCACAAACTTGAAGTTCTGGGTCTGCTCGGGCATGCGCTTGCGCCCGTCCTGCACCACCAGCATGCCTTTGCTCCACGGCCCGCCGAGGTTGATGGCGGTGACTTCCAGGCCATCGGTTTCCGAGGCGCCGTCGATCCCGGCAGCCGCATTCAGGCCGACGCGGAATGCACCGTGCATGGCAAACGGCGGTTCGGCATCCACCACCAGGTAGCTGTCATTGCCCTGACTGGAAATCACCAGGTAGTCACGCTCATTACTCTGGTACAGCGCCAGCCCCTCGACATCCGCATGCAGTTGCGGGCCGACCTTGATCACGCTGGTGAGCGTGGCGGGTTGGTCGCCGCGGGCATCCACCGCCCACACACCCACGTCTTCCTCTCCCAGGAAAAGACGCTGGCGCTGGTCGTCAGCCACGCAGCCTTCGGGTTGACTGTCGACTTTGAACTGGCGCACCAGCTTGCCCTGCACCCGACCGTCCGGCGCGCTCAGGCGGTATTGCAGGAAGGTGCCGTCCTTGCCGTTGGCGATCGCGTAGATCTCACCGCTGGCGGGCTGGAACAGGCAGATGCCGTAGATTTCCTTGAGCGGCGTGGGCACTTCACCGGCTTCGCGCAGCTCGCCGGTTGTGCGGTCGATGCTGAACAGGCTCAGGCTGTTGTGATCGCGGTTGCTCGCCACGGCGAGGTCGACCGTTTGAGCGCCGAGCTTGAAGTTGGGACGGACATCGACGTTGTTCAGCCGACCGACCGCCAGTTCCTGCAACAGCTTGCCGTCGAGGTCATAGGCCAGCAGGCCCTGCTTCTTGTTGGTGCCGAGCACGCGGCTTCTCTCGGGTTGCTCGGGGTGAATCCAGATTGCCGGGTCATCCGCCGCATCGCCCTGGCGGCCGACCGGGTCGGTTTGGCGCACAGCAGCGACTTCAGGTAGCACTGGCTCCACCGTCACCGGCTTGGCCTGCCAGTTGACTGTGCCTTGGTAAAGCTTGCCAGTGTCGTCATCACGCACCAGCACTTGCTGGCCATTGATGGTCAGTTGCTCCGGTTCTTTGAGGCCCGGCAGCGTCAGGCTGGCGTGTTCGATCCAACGCTCACCGTTGTGTTGGAACAGGTGCAGTTGGGCGGTCTTCGGATCAAGCGCGACCACTGCGCCCGACACCAACGCCATAGCGCCGGCTTCGCGCTTGGGATTGTCGAACAGCGCCACGGGCGTGCGTTTTACCTCAGCCTCAGGGTGCGCCGGGTAAGCCCACCAGCCGACGTTTTCTTCATTGACGACCAATTGTTGGGTGGCATCATCCACCTGGCAGAACTGCGCCGAGGGCGGCAGCGGCACACCGCGTACGCGTTGTGGCTCGCTCACCAGCGTCGAACCGTTACCCACCAGCCATTGCTCGCCCTTGCCCTCCTCGCCTACCAGGAACACATACAGGTTGGCCGCCGCGTCGCGGTACAGGCACAGGCCGTTCACCGCGTAGTCGCGGGTGGGCAGGTACAGCGGCTTACCAAAGCTTTTGCGCGAAGGATCAAGGCTGACCAGCAGCGCTTGCTGGCGGTCGTTGTCGAGGCTGGCCACCAACACCTGGGCGCCGGCGGCGCGGGTGTCAAGGCCGGTGAAATTGCCTTTGAAGCGAGCCAGTTCCACGCCTTTGCTATCGAGCAATTGCAGGCCGTCGCGGGGGCTGGCAGCGAGGCGTTCGGTGGCGTTGGGCAGGAAGGCAATCGCTTCGGCGTTGAGCCTTGGTGCCCAAGGGGCCAGGGCCAGATCGGCGGCGACTACGTGGCCACAGGAGGCCAGGGCCATCAGCAAATACAGCTTGGAAATTCTCATGAACAAACAAATCCTTCGAACACAGTGAAGATCAACGGTGGGAGCTGGCTTGCCTGCGATGCAGACACCTTGTTGTGTCAGGCAGACACCGTCGATGAAATCGCAGGCAAGCCAGCGCCCACATTTTGAAATGCAGTACTTATTAGAAATGGGTAAAGGTCAGGCCCACTTTGTAGGTGGGGCCGTACTCCTCGTACTGGCCGTTGTAGCTGCGGTGGCCGGTGTAGACGAAGTACGACTCATCGGTGAGGTTCTGGGCCTCGAAGCTGACTTGCAGGTTCTTGGTCAGCGAGTAGCGCGCGCTGAAGTCGACAAAGGTCTGCGCATCAACGTGCAGGTCATGGGCCTTGTCGTTGATCGAGGCCAGCTCGTAGAGGTAAGCCGATTTGTAGTTGGCCGACAGGCGCAGGCTGAGCGTGTCGTCCTCCCAGCCGAGCATCAGGTTGCCCACGGTGTCGGACTGGTTGGGCAGGCTGATGTCGCGTTTGCGGCTGGAACCGCTGGCGGCATCAAAGCCTTCGATATTCGCACTGGAGCGGCTGAAGGTGCTGTTGGCGCCGATCAGCAGGCCATTCCAGGGCGCGGCCAGCCAGTCGAACTTCTGTGAGTAGGCCAGTTCCAGGCCGTACAGCTTGGCGCTGTCGCCATTGGCGTAGGTGTGCGCCTCGGCGAAGTTGGTCCAGGCGCCGGTGCCCGCTACGTCGGTGTTATAGACGAAATTCTTGATGTCTTTGTAGAACACGAACGCCGAGACGGTGCCCGCGCGCCCCATGAAGTGCTCAATGCCCAGGTCCAGGTTGCTCGACTCCAGGGGCTTGAGGTCCGGGTTGCCAAAGGTGGCTTCGTCATCGTCGATCACAAAACCCGGAGCCAATTGGCCAAAGGTTGGGCGCACCACGGATTTGGTCCAGGCCGCACGTACTTGCGTGTTCTTGTCGATCCGGTAACGCGCATGCAGGCCCGGCAGCCAGTGGTGATAGCGCCGCTTGGTTTCGGTGGCAGTGAACGCGCCGTCGGTGGCACCGGTGCCCTTGGCTTCGAACTCGGTACCCTCGTAGCGCAGGCCGGCGATGAAGCGCCAGTCATCAATGTCGACGGTATTCATCAAGTAGCCGGCGTTGATGTCTTCGCTGATGGTGTAGTCGTTGACCCGCGATTCGGTCTCGTCATAGAAATCCGCAGCGTTGAGGCTGCCGATCAGTTGCTTGATGCCGCTGGCGCTGATGCCGGGGCCGTAGTTGCCGAGGCGGTAGTCGACGTTGCCCTTCTGGAACTGGGAGAGGTTGAGCGAGTCGGCCGTAAAGCCGAAGGTATCGAAGTCTTGGTAGACCCAGGCCTCCAGGTCGTTGTCCTTATTGCGGCGGCTGACCTTGCCGCCGAATTTGACCTGGGACGCATAGCCGCTCAGGTCGTAGTCGCGGGCCAGGTCCAGGCGCAGGTTTTTCTCGGTGTCCTTGGTGTTCTGTTTTTCCCAATCGACTTTGTCGAGGGTGAAGTTTCTGGCGTCGTAGAAGCCGCTGCCGATGATCGGGCGTGGCTTGTCCTTGTCGTAGAAGCCGCTGTTGGCAACGTCGCCGCCGTCGAACGTAGCGCCAGCGATGTGCGCCGGGCTGTCTTCGCTGGACTGGCTGTAGCCGGCCTGGCCGCTCAGGGTCCACAGGCCAAGCATGCGTTCGCCGCCGAACACGTAGGACTGGATTTCCTGGGTTTCTTCACGGTTTTTCAGCTTGCGCTTGGCCTCGGCATCGCCCAGCTCGCCGGGCGCTTGGGGGTCGGCAAATTCGAGGCTGGTGGAGTTGCGGGTCTCGGTGTCTTTGTAGCGGCTGTACAGGGTGCGCAGGTAGTAGCTGCTGAGGTCATCGGGTTTGTAGTCGAAGTTCAGGCCGCCGCCCGCGCGTTCGCGGCTGATGTCGTAGTCGCGTTGTTCGAATTCATTGAGCTTGGCGCCGTTGGTGAAGTCCCAGGCGCCGCCGGTTTCGACGTTGTCCGAGCCGAAGTCACGCTTCTGCCAGCTCAGCGCTGCGGCCACGCCGAAGTTGTCGATGCCGTCGCCAAGGCTGAAACGGTTGCTGGCGGCGCCGGAGAATTTCGGGCTGGTCTGGCTTGTATTCTTGTCGTAGCTGGCTTCGGTGCTGCCGGTGTAGAACAGGCCTTTGTGATCGAAGGCCGAGAGGCTTTGCACGTCAACGGTTCCGCCAAGGGAGTTGGCGTCCATGTCCGGGGTGAGTGTCTTGATCACCGACAGCGACTGCACCAACTCCGACGGCAACACATCCAGGGCCACGGCACGGCGGGCACTTTCCGGGGCGGGCACCAGGGTGCCGTTGATGGTGACGCTATTGAGGTCCGGGCCCAGGCCACGCACGCTGACGAAGCGCCCTTCGCCCTGGTCGCGCTCGACGCTGATACCGGGCAGACGCTGCGCCGCTTCGGCGACGTTTTCATCCGGCAACTGTGCCACGCCGTCAGCATGCACCACGCTCTTGATGCTGTCGGCACTGCGCTGTTCCTTGAGCGCCTGGTCAATGGCAGCAGCCTGGCCGATCACTTCGACGTGCTCGGTGTTGGTGGCCTCGGCTGCGTTCAGCCGCTCGCTGGCCATCGCCAGGGTCAAGGCAGTAAGCGTGAAGCTGACGAGCCCGGTGCGCTTGTACATGCAATCCTCCCCAAGAATCCGTTGGCGCCAGGCAAGAGGCCCGGCAACTGGGAGGGCACGCTAGGGGTGGGGGATGACGATTCTGTGACAGGTCTGACGTGTGAAGCCCTTAAACCGGGGTTTAGCGCGAGTTCGAGCATACAAATGAGCTGAAATGACCTCGGTCAAACTGTGCGGGCTTGCTCGCTCCCACATTTGAACGGTGTTTGCCTGTGGATTGTGTTTATGCCGTGAGCTGATTCGACCCCTCCCCACCGTCACGCAACCGTCACATCCATCTGCTGTGCTGGCGCCCACGACTGAATCATCAGAGGACTCGCGGCCATGTTTTCCGTGCTCAAACCCCACCGCTGGAAACTCTCGCTGCTGCTGATCGCCGCCAACCTCGGGCTGATCCTGCACCTGGCCTGCGGCGAGTTGAAAAGCTTCAGCGAGTGGGTGTGGCTGGACATCTTCGGCGAAGGCGGATCCGCGCTGTTGGCATTGGTCTGGCTGGGCCTGGTGCTGAAGAGCCGCCCGGCCGGGCGCGTCACCAACTACCTGGCGCTGGGCCTGTCGTGCATCTTCTTCTCGTGGTGGATCGACAGCCTCGACGAATTCATCCGCCTGCCTGACAGCATCACCTGGGACCACTGGCTCGAATCCGGGCCGATGCCGGTGGGCATGATCCTGCTGACCATCGGCATCTACCACTGGCATCGCGAACAACTGGCGATCAGCGCGCAGATGGAAAAGCGCGAGCGGCTGTTCCGCGAGCATCGGTTGTTCGACAAACTCACGCCGCTGGCCGGCGCCGACTATCTCAAGCGCCAGTTGGCCGACAGCCTGCAAGATAGCCTCGACCAGCAACAACCGCTGTCCTTGCTGGCTCTGGACCTGGACAACTTCGCCGCGATCAACCAGGCCTACGGGCATGCCGAGGGTGATGCAGTGTTGCAGGCCCTCAGCCATTTGCTGTTGCTCAACCTGCGTCGCCAGGACCTGCTGTGCCGCCTGGCCGGCGATCGTTTTGTGGTACTGCTGCCCAATACCGGCGAGCGCCAGGCCAAGGAGCTTGCGCTGGAGTTGCAGCAAGCAGTGCGCGGCCTGGCGCACAAGACCCGGCAACAAGGCGAACGCCTGCAACTGGCGGCGACCACCGCGGTGGTGATGGCACTGAACGAGCCGCCCCACGATTTGCTCAAGCGCCTTAACCTGGCGCTGGCCCATGCCAAGCAGCCCCTGGCGAAAAGTGCCTGAGATGGCCGTTAAGACCAACTGGTATGAAGCCGACAGCCGCTTCATACCCGGGCACTATCAACCCGCCACGCTGATCGACCTGGCGTTGTCCCGGGACATCGACAGCCATCGCCTGCTGCGCGGCACCGGGCTGTTCCACGAGGATATCCTGGCCGGCAACGCGCGACTGAGCCCACAACAGTTTCTCGGTTTGATCGGCAACAGCCGCAAGTTGCTGGACGCCGACGACAGCAGCTTCCTGTTCGGCCAACGCTTGCTGCCCGGCTATTACGGCGCGGCCAGCCATGCCCTGGGCCATGCGCAGAACTTGCATCAGGCCCTGGAAATCCTGATCCAGCAACAGGTGCTGCTCAGCCCGTTGGTCACGCTGCAACTGGAACTGGATGAGCACCATGCCTACCTGTACTGGCTGGACAGTTGCGGCGCCGGCGAGCACTGGCGCTTTTTGCTCGAAGCCAGCACGACCTCGCTGGTTGCCATGAGCCAATGGCTGAGCGGCGAGCGTCTGCCGTGGGCGTGCAGTTTCAGCCATGCCGAGCCGCGTTATGTTGAGCAGTATTGGGTGCATCTGGGCGAAGAAACGCGCTTCGAACGGCCGCTGGACATGATGAGCATCCCCCGCGAATACCTCACCCGCACGTGGCCCGGCGCCTCGGCCACGGCCGGCCAGGTGGCCCGCCGACAAGCCCGCGAGCAGATCGAACAGTTGGGCTTTGCCGGCAGTTTTCTCGACTGCCTCAACGACTACCTGCGCGAGCAGGTGCGCCAGCCTCCCAGCCTGGAACAGGCCGCGCACGCCTTCGCCATGAGCCCGGCGACCCTCAAGCGCAAGCTGCACAAACACGACACCGGCTTTCAGCAGCAGGTGGACCGCGTGCGCAAGCAGGTGGCGCTGCACCTGTACCAGGTCAAGGGTTACAGCAATGATGAAGTGGCGGCGTACCTGAACTTCAACGATGCGGCGAACTTCCGCCGCTCATTCAAGCGCTGGACCGGCAGTACGCCAAACTTGATCCGGCAGTTGTTCAACAGCCGCTAGCCAGGCATTCACGCAGGAACTCCACCAGCGCCTGCACCGGTCGCGAGCTCTGCCGGTGTTGCGGGTAAACGGCCGAAAGCGTCAGGGCTTCGGGGGCGAAGTCATCCAATACGCTGACCAGGCGGCCGTCCTTTAACGCATCGCCGACGATAAACGTCGGCAGGTACGTCACGCCCAGCCCGGCGATGGCGGTATCGCGCAGCAGGTCGCCGTTATTGACGCGCATGCGCCCGCTGACATTCAGCGCCTGCACCTTGCCTTTGAAGCGCCATTGCACCTGGCGGCCATGGCCATAAGGCAGGCAATCGTGCTGGGCCAGGTCCTCGGGCTGCAACGGCGTACCGCGCAGGGCCAGGTACCCGGGGCTGGCGCAGTACACCCGTGGGATGCTGGCAATACGGCGGGCGATCAGGGTGGAATCTTCCAGGGTGCCAATGCGCAGCACCAGATCGTAGCCCTCGCCGATCAGGTCCACGGGGCGATCGCTTAAGTCGACTTCCACCGACACCTGCGGATGGCGCTGCAAAAACTGCGGCAACAGGCAGCCCAAATGGGCCATGGCAAACGACAACGGCGCGCTGAGGCGAAGGGTGCCGCGTGGCTCGCTGTTCTGCCCGGCAATGCCCTGCTCCACTTGCTCGACGTCACTGAGCAGGCGCAACGCGGATTCGTAATAAGTCTGGCCGAGTGGCGTGACATCCAGGCGGCGTGTGGAACGGTTGAGCAGGCGCACGCCCAGGCGATCTTCCAGCTGGATCAGGCGGCGGCTGACGAACTGCTTGGACAGGCCCAACTGTTCGGCGGCGGCGGTAAAACTGCCGGACTCCATGACCTGGCAGAACAGGCGCATGTCTTCGAAGGGGTTCATTGTCGCTTCTCGGTGGACATTTGTGGTTTTTATAACGGGTATGTCGCCACACCACAAATCAAGTGTGGGAGCTGGCTTGCCTGCGATAGCGGTGTGTCAGCCAACATTGCTGTCAGCTGACACACCGCCATCGCGGGCAAGCCCGGCTCCCACAGGGTTCAGCGGTGTTCTGTGGCGCAGCTTACTTGGCCGTAAACGCCGAGTAGCTGTTCATCAGGTTGCGGTAGTTAGGGATGCGCGGCGACAGCAGGTTGGCCAGGCCTTCCATGTCGTTGCGCCAGTCAACTTGCAGCTCGCAAGCCACGGAGAACCAGTTCACCAGTTGGGCACCGGCGGCGGTCATGCGCGCCCAGGCCGCTTGTTGCACGGTTTCGTTGAAGGTGCCCGAAGCGTCGGTGACCACGAACACGTCGAAGCCTTCATCCAGGGCGCACAGGGTTGGGAACGCCACGCAGACGTCAGTCACTACGCCGGCGATGATGATCTGCTTGCGGCCGGTCGCCTTGACGGCCTTGACGAAATCTTCGTTGTCCCAGGCGTTGATCTGGCCAGGGCGCGGGATGTAAGGCGCGTCCGGGAACAGGGCTTTGAGCTCTGGGACCAGTGGACCGTTAGGGCCGCTTTCAAAACTGGTGGTGAGGATGGTCGGCAGATTGAAGAACTTAGCGACGTCGGCCAGGGCCAGTACGTTGTTCTTGAATTCGTTCGGAGAGAAGTCCTGTACCAGCGAGATCAGGCCGGTCTGGTGATCGACCAACAGGACAACGGCGTCATCTTTGTTCAAGCGCTTGTAAGTCATGGGGTAACTCCTGTGGGATGTAGGGGATTCAGAAAGCAAAGCACGAGCAGCCAAACGCACCCCAGAAACCCTGGAAGTCGCTGACCGGCACGCTGGAAAGACGCGCCTTTTCATGGCTGTGGGCATGCACGCCGCACGGGCCGCTGCATTGGTGAACTTGAGCTTGCAAAGGCGAACTTGGACGCCAGTGACCCGGCACCTTGACCACCGGCGACCAGTCCGGCAGCACCGGAACCCGTGGCGGTGCGTAATCTTCGAAATCGCCGGCGCCGTAGACCACCTTGCCGCCGACCACGGTCAGTACCGATTCGATCCACTTGATGGCTTCTTCATCGACACTGAAAAAGTCCGCCGACAGTGCCGCCACATCCGCCAATTGCCCAACCTTGATCTGGCCCTTCTTGCCCTGTTCAGACGAGAACCAGGCGCTGCCATGGGTGAACAGTTCCAGCGCGGTGAGGCGCGGCAGGCCTTCGGCGTGTAGCTCCAGGCCGCCGACGGTGCGGCCGCTGACCATCCAGTACAACGAGGTCCATGGGTTGTAGCTCGACACCCGCGTGGCGTCAGTGCCGGCCCCTACCGGTACGCCTTCGGCCAACATGCGCTTTATCGGCGGCGTGGCTTCGGCAGCTTTGGCCCCGTAACGCTCGACGAAGTACTCGCCCTGGAACGCCATGCGGTCCTGGATCGCAATCCCGCCGCCGAGGGCACGCACGCGCTCGATGTTTTTCGGGGTGATGGTTTCGGCGTGATCGAAGAACCACGGCAAACCGTTGAACGGGATATCGCGGTTGACCTTCTCGAACACGTCGAGCATGCGCGAGATGGATTCGTCATAAGTTGCGTGCAGACGGAACGGCCAGCGCTGCTCCACCAGATGGCGCACCACCGGCTCCAGCTCCTGTTCCATGGTCAGCGGCAAGTCGGGGCGCGGCTCAAGGAAGTCTTCGAAGTCCGCCGCCGAAAACACCAGCATCTCGCCCGCGCCGTTGTGGCGCAGGTAGTCATCGCCCTGGTGCAGGGTGACGCTGCCAGTCCAGTTTTTGAAGTCGCTGAGTTCTTCCTTGGGCTTTTGGGTGAACAGGTTGTAGGCGATGCGCACCGTCAACTGTTCGTCCTTGGCCAGTTGCTCGATCACCGCGTAGTCATCGGGGTAGTTCTGGAAACCACCGCCGGCATCAATGGCGCTGGTGAGCCCCAGGCGATTGAGCTCGCGCATGAACTGGCGGGTCGAGTTGACCTGGTATTCCAGCGGCAGTTTCGGGCCCTTGGCCAGGGTCGAATACAGGATCATCGCGTTAGGCCGCGCTACCAGCATGCCGGTGGGATTGCCGTTGCTGTCACGCACGATCTCGCCACCCGGCGGGTTTGGCGTGTCCTTGGTGTAGCCGGCCACACGCAGCGCGGCACGGTTGAGCAAGGCGCGGTCGTAGAGGTGCAGCACGAACACCGGAGTATCCGGCGCGGCCTGGTTGAGTTCTTCCAGGGTTGGCATGCGCTTTTCAGCGAACTGGAATTCGTTCCAGCCACCGACCACACGCACCCATTGCGGCGTAGGGGTTCGATCAGCCTGGTCTTTGAGCATGCGCAAGGCATCGGCCAGGGACGGCACACCTTCCCAGCGCAGTTCAAGGTTGTAGTTCAGGCCCCCACGGATAAGGTGCAGGTGCGAGTCATTGAGGCCAGGGATGACGGTGCGGCCCTTGAGGTCGATGACCTTCGTGCCGCTGCCACGTAGCGCCATGGCTTCACCGTCGGCGCCTACGGCAACAAATCGCCCCTGGCTGATGGCGACAGCGGTTGCACGTGGGTTCTCACGGTCCACGGTGTGGAACTGGCCATTGAACAGAATCAGATCGGCGTTCATAGGGTTTCCTTAACAGAGGTTTCAAGCCAGGGAGCGAACAGGCGGGTAGCCGCCGGCATCAGCAGGTACACCACAAGCACAACGATCGTCACGGTGACCAGGAAGGTGGCGACTACATAATTGGAGAGGAACGGGTGCAGGCGCAGTACCGGTCCCCAGATGATCGGCACCAGCAGGGTCAGCGGCAGGATTACAAACAGCGTGACCACTGCCTGCTTCCAGCGGGGCGGCTTGGGGGTGTTTTCAGTTTCGGGGTTGAACCAAAATTCGTTGACCGTGCCGATTTCGGTGTTGTCGCCGTCGGCGAGCATCGGGGCGGCTTCGGCAATCAGGGTTTTGCGCTCGGACGAGTGGAGCCAGGTTTCCAGGTCGTCGGTGGAGCGGTAGCGCAATATGCAGGTGAACATCGCCAGCTTGCCTTGCTTGCCGCGGACCACATCGACGCCCAGATGGCCAGGACGGTCGCCGGCGATGCGCACGATGCGGCGTAGCCAGGCTTCGTAATCGGCTTCACGGCCTTGTTTGATCAGGTGTTTGACCACCAGGGTGACGACTTCATCGGAGCCTGGTTTTGGTGCTGGGTCCATGGGGTGCCCCTCTGCCTTGATGTTTCAGCGGTGAGGCTAGTTTGCAGGGGTGTGGGGTGGGGAAAATTGGATGTACGTGCTGTTTGGGGGGGGTTGGGTTGGGTTGGGTTGGGTTGGGTTGGGTTGGGTACACATATCCGTTATTTAGGTCACGGCCACCTATGGTTCCGCTCTTACAGCGGGTCACTTTCGAAAAGCGCGAAAGTAACCAAAGCGCTCTTGCCCCAACACTCGGCACCTCGCTTAGGCTCGGTGTGCCCGTAATCCATGTCGAATTCCGGCCAGCGTGTTTGACGGGGCGCCTAAGATCAAGATCACAAGCCAGATCAAGAGCAGATCAAGAGAAGGTTGATATCTGCCTGATGAATGGAGATCCAAATTGTGTGAGCTGGCTTGCCTGCGATGCAGGCAACTCGGCAGGACGCCGGGTTACCCACGGATTCAAGCCTTCGTTCGGGCACACCGAGCCTAGGCGAGGTGCCGAGTGTCGGGGCAAAGCGTTTTTGGTTACTTTTTGCGCTCTTCAAAAAGTGACCCGCTGTAAGAGCGGAACCGTAGGTGGCCGTGACCTAAATAACGGATATGTTTACAAAAAACAGCGCTTCACCCCGGCAACGGAATCACCCGCAACGCCCGCACCGACTTATAAGAAAAACTGGAGTAAATCTCCTTAACACAAGGCAACGTCTGCAACACCTCCCGCGCAAACTCGCCAAACGACTCTAGATCCTTCGCCACCACTTCAAGCAAAAAATCATACCGCCCCGACACGTTGTGACACGCCACAATCTCCGGAATCTCCAACAACCTTTGCTCAAACGCCCGGGCAATTTCCTGGGTATGACTCTCCATCATGATGCTGACAAATGCCGTCACCCCATACCCCAGCGCCTTGGGCGAAAGAATCGCCTGATACCCGCTGATCACCCCGCTCTCTTCCAGGTTTCGCACCCGCCGCCAGCACGGCGAGGTGGTCAGGGATACGCGGTCGGCCAATTCGGCCACTGTGAGCCGGGCGTTGCCTTGCAACGCGTTTAAAAGAGCCTTGTCGGTACGATCCAGACTGACGGGCATAACGTGCCTCTGTTCGTTATTTTTATAGGACTTTCATCCAAAAATGCAGGAATTAGCAGCAAATAATGCAACGTTCATCTCTGGTTATGAGCATAGCATTGTAGGAAATAGGGAGCGCCCGACATGAACAATAAACACAATGCACTCGGCTTTTCTACCCGCGCCATCCACCATGGCTATGACCCCAAGGACCACCACGGCGCGCTCGTGCCACCGATTTACCTGTCAGCCACCTTCGCTTTCCCTACCGCCGAATATGGCGCCGCCTGTTTTGCCGGTGAAGCCAGTGGCCACTTCTACACACGCATTTCCAACCCGACCCTGGCGTTGTTGGAATCGCGCATGGCGACCCTGGAAAACGGTGAGGCGGCGGTGGCATTCAGCTCCGGCATGGGCGCGATTGCGGCGACGTTCTGGACCCTGCTGCGGCCCGGCGATGAAGTGATCGTCAGCCAGACCCTCTACGGCTGCACCTTCGCCCTGCTGCACCATGGCATCGGCGAATTCGGGATCAAGGTGCGGCACGTCGACCTGACTGACCTGGCCGCCCTGCAAGCCGCACTCTGCCCCGCCACCCGCATGATCTACTGCGAAACCCCGGCCAACCCCAACCTGCAACTGGTGGATATCGCCGCCGTGGCGGCTCTCGCCCACCAGCAGCCCAACGTGACCGTAGTGGTCGACAACACCTACTGCACGCCCTACCTGCAGCGCCCCCTCGACCTGGGTGCCGATGTAGTGGTGCATTCGGCGACCAAATACCTCAGCGGCCACGGCGATATCACCGCGGGCATTGCGGTGAGCAACCAGACCCTGGCTCAGCGTATTCGCCTGCAAGGTCTCAAGGATCTGACCGGCGCAGTGATGTCGCCCCAGGACGCCTCGCTGTTGATGCGCGGCCTCAAGACCCTGGCCCTGCGCATGGAGCGCCATTGCAGCAACGCTCAGGCGGTGGCCGAAGCCCTGCAGGCGCACCCGGCCGTGGAGCGGGTGACGTATCCAGGGCTGCGCGCCTTCCCACAATACGAACTGGCGACGCGCCAGATGAAAATGCCCGGGGGCATGATTGCCTTTGAACTCAAGGGCGGCCTCGAGACGGGACGTCGTTTCATGAATGCACTCAAGCTGTTTACCCGCGCGGTCAGCCTGGGCGACGCAGAGTCACTCGCGCAGCACCCGGCGAGCATGACCCATTCCACCTACACTCCGGAGGAACGCGCCCGGCACGGGATCAGCGAAGGGCTGGTGCGTCTGTCGGTGGGGCTTGAGGACGTTGCGGACTTGCTGGCGGATGTGCAGCAGGCACTGGCCAAGTGCGCGCGCGCCGCGCCGCGTCGTACTCAATTTGTGAGTGTTTGAGCCGATCTTTTCAGATTGGATCCCCTTCCCGCCGCCACGCTGTACTAGCATAGGTCCCGGCGGGAAGGACTATCACGGCAGGTTGTTCGCATTGGCTAGCCTCTCAATCCCCGCCGCTATAAAGCCGAGTACCTGCACGCCTCATGGACGAATTGATGAACGCACACTTGTTCCCTCATATTGGCAAGGTCATCGCCAGCACCGGCAGTCGCCATTTCCCACGCATGCTGCATGACCTCATCCTCACCCAACTGGCAGTGGACGCCACCCATATCACCCAATTGCAGGTCAGCACCGACGGGCACCCCCGCCGCAAGATCAGCCCGGTCTATACCGACTCGGTGGCAACCCTGAACGGGGAACGGCACGCCGCGCAATTGCACCTCACCCGCCACAAGGACGACGTACGCTACGTGCTGTCGGTGTATCGCTCACACCCGTCAGACAATTTCTCGCCGCAGGAACGCAGCCTGCTGCAGGACTTCTCCACACTGCTGTTGCCCTTGGTGGAAAAGCACATCGCGGCAATCCACCCGTGCCGTCAAGACCGCGACCCGGTGATGCCGCAAAACCAGGCTATCGAAACCCTGCGCCGGCGCATTGAAGAGCGGTTGGTACAGTCGGGGTTAACGTTGTCCAACCGTGAGCTTGAGGTGTGCCTGGGGCTGCTGGCCGGGCGCACGGCGCCGGAGCTGGCAGAGCAGTTGGCATTGAAAGTCAATACCATTGAGAGTTACTTGAAACGCGCAGCGATCAAGCTGGGGATCAGTGGGCGGCATTCGTTGTTGCGGTGGCTGTATTCGACGGAGGATGACGCGGCTGCACATCCATGAAGCACCGCTGCCCCTAGGGCGCTGGCTTGTCGGGGCGCAGCCGGGCACTCAAACCTCGCGCGGCTTCAGCTTCAGATGCCGCGCATACCAGGGCCGCTTTGGCACTCGCTTGAATAGCCCCTGCAACATGCCGTCGTCTTCGCCAAAGGTGATCCGCAGCGCCAGCTTCATGGTCTCCGGGTCCATTTCCATCGACCGCCCCCTCTGCAACCCCGGCGTCGTACTGCAGCCATGCGTGTCCGGACCCAGCCACGGGTCTCCCACCTCGACCCAGCGGCCCGGCGCGAACCAGGCCACGCCGTTGACTTGCATGCGGCGGACTTCACCCGGATTGAAGCGCTCATGGGCGCGAAACCAGTCTTCGATACGGTCGTCGATCCAGCCGTGAAAGTGCCAGAACACCGGGTTCACGTGGGAGGAAAATGGGTCGCCGAGAAAGTCGTTCTGCGCCGTGTACCAGCGTGGGGCGAAGTCGGACGGGGCACGGGCGAACGGCACCGGCGCACCGTTGGAGGGGTCACGCGGCACCGAGGCCCAGCGCATGTGCAGCCAGTCGTGCAGGCCCAGTTCCATCTCTGAACCCAACTGCCCGAGTGTCAGTTTGGACAAATAGCGGGGGTCGCGGTACTGCGACTCCCACACCTGAAAGTTGCTGTGATAGGTCTCAGCGGCCTTGATGTCGCTGACCCACTGGGTGTAGGCGCTGTCATCCGGCGCCGACCACGTGGGCGGCAGCGCGAAGCCGTCGTGGTTGTCGAAGTAACGCAGGAAGCCCAGTCGATCACGCTCCAGCGCCGGCTGCGGTTCGGGGAATTGCGGCCACGAGGGCAAATCCTGCAGGGCGCGCGCGGTGCCGAGCATGTGCCGGTGCATGAAGAAGAAGTCGATGCCCGAGCCGTTGCGGTCTTTGCGCGTGCCCCGGGCGTCGCGCTCCTGGCCCCGCGGGCCGGGTTGCCAGCCGATGCCGCGCAGAGCGTCGCGTTTTTCTTCGGAGAGTTTGTGCCATTGGTCGCGGGTGGCGTGCCACAGTTGGTGGAACAAGCGGTGCTCGGGAGCAATCAGCCAGGCCAACAAGGCCGGGTTGAGGCCGATGCGTTCGCGCGCTTCAGGAAACGCTTGCTTGTGGGCGATAAAACGATTGTCGCGCTCAACCAGCGCGAGCGGCCGGTCCAGCTCAAGAATCTGCCCGCTGAGGGTGCCGCTGCCGGCATTGGCGAAGTGGGCCCAGACCTCATCAAGGGTCATCTTGAATTCGTAGGCGGGTATGCCATCGGCCGAGTCGCGGTCGATCAACCGCCAATACAGCACGGCACCCTCACCCGTCAGCAGGTCCCCGAGCACCCGGTAACGAGGCTCACCCTCAGCGCGCAGGTTGGCGGCAGTGTCCAGGTAGCCGCGCAGGCCGCGCCCCCGGGGGGCAATGTCGAGCAGCAACATCAGGCCTTGCAACGGTAAGCGCTTGAGGCCCGCGTCGCGACCTTCCAGTCGTAGGTTCCAGACCCCTCGCAGGGTGTTCGCCAGGTGCTGGCCGGCGGTGTCGGCCAGGTCCACCGTGGCTTCGCCGGGGGTGATGGGGAATTCTTCTTCGCGCGTCAGCTCGCGATGGGCATAGAAGGCTGCTGGCACCGCAGCGCCTGTCAGCGCCAGGCCTGCGATGAACCCACGTCGAGAGATGGTCATTGTCTACCTTAGGAAACGGCTTTATCAGAGCTAGAACGTTTGCACGCCGGGGAAATTTACCGGCGCGCCCTCGCCGCCTAAATTTCCCCGCCCATCACTCGTTCTTCCCTGATAGCAAAGGCCTCAACTGACTGAGATGGCAATGACAAAACCACGTTCGAAAAAGGCGTTGTATATCGGCTTGCCGCTGGCACTCGCCATTGGCGCCGGGGCCGGCTTCCTGGCCTGGGATCACTGGTTCAGGGGCAATGCCGGCTACCCGCTGGAGGTGATCAAGCAGGCCAATGAAATGCAGGATCGCCTGTTGTCATTCGACAGCCATATCACCGTGCCCCTGGATTTCGGCGGCATCGACAACGAGGCAGACAAAGATGGCAACGGCCAGTTCGACCTGGCCAAGGCGGCGCGCGGGCGCTTGTCCGGCGCGGCCCTGACGATTTTTGGCTGGCCGGAAATCTGGAACGGCCCCAACGCCCCGCACAAGCCCACCGACGGTTTTGTCGAAGAGGCACGCCATGAGCAAGAGGTGCGCTTCAAGATCATCTCCGGCATGGTCCGCGACTTTCCCAACCAAGTGGGCATTGCCTACACCCCGGACGACTTCCGGCGCCTGCATGGCGAGGGCAAGTTCGCGATCTTTATCAGCATGCTCAATGCCTACCCCTTGGGCAACGACTTGAACCAGCTGGACCTGTGGGCCGCACGCGGCATGCGCATGTTCGGGTTCAGCTATATCGGCAATAACACCTGGTCCGATTCTTCGCGCCCACTGCCGTTTTTCAATGACTCCGCCGACGCACTCGAAGGTTTGTCGCCGATTGGCCAACAAGCCGTGCACCGCCTCAACGACCTGGGCGTGATCATCGATGTGTCGCAGATGTCGACCAAGGCCCTCGAGCAAGTGGCGCAGCTGAGCCGCACGCCGATGGTGGCCTCCCATTCAGCGCCACGCGCGTCGGTGGATATCCCGCGCAACCTCAGTGACAAGGAACTGCAACTGATCAAGAACAGCGGCGGCGTGGTTCAGGTCGTGGGGTTCCCGGCGTATCTACGCCCCTTGAGCCAGCCGACCCAAGACAAACTCAATGCCCTGCGCGCACGTTTCGACCTGCCTCCCCTGCCCAACCTGGCCATGGCCTTGATGCCGGGCGACGCGATCATTGCCGCCTGGCCCGAGCAGAAGTTCGGCCAATATGCCCAAGGCCTGTACGGCATTCTTGAAGAGGAGCCCAAGGCCACGCTCAAGGATTGGGGCGACGCCGTCGACTACACGGTGCGCAAGATCGGGATTGATCATGTCGGCATCGCCTCGGACTTCAACGACGGCGGCGGCATCCAGGGCTGGGACAACGTCGGCGAGATACGCAACGTGACCGCCGAACTGATCCAGCGCGGCTACTCCGAAGCCGATATCGCCAAACTGTGGGGAGGCAACTTCCTGCGCGTGTGGGACCAGGTACAAAAAGCCGCCAAGCCATTGGCCAACCGCTAATCACTTAGAAGCACGTCCATGACCGACCGCCGTACGTTCCTCAAGCAGGCGGGTGTATTTGCCGCCAGCCTGCCACTGGGCGCCGCGCTGCTCCCGCAAGCAATCGCCGCCAACACCACAGATGCCCCATGGACGGGCCTCAAGCAGCTGTTCAACCAAGACCCGGATTACCTGCACTTCTCCAACTTCCTGGTGGCTTCGCACCCCAAGCCAGTACGCGAGGCCATCGAGCGTTACCGGGTGCAGATCGACCGCAACCCAGGGCTGGCGATGGACTGGGACCTGCAGGAAACCTGGAAGCGCGAAGGCCAGGTGCGTGAGTGGGCCGGCCGCTATTTGCAGGCCACCCCCGCACAGATCGCCCTCACCGGCAGCACTTCGGAAGGGTTGGCGATGATCTACGGCGGGATCAAGGTACGGCCCGACCAGGAAATCCTTACGACCGTCCACGAGCACTACGCCACCCAACATGTGCTGGACTATCGCGTACTCAAAGAAGGCACCCAGGTGCGCCGGATCACGTTATTCGAGAGCGCCCACCGCGTGTCCGCTGACGAGGTGCTGGGCAATATCCAGCGCAGTATCCGCCCCAACACCCGCGTGCTCGGCATGACCTGGGTGCAGTCCGGCAGCGGCGTAAAACTGCCCATCGGCGAGATCGGCACGCTGGTGGATGAACACAACCGCAACCGCGACGACCAGGACCGCATCCTCTATGTGGTGGATGGCGTGCATGGTTTCGGCGTGGAAAACCTCGACTTTCCGGACATGCATTGCGACTTTTTCATCGCCGGCACCCACAAGTGGATGTTCGGCCCGCGCGGCACCGGGCTGGTCTGCGCCCGCGACCCCGAAAACAAATACGTGACACCGATGGTGCCGACCTTCTCCGAAGAGAAGGACTTCGCCACCATCATGACCCCGGGCGGCTACCACGCCTTCGAGCATCGCTGGGCGGCGGATGAGGCGTTCAAGCTGCACTTGCAACTGGGCAAGGCGCAGGTGCAGGCACGCATTCGTGGGTTGAATACCGAACTCAAGGAGCAGCTGTTGGCACAGCCGCAGATCGAACTGGTCACGCCGTGCAGCCCCGAACTGTCGGCCAGCTTCACCTTCTTCCGCGTCAAGGGAAGGGACTGTGATGCCGTCGCGGCCAACATGATGAAACACCGTGTGGTGATCGACGCGGTGAACCGTGATGTCGGCCCGGTAATCCGCACCGCCCCTGGCCTGCTCAATTCCTCCGATGAAATCCAGCGTTTCATGACCTTGCTTCGCCAGCAGGTGTGACGCTCACCCTTTTTTCTTTGAACGAGATGCCCATATGAATCCATCCCGACTCAAACCCCTCACGGCACTGGCACTGACCGCCCTGTGCGGCGCACTCCTGCCCAACCTGGCCCAAGCCGCCGCGCCGCAACCCGGCAAAGTGTTCAAGGACTGCAAGGACTGCCCGGAGATGGTGGTACTCCCCGCCGGCACCTTCACCATGGGCACCTCCGAGGGCGAAGTCGGCCGCGAGCCGGACGAAGGCCCGTTGCATGAAGTGACCTTCGCCAAGCCGTTCGCCATGAGCCGCTTTCATATCACCGCCGGTGAGTGGGACAGCTACATCCGCCAGACCGGCGTGAACATCGCCGATGGCGACACCCGCCCCGGTCGCGAATGCATCGCCAGCAAGCCGCGTTACCCCCAGGGCCCACGCCAACCGGCGGTGTGCATGGACATGGATGACATCAAAGGCTATGTGGCCTGGCTGTCGAAAAAGACCGGGCAGCAGTACCACATGGTCAGCGAATCGCAGCGTGAATATGCCGCGCGCGCGGGCTCGACCGGGCCGCTCCCCTTCCCGTTCGATGAGGGCAAGGGCTACAGCATCGCCAAGCATGCGAACACCTATGGCCCGGCCGATGGCTACAGCTATTCCTCACCCGTGGGTAGCTACCCGCCGAATGCCTTCGGCATGTACGACATGCATGGCAACGTCTATGAGCGAGTGGCTGACTGCGAACATCCCAACTACATCGGCGCGCCTACCGATGGCAGTGCGTGGGTGGAGCCGAACTGCGAGGGCTACATGATTCGCGGCAATGACTGGGGCGAGGCGCCGGTGTTTTCGCGCTCGGGCAACCGCAACACCATCTACCCGCAGACGCGGGGGGATTGGATTGGGTTTCGGGTAGTGCGCGACCTGTAACACGGACACCCTTCAATGTGGGAGCTGGCTTGCCTGCGATGGCGGCAGGTCAGCTAACATCAATGTGTCTGACCCACCGCAATCGCAGGCAAGCCAGCTCCCACATTTGGACCGCATGCCTCAGGAAAATTGCGGTCAGCCCTTCTGCGCCAACAGCGCCAACCCTTCATGCAACGCCGGGAACAGGCTGTTGTTGAAGTTGTTCCAGCGCAGCTCGAGGATGGTGTCGTCCGGCGCGACCTCGGTCTTGAGCACGTCGTGGAACACTTCGCCCGAGTCAATACCGTTGTCCACGTAGTGGAACGAGGCACCGGTGAGGTACAGCGGCTCGGAGGGCGTGGTGGTTTTGGTCGCCCAATCCGTGACCGTCAGCCCCCGCGCACCGTACAGGGCGTTCCAGGTGGCATAGGCGCCACGGCGCTCGTACGGCGATTCGATGCGGGTAATGCCGGGGTGGATGTTCATGATGCGACGGGCAAACGGCGCGCCCGGACGCACCAGTTCATCGAGAATCACCAGCAGGCCGTCGAGCACCACGATGTCCGCTTTCAATTCCACCAGCGTGTCGTGCAGGCGGCGCTCGAAGTCCTGCTTGCCGGCGATGTGTTCTGCGCTGCCCCGTGGCAAGCGCCGGTAGGTGGACGGCACGCTCAGCAGCAAGTCATTGACCAGCCGGCCCTGCACGCGCAGGTCGGCCGGGTACAGCCATTGGCGGCCCGGCTGGTAGGCAAAGCCGTAATCGTGGACCAACTGCTGGTCCCGTGGGTTTTGCTCGTCGTCGTCATACACCACGCCCACCAGGTTATAGGCCTCGCCCAGCGGTGTGTCGTTCAGCGCCCCCACCAGGGATTCCAGCACCGACATCATGTAGCGCTCGCGGTCCTTGTAGGCCACCGGCTGCCCGGCCTTGTCAGCCGCGGCATTGCGCAGGGACCACACGTACACCAGATTCTTTTTGGTCATTGTTTCACTCTCGCTGGATAGATCAGGCACGCGCCAATGCGCGTGCGCCTACACCACAAGAACGAACCAGCCCCCACGCAATTTATCCGCCACCGCCACCACCGAGCGCACCGAGCTAAATAGTCGCGCCAATCCTTCGTTTGTCATGGGTAAGGGTCTGTGTGCCCAGCCCCCTCTTGTTCACTTTCCGGGAAGTATTTATGACCGACCCCAAGCGCGGCGCCTTCAACGGTTTGCTCGCATTGCTCAGGCCCTTTCGCGCCATCGTGACCGTCTCCGTCGCCCTGGGCATGGCCGGCGGCCTGGCCATCACGCTGTTGCTGGCGACCATCAATAATGCCCTGCACTCGTCCACCGGGATGACGCAGGGGGTGATTCTGACGTTTGCGGCGTTGTGTGTGCTGGCGCTCACCAGTTCGATCGTCTCCGATATCGGTACCAACTATGTGGGCCAGCGGATCATCGCCGCCCTGCGCAAGGACCTGGGTGAAAAGGTGCTGTCGGCGCCCATCGAGCAGATCGAACAGTATCGCTCCCACCGTCTGATCCCGGTGCTGACCCACGATGTCGACACCATCAGCGACTTCTCCTTCGCGTTCACGCCCTTGGCCATTGCCGCCACGGTGACGCTGGGCTGCCTGGGCTACCTGGCGTACCTGTCGGTGCCGATGTTCCTGATGATGGTCGTCGCCATCGTGATTGGCAGCGCCGTGCAGTTCATCGCCGGCGGCAAAGGTATCCAAGGCTTCGACCTTGCACGCAGCCATGAAGACGAATTGCAGCGTTATTACAACGCCATCGCGTCCGGCGCCAAGGAACTGCGCATGCATCGGCCACGGCGCTTTCGCATGAACACCCACCGTATCCAGGAAACGGCGGATCGCATCAGCGATATCCAGGTGCGTTCGGTCAACATCTACATCCTCGCCAAGACCTTCGGCTCGATGCTGTTCTTCGTGGTCATCGGCCTGGCCCTGGCGATGCAGGCCTATAACCCGAACCCGGACCCGGCCGTGATCACCGGCTTCGTGCTGGTGCTGTTGTACATGAAAGGCCCGCTGGAACACCTGCTGGGTTACCTGCCCGTGGTGGGCAAGGCGAAGATTGCCTTCGGGCGTATCAGCGAGTTGTCGGAGCGCTTCTCCTCTCCTGAACCGCACCTGCTGATGGATGACAGCGAGGCGCCGACACCGATCGTCAACAGCCTTGAACTGCGAAACGTGAGCTACAGCCCTCCGGCCGTGGAAGGCAGCGAACCGTTTCACCTGGGGCCGATCAACCTGAGCATTGCCCAAGGCGACATCGTATTTATCGTCGGCGAAAACGGCAGTGGCAAGACCACGCTGATCAAATTGCTGCTGGGGCTCTACCCGCCGCAGTCCGGTGAAATCCTGCTCAACGGCAAGGCCGTGACCGACCCCGAGCGCGATGACTATCGCCAATTGTTCACCACGGTATTCGCCGACTACTACCTGTTCGACGACCTGGTCCAGGGCAGCGCCACCCAGTCACTGGACAGCGCCACTAAATACCTGGAACGCCTGGAGATCGCGCACAAGGTCAGCGTCAAGGACGGTGTGTTCAGCACCACAGACCTGTCCACCGGCCAGCGCAAGCGTCTGGCACTGGTCAACGCCTGGCTGGAAGAACGCCCAGTGCTGGTGTTCGACGAATGGGCCGCCGACCAGGACCCGGCCTTCCGCCGGATTTTCTATACCGAGCTGCTGCCGGACCTCAAGCGCCTGGGCAAAACCATCATTGTGATCAGCCATGACGACCGCTACTTCGACATCGCCGATCAGCTGGTACGGCTGCGCGCCGGCCAGGTAGTGCATGAAATGGAGCCTGCATGAAATTTTCTTTTCCGGTTTTCCGAAGTAGGAACGTCTCACTAGTGGTAATGAGAACTAACCTCAATAAACATTAAAATCTGCCCACTTAAAATATAGAAGAGAAACCATCCATGTCAGCACGACTCGGTCTCAGCCCACTGAGCAAAGCGCTAACCAGGGCCCTGAACATCAACCTCCTGCCGAGCGCGCTTGCCCTAGCGGTATCGCTGCCGGTTGCCGGCTATGTGCAGGCACAGGAGATCGAGTTGGATATTCCAGCACAGGCACTGGGGAGTGCACTGCAGGAATTCGGCCGCCAGGCCAACCTGCAGGTGCTGTACAGCCCGACCGACGTGGCGGGAAAAAACAGCACGGCGATCAAAGGCAAATTGGATCCGCAGCAGGCGATCAACACCATGCTGGCAGGCACTTCGACCACCCATAGCCTCAGTGGCAACGCGCTGACCGTTACCGCCGCCGGCGCGTCCGCCGGGCTGGAATTGAGTCCGACCCAAGTGACCGGCAACGTGCTGGGCAACATCACCGAGGGCTCCGGCTCCTACACGCCGGGCACCATTGCCACGGCCACGCGGCTGACCCTGACCCCGCGGGAAACCCCGCAGTCGATCACGGTGATTACCCGCCAACATATCGAGGACTTCGGTCTCAACAACGTCGATGACGTCATGCGCCACACGCCTGGCATCACCGTATCGGCCTATGACACCGACCGTACCAACTATTACTCGCGTGGGTTCCCGGTCAACAGTTTCCAGTACGACGGTATTCCGTCCACCGTGCGCAACGTCGGCTACTCGGCGGGGAACACCCTCAGCGACATGGCGATCTACGACCGCGTCGAAGTGCTCAAGGGTGCCACCGGCCTGCTCAACGGCGCCGGCTCCCTGGGCGCGACCATCAACTTGATCCGCAAGAAGCCGACGTCGGAATTCAAGGGCCATGTGCAATTGGGCGCCGGCTCCTGGGACAACTATCGCAGCGAAGTGGATGTGAGCGGTCCGTTGACCGATAGCGGCAATGTCCGGGGCCGTGCAGTGGCGGCGTACCAGGACAAAAAGTCCTTCATGGACCATTACTCGCGCAAGACCGAAACCTACTACGGCATTACCGAGTTTGACCTGTCCCCCGACACCATGTTGACCGTCGGATTCGACTATCAGGACAACATTCCGAAAGGCTCCAGCTGGTCCGGTTCGTTCCCGTTGGTCAACTCCAACGGCAGCATCAACAAGATGCCACGCTCCTACAACAACGGCGCCACCTGGAGCTCCTGGGAACAGAACACCCGCACCGCCTTTGCCATGCTTGAGCATGATATGGGTGACGGCTGGGTCACCAAATTCCAGCTCGACCACAAGATCAACAGCTACCATGCTGACCTTGGTTCGATCCAGTTTGTCCAGCCGGCAGCCGATGGCACCGCCGAGGTCAACGGTCAGAAATACACCGGCGAAACCAAAAGCACCTCCGCCGACCTCTACGCCACCGGGCCTTTCAGCCTGTTTGGCCGCGAACATGAACTGGTGGTGGGCGGCTCGATCGGCACGTCGCGCTGGCAAGGCAAGGGGTACTGGTCGCCGGATTGGCCAGGCGGCAACAAAGTCGATTTCTACAACTGGAATGGCCATATCGCCAAGCCGATCTACGGCCCTGTCCAGCAATACATTGACGATACCATCCGGCAGACCGGCTACTACATGACCACACGCTTGAACGTGATGGATGACCTGCACGTGATTCTCGGTGGTCGCGTCGCCAACTACCACGTCACCGGTATCAACCCTTCCTACAAGGAAACCGGCCGGTTCGTGCCGTATGCCGGCGTGATCTACGACCTGAACGACAATTTCTCGGTGTACACCAGCTACACCGATATCTTCCAACCCCAGGAAAGCACGTACAAAGACCGCAACCAGACGTTGCTGGAACCGGACGAAGGCCAAAACTACGAGCTGGGCCTGAAGGGCGAGTTTCTCGACGGTCGCTTGAACACCAGCATTGCCTACTTCGAAGTGCATGAAGACAACCGTGCCATCCCGGACGATGCCTATAACAACCAGACTCCTTCCCCGCAAAACTATGCGTTCAAGAGCTCCAAGGCCGTCACCAAGGGTTACGAAGCAGAAATCTCAGGTGAGCTGGCGCCCGGCTGGCAAGTACAAGGCGGTTACACCCACAAGATCGTGCGGGATGCAGACGACAAGAAAATCTCCACCTTCGAACCTGAGCACCAGGTCAACCTGAACACCACTTACAAACTCAAGGGCGATCTCGACAAGTTCACCATCGGTGGCGGCCTGCGCTGGCAGAGCAAGGGTTGGAATGAAATCTACAACTCGCAGCTCAACACCAACCAGGACATCACCCAGGAGTCCTATTGGCTGGTGGACTTGATGACCCGCTACCAGGTCACCAAGAACCTCTCGGCGACTGTCAACTTCAACAACATCTTCGACAAGTCCTACTACACCAACGTGGGCTTCTATAACTCGGCCGCTTACGGCGAGCCGCGCAACGTGATGTTCAGCACCCGCTGGGACTTCTGATGTGATGCCTTGATTGCCCTGGCGGCGATCAACCAAAAGCCCGATGGAAGCGCTGCTTTCATCGGGCTTTTTTGTATCCCTCCCTCCCCTGTGGCGAGTGAGCTAGCCCCTCGCCACAGGTTCAGTGTTCATCACTTGAGGTGTTATTCCATGGCGGCCACCAGGCTACGGATGAACTCGGCACTGTCGATGATCCCATCGTGATCAGTCTCGATCACCACTGAACGCTCGACCCGCCCCTGAACAAGGGTGCTTGCCATGTGCTGCTCGATCAGTTCCTTGAACTGCCCGGCGCGGCTCATGGACGCCCACCAGCAACTGACCGGGGCCTTGATCGGCTTGAAGTCCGCCGCCGACAGACGCTCACTGAGCGCGCGGTCGACCTCCCAGGAAATCTGCGCCTCATTGCCACGCAGCAACTCGTCCTTGATACCGGTAAAGGCCTCGCCCAGGGTCTGCTCGGCCCAGGCGATAAACCCTTGCCATTGCCCCGCTTCGTCTTGGGCATCGCGCTGACATTGCTGCCAGGCCGCCTGAATCCGCTCGGCAAACGCCGGGAACATCACGCCTAACAAGGCCGCACGCCGCTCGTTCGCCGAGACTTCACGGTCATCCTCGGTGACGACCGCCTGCCAATAAGGCGTGAGCCACTGCGGCGGCGCGGAGTCGATCCAGCCGACAAACTCGACGTCGCGTCCCGCTTGCTCCAGCACGTAGGCGACTTCCATCGCTAGGTTGCCACCCAGCGACCAGCCTGCCAGGCGGAAGGCGCCTTGGGGCTGGGCCAACAGGAGTTGCTCGGCATAATCCTCGACCATGGCTTGCCATTCGGGTACTGCTGCACCGTCTTCGGCCAATGCACGGCAAATCACCCCGAACACCGGACGCTGCTCCCGGAGCGCGAGGGCAATCGCGGTGTAGCAATGCACCGAACCGAAGCTTGGGTGGAACATGAACAACGGTGTGCCTTCTGTCTGGCTGTTGAGCTTGACGATCAACGAGCTGCGCGCGTCGCCCTGCAGGCAGTTGACCTGGCCGCGTACGGTCGGGTTAAGCATCAACTGGCTGACGGACAAGCCGACACCGCTGACTTTACGGATACGCTCCTTGAGCATCAGCACCAGCAAGGAGTGACCGCCCAACTCGAAGAAGTTGTCGTTCAGCCCTACGCGCTCGACACCGAGGACATCACGCCAGATCGCCGCGACTTGCTGCTCGATGGCGCTTTGCGGGGCCTGATAAGCGTCCGTGCCTTGCGCCTCCGGTTTAGGCAACGCCTTGCGATCCAGCTTGCCATTGGGGCTCAGCGGCATCTGTGTCAACACCACCCACTGCGCCGGCACCATGTAGTCCGGCAACTGCGCCGCCAGGTGCATCGCCACCTGTGCTTTCCAATCCTCGCTCGGCGCCTGCAGCACCAGGTAGCCCACCAGGTGCGTGCCGTCCACGGCGAGCACCGCCGCTTCACGCACACACGCATGCTCCAGCAGGCGGGCCTCGATTTCACCCAACTCGATGCGCAAGCCACGCAGCTTGACCTGGTGATCGATGCGCCCGGCGTACTCGATCACCCCATCGTCGCGATAACGCGCCAGGTCCCCGGTGCGATACAAACGGGTGCCACTGCCGAACGGATCGGTCACAAAGCGTTCGGCGGTCAGCCCCGGCCGACGGTGATAACCACGCGCCAGGCCGACGCCGCCGAGATAGAGTTCACCCAACGCGCCAACGGGTGCCGGTTCCAGGTTGCCGTCCAACACGTAGCAGCCCAGGTTGGCAATCGGCCGACCAATCGGCACGGCGTCACCCCCTTCGTCGACGCAGGTCCAGCGGGTCACGTCGATTGCCGCTTCGGTCGGCCCATACAGGTTGTACAAACCGGCACGTGGCAGCTTGGCGAACACCTGTTGCTGGGCATCCACCGGCAACGCTTCACCGCTGCACACAATGCGCTGCAGGCTTTGACACGCGCCGACGCCAGCATCCTGCAAGAAGGCCTGGAGCATGGACGGCACAAAGTGCAACGTAGTGACTTGCTCGGCGTTGATCAGACTCACCAGCCTGGCCGGATCACGATGGTCGCCCGGCGCTGCCACTACCAGGCGCGCACCGGTCATCAGCGGCCAGAAGAACTCCCACACCGACACGTCGAAACTGAACGGCGTCTTCTGCAAGACCGTATCACTGCCGTCCAGGCCATACGCCTGCTGCATCCAGCACAGCCGGTTGGTCAGCGCCGAATGGCGGTTACCCGCACCTTTGGGTTGGCCGGTGGAGCCCGAGGTGTAGATCACATAGGCGAGGTTTTCGCCATCGACGACGACCTGCGGATTCCGCTCGGCGTAGGCCTGCAACCCCTCATCGCCCTGCTTCAGCACCAGGCTGTGCAAGCCCGTTGGAATCGGCAGTTGCTCCAGCAAATGCGCCTGGGTCAACAACAGCTTCACGTCGCTGTCTTGCAGCATGTAGGCCAATCGATCGCGGGGGTATTCCGGGTCCAGCGGCACATAAGCGCCACCTGCCTTAAGTACAGCCAGCAGGCCAACGACCATTTCAATCGAACGCTCAACCGCCAGCCCCACGAGGACATCCGGCCCCACGCCGGCCGCCATCAGGCGATGCGCCAGGCGGTTTGCCCGGCGGTTAAGCGCGGAGTAACTCAACACCTGCCCGGCAAATACCAGCGCCGGTGCGTCCGGCGTGCGCACCACCTGGGCTTCGATCAACTGATGCACCGCGAGGTGCAGCGGGTAGTCCGTGGCCGTGTCGTTCCAGGCATACAGGACCGTTTCGCGCTCGGAACTGGCCAGCGAAGGCAACGTTGCCAGACGCTGGTCGCCGTCCACTGCCAATGCCTGCAACACCTGCTGGAAGTGCTCGGCCAACCGTTGGATATGCGCCGCGCTGAATGCCTGGCGGTCGTAATTGAACTCCAGGCCAAGGGTTTCACCGATGCCCAGCAGGACGGTCAACGGGTAATGAGTTTGCTCCAGGCTGTGGACGGCGCCAAACGTGAGCCCCGAAGGTGCGCCCTGCTCCAGCGCTTCGGACACTGGGTAGTTCTCAAACACCAGAATGCTGTCGAACAGCGCCTCGCCACCCAGCCCGGCCCAACGCTGGATCTCGAACAGCGGCGTATGCTCCTGCTCACGCAAGCGCACGTTCTGAGCCTGGATCTGCTGCAGCCACTGGCTGACCGTCATCTGTGCATCCGGCGTGGCCACCACGGGCAAGGTGTTGATGAACAGACCGACCTGTTGTTCGATACCGCGCAATTGCGCCGGACGGCCTGCCACAGTGGCGCCGAACGCCACGGTGGACTGCCCGGTGTGATGCTGCAAAAGCAGCAGCCAGGCGCTTTGCACCAACGTATTGAGGGTGACTTTACTGCGCTGGGCGAAGGCCTTGAGCTGAGCGGTCTGGCTGGCGTCCAGGTTCAGACGATGCTCGCCGTTGACCGCCAGCGCCTCGCTTTGCGCAGCTTGTAGGCCACGGGCCAGGCGGGTTGGCTCTTGCAGGTTGAGCAGTTGCTCTTTCCAGAATGCCTCGCTGACCGACTTGTCCTGTGCCTGCAGCCAGGCAATGTAATCGCGGTAACGCCCGATGGGCACACGCAGCGGTTCACCGGCATAATGTTGCAACACCTCGCCAAACAACTGCGAACCACTCCAGCCGTCCATCAAGATGTGGTGGTTGGTGTAGATCAAGTGATAACGGGACGCCCCCGTACGGACCACCGTCAGGCTCAGCAACGGCGCCTGTTCCAGCACAAACCCCTGGGCCCGCGCCGACTCGGCCAGGCTATCGAGTGCCACACTGCTGTCAGGACGACCTTGCCAGTCCTGCTCGGCGAACGGCATGTGCATCTGCTTGTAGACCACCTGCAAAGGCTGCTCAAGCTCGGTCTGCCAGAGAAAACCGCTGCGCAGGATCTCATGGCGGTCGACCGCCGCCTGCCAGGCCTGGCGGAAGCGCGGTACATCCAGGCCCTCGACATCGATGCGCATCTGGTTGATGTAGTCACCCGAGCCTTCGCCGTAAAGCGATTGGAACAACATGCCTTGCTGCATCGGCGACAGCGGGTAGACGTCTTCGATATCAGCCACCGTCACCGGCAAGCTGTCCAGTTGCGCCTGGGACAAGCGCGCCAACGGGAAGTCCGAGGGCGTGACACCCCGGTTGACACCACAGTGCTCGATCAACGCCTTGAGTTCCGCCGCGTAGTCATCCGCCAGGCGCTGTACGGTCGCTTCATCGAACATCTGCTGGCTGAAGCTCCAGTTCAACTTCAATTCGCCGGCGTAGACCTGGCCGTTGATTTCCAACCAGTTACCCAGCGGTGCCCCGGCACTCTGCTCGGAACCACTGCCATCACCGGAGGGGACGAACAAGCCTTCTTGTTCGCCGCCGTCAAAACTGCCGTCGAATTGCCCCAGGTAGTTGAAGGTGATGCGTGGGCACGGCAGTTCACTCAGGGCCTGTTGAGCCTCGGCATTCCCCAGGTAACGCAGGGCACCAAAGCCCAGGCCCTTGTCGGGAATCGCGCGCAGTTGCTCCTTGATCTGCTTGAGGGAGCCGGCCAACGAATCGGTCGGCATCAGCTTCACCGGGTAGAGGCTGGTGAACCAGCCGACGGTACGGGTCAGGTCGATCTCGTCGAACAGGTCTTCACGGCCATGGCCTTCCAGGCGAATCAACATCGACGCGTCACCGGTCCAGCGCACAACGACGCGCGCCAGCGCGGTCAGCAACAGGTCATTGATCTGGGTGCGGTAAGCACTGGGGGCGTCCTGCAACAGACGCCGCGTGAAGGCCTGATCCAGATGGGTGGTCACACTCAGCGCATACCGGTTGCTCAAGCTGGCCTTTGGATCGGCCCCCGGCAGGCCGGTGGGGCTGCCTTGCAACTGCGTCTGCCACCAGGCCAGTTCCTGCGCCAGTGCGGCGCTGCGTGCATAGGTTTGCAGACGCTCGGCCCAGGCACGGGTCGCGCTGGTCTTGGCGGGCAACACGACCGTGGCACCTTGGGCAAGCTGACGGTAAGCCGTTTGCAGGTCTTCCAGCAGGATGCGCCAGGACACACCGTCCACCACCAAGTGATGAATCACCAGCAGCAAGCGCTGGGAGCCGTCGGCCAGGTCGACGAGCACTGCACGCAGCAGCGGCCCTTCGCTCAGGTCGAGGCTGCGCTGGGCTTCCTCACCCAGGGCCTCCAACTCTTCGACCGCATTCAAGGTGGTCTGCCACAGGACCTGCTCGGCCTGATGCTGCTGCGGCCCGCGATACGCCGCGCTCCAGCCTGCCGCGCCCTGGACGAATCCGATGCGCAGGGCGTCGTGATGCACGATCAAGGCCTGCAGCGCCGTCACCAGCAGCGGCGCCTGCAACGCCTGGTGTGGCTTTAGCACCACCGACTGGTTCCAGTGGTGACGCTGGGGGATGTCATCGCCAAAAAACGCCTGCTGGACGGGTAGCAACAACAACTCGCCGGTCAATGCCGACTGATCCATCACCACCGCGCCCTCGCCTTCCCGGGCCACGGCCGCCAGGCTCTGGACCGTCTGGTGCTGGAACAGATCCTTGGGCGTGAAGCGCACACCGGCCTGGCGGGCACGGCTGACCACCTGGATCGAGATGATCGAGTCACCACCCAATTCGAAAAAGTTATCGTGCAAACCGACACGTGGCAGACGCAGCACGTCGGACCAGATCGCCGCGATCTTCTGCTCCAGCTCACTCTGTGGCGCCACGTACACCTGCTGCATCTGGCTGACATCCGGGCGCGGCAGCCCCTTGCGGTCGAGCTTGCCATTCGGCGTCAGCGGCATGCGCTCAAGGAACATCAGGTGCGAGGGCGCCATATAGTCCGGCAAACGGGTTTTCAGGGCGCGACGCAAGGCTTCGCGGCAGGTCGACTGCGCCACTGCGTCGTTGACGAGCAAGGGGTCCAGCGGCACCACATAGGCGACCAGTTGCTTGCCGCTCGGCCCTTCCTGGGCCACCACCACGGTTTCGCCGACACTGTCCTGCTCGCGCAGGCGCGCTTCGATCTCGCCCAGTTCAATACGGAAGCCACGGATTTTCACCTGATGGTCGACGCGGCCGAGGTAATCCACCACGCCATCCGGGCGGCCACGGGTCAGGTCGCCGCTGCGATACACACGGCTGCCGGGCTTGCCGAACGGGTCCGGTACGAAGCGCTCGGCGGTCAGGGCCGGACGCTCCAGATAACCCCGCGCTACGCCCTCGCCGCCCAGGTACAACTCACCGGCCACGCCGATAGGTTGCAGGTTGAGTTGTACGTCCAGCACATAGCCGCTGCGATTGCCCAGCAATGTACCGATCGGTGCGTAGACGGCACCGCAGGGATCGCCCTGGCGCGCTTTCCACAGCAAGGGCGTGACCACGGTTTCCGTCGGGCCGTAGCCGTTGAACAGGTAAGTGGGTTTGAGCGCGCGCCAGGCCAGGTCGTAGCTGGCCTGGGCCACGGCATCACCGCCAAAGCAGTACACGCGCACCTTCGGTGGGTTGCCGTCACGCTCGGCATGCTCGGCCAACTGTTGCAGGTACACCGGCGGGAACACCGCCATGGTCACGTTGTGACGGTGCATTTGCTGGTAGGTGTATTCCGGCAGCCACAGGCTGTCATCGCGGATCAACACACTGGCGCCGTTGATCAGCGGGTGCATCCAGCCTTCGTGGGAGCCGTCGAAGGCGAACGACATGAAGTGCAGTTCGCAATCGGCGGGCGAGGTTTCATAACGCTCGCCGGTGGCAATGATATGGGCTACCAGTGGACCGTGGGACACCGCCACGCCTTTGGGCATACCGGTGGAGCCGGAGGTGTAGATCACGTAGGCCAGGTTGTCGCCATCCAGCGCCACCTCGGGTGCGGTGTCGTCGTCAGTGGACCAGGCTTGCGTCTGGTCCACGGCAAGGGCTTCCAGGCCGTCTGGAATCGGTAAGCGCTGTTGCACTGCCGAATGGGTCAACAGCAATCGGGCGCGACTGTCCTGCATCATGTACAGCAGGCGGTCACGCGGGTATTCGATGTCCAGTGGCACGTAGACACCACCGGCTTTCATCACCGCGAGGAACGCCACCATGATCTCGGCGCTGCGCGGCATGGCAATCGCCACGCGCACTTCGGGACCGACACCACGGGCGATCAAGGCATGGGCCAGGCGGTTGGCCTGGCGGTCCAGCTCGCCGTAAGTCAGCTGTTGCTCGCCAAATTTCACCGCCACCGCCTCAGGGGTTTCCCCGGCACGGTCGGCCACCAACTCGTGGACCAGGCGCTTGGCCGAGAAGCCGGCGTCGCTCTGGTTCCACAGTTGAAGAATCTGTTGCCGTTCGGCGTTGTCCAGCAGGTTTAATTGGCTGATATTCTGCCGTGGGTCGGCAACCATGCCTTGCAACAGGTTCTGCCAGTGTCGCGCCATGCGTTGCACGGTACTGGCCTCAAACAGGTCCTGGGCATAGCCGAGCGTCGCCCAGATACCTTCGGTGGATTCCTGGATATCCAGGTCCAAGTCGAAATGCGCCGTCTTGCTTTCCCATTCCAGCCCTTCTACCGAAAGATTCGGCAGTTGCTGCTGAACCTGAGCCTGGCCCACGTCGGTCTGGTGGTTGAACATCACTTGGAACAACGGGTTGTGGCTCAGGCTGCGCTCGGGTTGCAGCGCTTCCACCAGTTGCTCGAAGGGCAGGTCCTGGTGGGCCTGGGCGTCCAGTGCCCGTTGCCGGGCCTGTTGCAACAGTTGCTCGACGCTCATCTGGCCGTGGAGATCGGCCTTGAGCACCTGGGTGTTGACGAAGAAGCCGATCAGACGCTCGGTCTCGCTGCGATTACGGTTGGCGATCGGCACCCCGACACGGATCTCTTCCTGGCCACTGTAGCGATGCAGCAACGTCTGGAACGAGGCCAATAGCAGCATGAACAAGGTCACGTCCTGCTGCTTGGCCAGGGCCTTGAGGCTTTGGGTCAACGCGCCGGGCAGTTCGAATGCCAGGCGCGCGCCACGATGGCTTTGCACAGCCGGACGTGGGTGGTCGAACGGCAACGCCAACACGCTCTGCTCACCGCCTAGCATGTCGCGCCAATACGCCAGTTGACGGGCCTTCTCGCCCGCCTCCATCCAGTTGCGCTGCCATACGGCGTAGTCGGCGTACTGAATCGGCAGCGCCGGCCATTGCAACACCTGTCCCTGGCTGTAGGCCGCATACAGTTGCACCAGCTCTTCAACCATCAGTTGCATCGACCAGCCATCGGACACGATGTGATGCTGCACCAATACCAATACATGTTCATCAGCGGCGATGCGCAGCAACGAAACCCGCAGCAAAGGCCCTTGTTCCAGATTGAAGGGTTGGGCTATTTCGGCCTCGACCCGCGCCTTGAGCTGTGCTTCCTGCACCTCGGCGTGCGCTATCTGCAACGACAGCTGCGGTGAAATGATTTGAACCGCGCGGTCGCGCTCCTGGCGCAAATGAGTGCGCAGGCTTTCATGCCGGGCCAGCAAGGTATCGAAACTGCGTTGCAGTGCACCCAGGTCAAGCTGCCCTTTCAAACGCAAGGCGCTGGGGATGTGGTACGCGGCGCTTTGCGGCTCCAGTTGCCATAAAAACCACTGGCGCTCCTGAGCGTAGGACAGCGGTAACGGCTGGTCCCGCCCTACCGGCAACAGCGCGGGCGCGGTCGGCGCGCCTGGGGCCTGGGTGGTCAGTGCGGCGACAAACCCCTCCAGGCGCGGCTGCTCGAACAGCAATTTGAGCGGCACTTCGCGCTGCAATGCCTGGCGAACGCGCGAGACCACCTGCATGGCCAGCAGCGAATGCCCGCCGAGCTCGAAGAAGTGGTGGGTCAGGCCCACACGCTCGACGCCAAGAATATCGGCCCAGATCGCCGCAACCTGCTGTTGCAGTGGCGTAATCGGTGCCTGCCAGGCCTGTTGCACCGCACTGCCATCGGGTTTGGGCAGCGCCTGGCGGTCAAGCTTGCCGTTGGGGTTCAACGGCATGCGGTCGAGGAAGATCAGGTGCGCAGGCACCATGTAATCGGGCAGTTGCTCACGCAAGGTGGCCTTGAGCGTTTCGCCCGCCGCCGCATGCTCGGCGGCGGACAACGGCTGGGCTGGCACAAGGTAAGCCACCAACTGGTTGTCGGCCGCCAGCAGGAAGGCTTCGCGCACGGCCTTCTGGGCCAACAGCAGCGCTTCGATCTCACCCAACTCGATTCGGAAACCGCGGATTTTGACCTGATGGTCGACGCGACCGACGTATTCGATCACCCCGTCGGCGCGATAACGCGCCAGGTCACCGGTGCGGTAAAGACGCTCGCCCAGGGTGCTGAACGGGTCGGCGACAAAACGCTCAGCGGTCAGGCTCGGGCGTTGCAGGTAATCACGGGCCAAGCCACTGGCACTGGCAATGTACAGCTCACCCACGGCGCCAACCGGCAACAGGTTAAGGTCACGGTCCAACACATACAGGCCACGCCCCGGCAACGCGCGGCCAATCGGGCTGGCAGTGGCGCCAATCACGGCGTTGTCATCGCTGCAATCGAGCACGCTGGACACCACCGTGGCCTCGGTCGGCCCGTACGTATTGAGCAGCCGTACATGCCCCAGCCCCGCGCGCCGCCACAGCACCGGGCCATCCAGCGGCATCGCTTCGCCGCCGATATGCACCTGGCGCAATGCGCCATAGGGCCGTGGCCCCGCTGCCAGGCAATCCTGCAGGAACAGTTTCCAATAGGCGGTGGGCAAGTCGGCCAGGGTGATGCCTTGGTCGATAATCTGCCGGTACAGGTCAGCGCCGTCCCACAACTGCGGCCCGCGCAACACGACCGTCGCGCCCAGGGTCAGGGCCGGGTACAGCTGCTCGACAAAACCATCGAAGTTCAGGGTCGCGAACTGCAGTACGCGGTCGTCCGCGACCAGGCGCGAATACTCGGCCGCGATACCGGCGAATTCGCTCAATGCCGCATGGCTGATGGCAACGCCTTTTGGCTTGCCGGTGGAGCCGGAGGTGTAGATGACATACGCCAGGCTGCGGGGCTCGAACACAGCAGGCGGGTTGTGCTCGGCACACTGCGCCAACTGCGCGTCGGCCACGTCGATGTCCAGCGCCGTCAGATCGGGCAGCAATGGCAAGCGGTCGCGCAGGTGGGATTGGGTCAACACCAGTCGCACACCACTGTCATTGAGCATATGCACCAGGCGTTCACGCGGGTATTCAGGGTCAAGCGGCACGTAGGCACCACCCGCCTTGAGCACGGCCAACAGGCTGACCACCATGGCAAAGGAGCGCTCGACCGCGATCCCCACCAGAACTTCCGGGCCTACGCCCTGGGCGATCAGGTAGTGCGCCAGGCGATTGGCCTGGCGGTTCAGTTCACCGTAGCTGAGCGTTTGCTCATCCAAGGCCAGTGCCTGGCGCGCCGGATGTTCGCGGGCCTGCGCCTCGAACAACTGGTGCACGGCATGCGGTGCGGCGACGGTGGCGGGGGCATTCCAGTCCTTGAGCATCCGCTGTTGTTCGGGTGCATCGAGCATCGACAGCGCGCAAAGACGGCTGCGTGGTGCACTCACTGCCGCCTGGAGCAGGTTCTGCCAATGCTGCGCCAAGCGTTCGATGGTTGCGCTTTCGAACAGGTCGGTGGCGTAGGTCAACGCCGCCCAGAGGCCTTCGGCGGACTCATGGGTGTCCAGGCTCAGGTCGAAATGCGTGGTCTGGCTCTCCCAATCCAGTTCCGCCACCCGCAGGCCAGGCAATTGCTGGCCATCGCGCCCGCCCTGGGCGTCGGTCTGGTGGTTGAACATCACTTGGAACAGCGGGTTATGGCTCAGGCTGCGTTCAGGTTGCAGCGCCACCACCAATTGTTCAAACGGCAAGTCCTGGTGCGCCTGGGCTTCCAGGGCGCGGCGCTTGGCCTGTTGCAGCAGTTCGGCGAAGCTCATCTGCCCGTCAAGGTCGGCCTTGAGCACTTGGGTGTTGACGAAAAAGCCGATCAGCCGCTCGGTTTCCACGCGGTTGCGGTTGGCATTCGGCACGCCGATGCGGATGTCCGACTGGCCGCTGTAGCGAAACAGCAGGGTCTGGAACGAGGCCAGCAACAGCATGAACGGGGTCACGCCTTCTTGCTGGGCCAGGCGCTTGATACCGGACACCAGGTCCGCCGGCAGATGCACCTGCAAGCTGGCGCCGCGATGGCTTTGCTGCGCCGGGCGCGGATGGTCGAGGGGTAATTCCAGCACCGGTTGCTCACCGCCCAGCAGGTCCTGCCAGTAGGCCAATTGACGGGCCTTCTCCCCGGCTTCCATCCAGCTGCGCTGCCACAGCGCGTAGTCGGCGTAGTGGATCGGCAAGCCCGGCAATTGCACATCCTGGCCTTGGCTGTGCGCGGCGTAGAACTGCACCAGCTCCTCGACCATGACCTGCATCGACCAGCCATCGGAAATAATGTGGTGCTGCACCATCACCAGCACATGCTCGTCTTCGGCCAGTTGCAGCAAGGTCACGCGCAACAACGGCCCCGCCTGCAAATCGAAAGGCCGGGCTATCTCGGCTTCGATGCGCGCCATCAATTGGTGTTCGTCGGCAACGTCCTGCTGTATCTCGATGCGCGCCTCGGGCACTACGTTTTGCAGCAGGCGCTCGCCGTCCTGTACCAGGCGTGTGCGCAGGCTTTCATGGCGGGCCAGCAGGCTGTCGAACGCGCGGTGCAGGGCCGCCAGGTCCAGTCGGCCCTGCAGACGTAGTGCGCCGGGAATATGATAAGTAGCGCTGTCCGGGTCCAGTTGCCAGAGAAACCACTGGCGTTCCTGGGCGTAGGACAGCGGCAGGTGTTGGCCGTCCTCGCGGATCGAGGCAATCGGCAGTTGGGCGAAGCTCATGCCGCGGCTTTGCAGGCGCTGGTAAAACTGCTGGCGCTGTTCCAGAGGCAGGCGAAGAAAGCGCGAAACCAGATCGATGTTAGGGTTGGAAAGCATGGGTCAAATCGCCTCTAGTTCGCTCAAAAAGTCACGAAGATCATCAAAGTCTTCCGCGCTGCCGGCACGGAAGGTGGCAGCGGCCTGCACGTAGGCACGCAGGGTTTCGGTCTGGAACACTTCTACCAGGGGCACTTCCAGGCCCAGTTCGGCCTGGACCCGCGAGGTGATCTGAATCGCCAGCAGGGAATGGCCGCCCACCTCGAAGAAGTTGTCGTTCAGGCCCACTTGCGGCAGGCGCAGGACATCGGCCCAGATCGCGGCGATCTGTTGTTCCAGCTCGGTTTCGGGGGCCACATAGGCCTGTTGCAACAGGCTCGCATCCGGCTCGGGCAGGCCCTTGCGGTCGAGCTTGCCGTTGGGGGTCAACGGCATTTGCGCCAGGAACATGAAATGCGTCGGCACCATGTAGTCCGGCAGACGGGTTTTCAGGGCGCGGCGCAGGACGTCGCGCAACTCGGTTTCGTTGGCCAGGTTGCCGTCTGCCGGCACCACATAAGCCACCAGGTGTTTGCCGGTCGGGCCGTCCTGGGCGACCACTACGGTTTCACCGACATTGTCCTGCTCACGCAGGCGCGCTTCGATTTCGCCCAGTTCAATACGGAAGCCACGGATTTTCACCTGATGGTCGACGCGGCCGAGGTAGTCCACCACGCCATCCGGACGCCCACGGGTCAGGTCACCGCTGCGGTACACACGGCTGCCCGGCTTGCCGAATGGGTCCGGCACGAAGCGCTCAGCCGTTAACGCCGGTCGCTCCAGATAACCCCGCGCTACGCCCTCGCCGCCCAGGTACAGCTCGCCGGCCACGCCGATAGGTTGCAGGTTGAGGTGTGCGTCCAGCACATAGCCGCTGCGGTTACCCAGCAATGTACCGATCGGTGCGTAGACGGCACCGCATGGGTCATCACGGCGGGCTTTCCACAGCAACGGCGTGACCACGGTTTCCGTCGGGCCGTAGCCGTTGAACAGGTAAGTGGGTTTGAGCGCGCGCCAGGCCAGGTCGTAGCTGGCTTGGGCAACGGCATCACCCCCGAAGCAGTACACGCGCACCTTCGGTGGGTTGCCGTCACGCTCGGCATGCTCGGCCAACTGTTGCAGGTACACCGGCGGGAACACCGCCATGGTCACGTTGTGACGGTGCATTTGCTGGTAGGTGTATTCCGGCAGCCACAGGCTGTCATCGCGGATCAACACACTGGCGCCGTTGATCAGCGGGTGCATCCAGCCTTCGTGGGAGCCGTCGAAGGCGAACGACATGAAGTGCAGTTCGCAATCGGCGGGCGAGGTTTCATAACGCTCGCCGGTGGCAATGATATGGGCTACCAGTGGACCGTGGGACACCGCCACGCCCTTGGGCATGCCGGTGGAGCCGGAGGTGTAGATCACATAGGCCAGGTTGTCGCCATCCAGCTTCACTTGAGGGTCAGTGTCGCTGAACCCCGCCCACTCCTCGGTGCGATCAATCGCCAGGCTGTCAAGCCCCTCGGGAATCGGCAGTTGCTGCAAGGCGCTGGTTTGGGTCAGCAGCAACCGGGCACGGCTGTCCTGCATCATGTACAGCAGGCGGTCACGCGGGTATTCGATATCCAGTGGCACGTACACGCCACCGGCTTTCATCACCGCGAGGAACGCCACCATGATCTCGGCACTGCGCGGCATGGCAATTGCCACGCGCACTTCCGGGCCGACACCACGGGCGATCAGCGCATGGGCCAGGCGGTTGGCCTGGCGGTCCAATTCACCGTAGCTCAGGGTTTGCGTGTCGAACGTCACCGCGACTGCATCCGGGGTTTCCCGGGCGCGGTCGGCTACCAATTCGTGCACCAGCCGCTCGGCCGAGAAGCCGGCGTCAGTCTGGTTCCACAACCGAAGGATGTGTTGTTGCTCATCCTCGCCCAGCAGGTTGAGTTGGCTGATGGGTTGCTGTTGATCGGCAACCATTGCCTGCAAGAGGTTCTGCCAGTGGCCGGCCATGCGTTCAATCGTGGCAGCGGCAAACAGGTCTGTGGCGTAGCTCAGGGAGGCACGCAGCGTCGCCTGGCTTTCCTCCACATCCAGCGCCAGGTCGAATTGCGCCACGCCTTCATCCCAGCTCAGCACCTCGACATCCAGTTCGGTGAGGCGCTGCAGGTGGTTATTGGCTGACGTCACACGATGGTTGAACAGCACCTGGAACAGCGGGCTCAGGCTCATGCTGCGCTCAGGCTGCAAAGCTTCCACCAATTGCTCGAACGGCAAGTCCTGATGGGCCTGGGCCTCCAGGGAACGCTGGCGCACTTGCTGCAACAGTTGCACAACGCTCATCTGCCCATGGATATCGGCCTTGAGCACCTGGGTGTTGACGAAAAAGCCGATCAGCCCTTCGGTTTCCAGGCGATTGCGGTTGGCTATCGGCACGCCGACGCGCACGTCTTCCTGGCCGCTGTAGCGGTGCAACAACGCCTGGTAGGATGCCAGCAATACCATCGGCAAGGTGATCTCGGCGTTCTGCGCCAACTGACGCAGGCCGCTCAGAAGCTCAGGGTGCAGCTCGATGCCCAGGCGTGCGCCACGCTGGCTCTGTACCGCCGGACGCAAGTAGTCGAAAGGCAGCTCCAGCACCGGCTGTACGCCACCCAGTTGGGCCTGCCAGTACGCCAGTTGACGAGCCTTCTCACCGGCCTCCATCCAGTTGCGCTGCCACAGGGCGTAATCGACGTATTGGATCGGCAAGGCGGGCAAGTCGGGCATCCGCCCCTGGTTGAAGGTAGCGTACAAATGGACCAGTTCCTCGACCATCAATTGCATCGACCAGCCATCGGAGACGATATGGTGCTGCACCAGCACCAGTACGTGGTCATCAACAGCCAGACGCAGCAACTTGGCCCGCAGCAGTGGCCCGCGCAGCAGGTCGAATGGCTGCGCAACCACTTCTGCGACCCGCGCCTTGAGGCCATCTTCCTCGGTGTCGAGCAGGCTGATCTCAATCAGGCCCGAGTCTTCAATCACCTGCACCGCGCCGCCAGCGTCCTGGCGCACATGGGTGCGCAGACTTTCATGGCGTGCCAGCAAGGTGTCAAAACTGCATTGCAGAGCAGGCAGGTCGAGCAGCCCTTTCAAACGTAATGCGCTGGGGATGTGATACGCCGTGCTTTGCGGGTCCAGTTGCCAGAGGAACCATTGGCGCTCCTGGGCATAGGACAACGGCAGCGGTTGACTGCGGTCAGCCTTGAGCAACGCAGGAGCAACCACGCCCTCCTCGCCCAGCGCCCGAACGAAGTCCTCCAACCGCGGATGTTCGAACAGGGTCTTGAGCGCCACTTCCAGCGCCAGCACCTGGCGAACCCGCGAGACAACACGGGTGGCCAGCAGCGAATGCCCGCCGAGCTCGAAGAAGTGATCGTCAAGGCCGACCTGCGGCAGCTCCAGCACCTCGGCCCAGATCGCCGCGACTTGCTGTTCACGCAGTGTGACTGGCGCCACATGGCCTTTGCTCAAACGCGCAGCGTCCACTGCCGGCAAAGCCTTACGGTCGAGCTTGCCGTTGGGGGTCAGGGGCAGGCTGTCGAGGAACACCAGGTGCGCCGGCAGCATGTAGTCCGGCAGGCGCTCGCGCAGGGCCGCCTTGTAGGCCTCTACCGTGTCGGGTACCGAGCTGACCAGGTAAGCGATCAAGCGGTCGTTATCGGCCAGAACCACGGCTTCGCGCACGCCGGCATGCTCGCGCAGGCAGGCTTCGATTTCGCCGAGTTCAATGCGGAACCCGCGCACCTTGACCTGATGGTCGACGCGGCCAATGTATTCCACCGCGCCATCTGCACGGTAGCGGGCCAGGTCGCCAGTACGGTAGAGGCGCTCCCCTGGCGCACCATACGGGTTGGGCACAAAGCGCTCGGCCGTCAGCGCGGGGCGCTCGTGGTAACCACGGGCCAGGCCGACACCGCCGATCAGCAGTTCACCAGCAGCGCCCACCGGGCTTGGTGTCAACCCGGCAGTGAGGATAAAGAACGTGGTGTTGGCGATAGGTCGCCCGACAAAAGGCTGTGCGTCGTGCAGACGATGGGCCGCCGACCAGATGGTGGTCTCGGTGGGACCATAAAGGTTCCACAGCGGACCTTGCAGGTCGAGCATGCGCTGGGCCAGGTCCGCCGGCAGCGCTTCACCGCCGCACAGGCTCTTGATACCGTGCAGCAAACGGGCACGCGGGCTTTCCATCAGCATGCGCCAGGTCGAAGGCGTCGCTTGCAGCACGTTGGCGGACTGGCTGTGCACCAGGTCGATGATTGCTTCCGGGTCGAGGGCAAGTTCCTGGCCGCTCAGCAGTACCGTGGCACCCACCGTCAGGGGCACGTACAGTTCCAAGGCGAAGATATCGAACGAGAAGGTGGTCAGTGACAACATTCGTGCGTCAATGCCGAAGTCCAGAGTATCGGCCATGCCGCAGGTAAAGCTGCACAGCGCCCAGTGGCGTACCATCACACCCTTGGGCTTGCCGGTGGAACCGGAGGTGTAGATCACATAGGCCAGGTGTTCCGGTGTGACCTCGACCTGCGGGTTGTGCTCGGCAGCGTCGGCGGCGTCGACCATCAATACCTGCACACCGTGCCGGTGCGCAAGGTGACCGATCAAGTGTGGCTGGGTCAGCAGGACCTGTGCGCGGCTGTCTTCGAGCATGAAAGCCAGGCGATCCGTCGGGAATTGCGGATCAAGCGGCACATAGGCGCCACCTGCCTTGAGCGTCGCCAGCAGGCCGACCACCATGTCCAGAGACCGCTCGACATGCACCGCCACCAATACGTCCGGACCCACACCCGCCGCGATCAAGCGATGGGCCAGGCGGTTGGCGCGACGGTTGAGTTCATCGTAGCTCAGGGCTTGACCATTGAATTGCAGCGCCAGGGCGTGTGGTTGTGCCAGGGCCCGGGCTTCGAACAACTGATGCACACAACGCTCGCGGGGGTAGTCGACGGCGGTGTCGTTCCAGGTTTCGAGCATCTGCTGCCACTGCGGCGCACTGAGCATCATCAGCTCATCAACGGCCTGGGACGCATCGCGCACCACGGCGCACAATAGGTTTTGCCAATGTTCGGCCAGGCGCTCGACAGTTGCTGCGTCAAACAGGTCGGTGGCGTAGGTCAGAGATGCCCACAAGCCTTCGGCGGATTCTTCGGTCTCCAGGCTCAGGTCGAACTGGGTGCTGTGCCCCGACCAATCCACCGGTTGCAACGCCAGGCCAGGCAATTGCACCGGGGCTGCCCGCAAGCTGTCCTGATGGTTGAACATCACCTGAAACAACGGATTGTGACCGAGGCTGCGCTGCGGTTGCAGGGCTTCCACCAACTGTTCGAACGGCAGTTCCTGATGGGCATGAGCCTCCAGGGCACGCTGCCTGGCCTGGACGAGTAATTGATCAAACGCCATCTGCCCGTGCATGTCAGCCTGCAACACCTGGGTGTTAACGAAGAAGCCGAGCAGACGCTCGGTTTCCAAGCGATTGCGGTTGGCGATCGGTACGCCCACGCGGATCTGCGACTGGCCGCTGTAGCGATGCAGCAACACTTGGAAAGACGCCAGCAGCAGCACGAACAACGTCACACCCTGGCGCAGGGCCAAGGCCTTGAGGTCGGCCACCAGCGCATTGTCCAAATGCACTTGCCTGCGTGCGCCACGGTGGCTTTGCACCGCCGGGCGCGGGTGATCCAGCGGCAGTTCAAGCACCGGATGCTCCATCCCCAGGCGCATGCGCCAGTAATCGAGTTGACGCTGTTTTTCACCGGCGGCCATCCAGTCGCGTTGCCACTGCGCGTAGTCGGCATACTGGATCGGCAACCCAGGCAACCGGGGTTGCCCCGCATAGAGCGCCACCAACTCGTCGACCATTACTTGCATCGACCAACCATCGGAAATGATGTGGTGCTGGGTAATCACCAGCACATGGTGCTCCGGCTCAACTCGGAGCAATTTGACGCGCATCAGCGGGCCAGCGACCAGGTCAAAGGGACGCTGGATTTCCTGCGCCACCGCGTGCTCGATGGCCGAAGCGGCGACCCGTTGTTGTTCGATCGGCATCGGCAGGCTTGGGTGAATCACCTGCCAGGTGTGCTCACCGTCCTCCTCAAAGGTAGTGCGCAACGGTTCGTGGCGCTGCACCAGGGCCTGGAGCGCCTGCTCCAGTGCCGCGACGTCCAAGCGCCCACGCAGGTGCAGCGCGCTCGGCACGTGGTAGGCGGCGCTGGTCGGGTCCAGTTGCCAAAGGAACCATTGACGTTCCTGTGCGAACGACAGTGCCAGCGGCTGATCACGCGTCACCGCCACCAGCGGCAGCGCAGTTGTCGCCTGCAACTCTGCGCAAACGCCTGCGAAGGCCTCCAATGTCGGTTGTTCGAACAAGGCCCGCAGCGGTACTTCCAGTTGCAGGTCATGGCGCACCCGGGAAATGACCTGGGTCGCCAGCAACGAGTGGCCGCCATGCTCGAAGAAGTGGTCGTTGAGCCCTACCTGCTCCACCTGCAACACGGCCTGCCAGATGGCGGCCAATTGGATTTGCAGGGGATTTTGCGGCACCACGTAGGCCTGGCGTGCCTGATTCAGGTCCGGTGTCGGCAGCGCAAGACGGTCCAGCTTACCGTTGTTGTTCAACGGCAACGCATCGAGGATGACCCAATGCCCCGGCACCATGTAGTCCGGCAACGACTGGCGCAAATTGTTCGCCAATGCGGACGCTTCCAACGCTTGCCCTTTAACGGGTACCACGTAGGCCACCAATTGCGTGCCTGTCGCGCTCGACTGCGCGATGACGGCGGCTTCACGCAGCTGCGGCAAGGCTTGCAGGCTGGCTTCGATCTCGCCCATTTCAACCCGGAAACCGCGGACCTTCACTTGATGATCGATGCGTCCGACGTACTCAAGCGCACCCGCCTCGGTGTAACGGGCCAGGTCGCCGCTGCGGTAGAGACGCGCACCAGGCACGGCGGAGAACGGGTCTGGCAGGAAGCGCTCAGCAGTCAGCGCCGGGCGGTCGAAGTAGCATTGGGCCAAACCGTATTGGGCGCCGATGCACAACTCGCCCACACCCTCGGTGGCCAGCAATTCAAAACCACTGTCCAGCACATACAAGGAGCGACCTTCGATGGCCCGGCCAATCGGCACACCAAACGCATCGCTGGCGTCCGCCAACTGGCAGTCATGCACACTGGACACCACGGTCGCTTCGGTGGGCCCGTAGGTGTTGACCAGGCGCACGTCGCCCAGACCGGCCGCGTACCAGGCGCGCAGCCCTTCCACTGACATCGCCTCGCCGCCCACGTGCACTTGGCGCAGGTTGCCCAGGGGGCGCGGGTCGAGGGAGCACTCCTTGGCGAGCAAATACCAGTAGGCGGCCGGCAGGTCCGCGAGGGTTACGCCCTGCTGCACGATCTCTCGAGCCAACTGCCCAGCGTCCCACAGCTCATCACCACGCATGATCAACGCCGCGCCCACGCACAGCGGCGGGTAACATTGCTCGACAAAGCCGTCGAAGCTGAACGTGGCGAATTGCAGCACGCGGTCTGCCGCGCTCAAGCTGCTGTAGACCTCGGCGCTGTCGCAGAACTGGCCAAGGGCAGCATGGTCGATGGCCACGCCCTTGGGCAGCCCGGTGGAGCCCGAGGTGTAGATCACATACGCCAGGTCGGCGGCTGCGGCGTGGTTGGCGGGATTGGTGGACGGGTAGCGTGCCAGTTCTTCGCCGGACGCGGTGAACTCCTCGCGCACCAGCCCTTGGGGCAACGGTAGGCCGGCCAGCAGCCCGGTCTCGCTGAGCAGCAGGTCGAGCCGGCTGTCAGTCAGCATGTAGGCAAGGCGTTCGCCAGGATAGTTCGGGTCCAGCGGCACGTAGGCGGCGCCGCTCTTGAGCACCGCCAGCAGGCTGACGATCAACTGTGGACCACGTCGTGCGGCCAGGCCGACGCGCCGGCCTGGGCCAACGCCCAGTTCCAGCAGGCGATGGGCAAGACGGTTGGCGCGATCATTGAGTTGGGCGTAGCTCAGGCGTGTATCGCTCGCCTGCACTGCCAGCGCGTCGGGTGTGACGTCGGCCTGGGCAGCAATGCGTTCGTGCACGCGCAGATGACGCTGGGCCGCGCTAGGCGACTGGCTCAGGGCAAGGATGTCGCGCCGTGCAGCTGGGTCGAGCAGACGCAGGCTGCCGACGGGCGCCTGAGCATCAGCCAGCATCTGCACCAGCAGGTGACGCAGGTTGCGGCTTAATTGAGCGACCTGCCGAGCGCTGAAGCGCGCCTGGTCATAGCCGAACTCCAGGCGCAGGCAACTGCCCAGCTCAATGCCCAAAGTCAGCGGATAATGGGTCTGCTCATGGTTATGCAGACGACCGAACGTCAGACCGGCAGGCGCGCCCTGCTTCAAGACGTCCGCCACCGGGAAGTTCTCGAACACCAACAAGCTGTCGAACAGCGCCCCCTGCTGGCCCGCCCAACCCTGGATGTCATAGAGCGGCACATGTTCGTGGTCGCGCAGGCTCAGGTTGAGGGCTTGCAGCTCGCTCAGCCAGTCGGCCACCGCCTGGGTCGGCGCGGCGGCGCTGACAATGGGCAGCGTATTGATGAACAGGCCCAGTTGCTGTTCGAGCCCCGGCAACGGCGCCGAGCGGCCGGCGACGGTAGCACCGAACGCCACGCACGCCTGGCCGGTGTAGCGTTGCAGCAACAGGCTCCAGGCCCCTTGCAGCAGCGTGTTGAGGGTGACTTTCTGATGGCGGGCAAACTCGCCGAGGGCGCGGGTAAAGTCGCTGTCCAGCACCACATGATGGTCTGACATGCCCTTGCCGTCGGCCGGCACACGCAGGGCTTGCGCCAGCAAAGTCGGTGCCTGCAACGGCGCCAGACTGGCTTTCCAGAATGCCTCGCCCGACGCTTGCTGTTGCAACCAGCCCAGGTAATCGCGGAACTGCCCTTGCGGTGCCGGCACGTTATGCCCGGCGTAATGGGCGATCACTTCGCCGAGCAACTGGGCGTTACTCCAACCGTCCATGAGGATGTGGTGGCTGGTGAAGATCAGGTGCCAGGCACGGCCGGCACCGCGCACCAGCATCAAGCGAAACAACGGCGCCGCATTCAGCGCAAAACCCTTCTCGCGCTCTGCGACAGCAAGCGCGTCAACGTCGGCGGCGACGTCTTCGATCACGTGCAACTGCACATCCACCTGGCGCTGGATCACTTGATGGGCACTGTCCAGGCCAAGCCAGTGGAAGCTGCTGCGCAGGATGTCATGACGGTCCAGCGCGGCTTGCCAGGCACGGCCGAACGCCAGCAGGTCGAGGCCTTCGATATCCAGGCGCAACTGGTTGATATAAGCCTCTGCCTCGGGCTCGTACAAGGTGTGGAACAACATGCCCTGCTGCATGGGCGACAACGGGTAGACATCGGCAATGGCTGGTTCCGCGATAGGCAAGCCGTCGAGTTGCAATTGGGTCAGGCGCGCCAGCGGGAAGTCCGAGGGTGTGACCTGCCCCGTGGGCGTGGTGCAGCAGTGTTCGATCAGGGCCTGGAGTTCAGCCGCGTAATCATCCGCCAGGCGCTGAACAGTCGCCACCTCGAACATCTCACGACTAAACCCCCACCGCAGGGCCAATTCACCGCCGTACACCTGCCCTTCCACCGTCAACCAGTTGGCCAGCGGTGCCTCAGGGTCCTGGGCCTGACCGCTGCCCTGGTCAGCCGGAACGAACAGCGCCGCCTCGTTGAACTGGCGGTCGAACTGACCCAGGTAGTTGAAGGTGATGCGCGGCGCCGCCTGATTCGACAAAGCGTCACGCGCCGCGGGTGCGCCGAGGTAGCGCAGCAGGCCATAGCCGATACCTTTGTGCGGCACGGCCCGCAGTTGCTCCTTCACCGACTTGATCGCCGCCGACAACTCACCCTCGGCCTGCAGGCGCACCGGGAACAGGCTGGTGAACCAACCCACGGTGCGGCTCAGGTCGAGCGTGTCGAACAGGTCTTCACGACCATGGCCTTCCAACTGGATCAGCGCGGCAGGCTGCTCGCTCCAGCGGCTGATGACGCGTGCCAGGGCGGTCAGCAGCAGGTCGTTGACCTGGGTGCGATAGGCCGCCGGGGCGTCTTGCAGGAGTTGGCGGGTGTGTTCGGCGCTGAGGCGGATTTCGAGTGTGGTGCCCAGGCGGTTTTGCAGGCCGCCCTGAGGGTTGTCGCAGAGCAGATCGGCGCTCGCGGTCTGTGCCTGCCAGTACGGCAGTTGCTCGTCCAGTGTCTGCGCATGGGCCTGCAACTGCTGCGCCCACTGCTGGTAGGCGCTGGTCTTGGCCGGCAGCGCGGCGTTGCGATAGGCCTGCTGCAGGTCTTCGAGCAGGATGCGCCACGACACGCCGTCCACTGCCAGGTGATGCACCACCAGCAGCAGACGCTGGGTGCCGTCGGTCATCGTTGCCAGGACGGCGCGCAACAGCGGGCCCTGTCCAAGATCGAGACTGCGTTGAGCTTCATCGCACAGTGCGGCCAACTGCGCCTCGTCAGAGACCTGTGACTGCCACAGTGACGCGCTCGTAACCGGCTCGGCATGAGCTTGCCGCCAACCGTCTGCCTGCTGCACAAACCGCAGGCGCAGGGCGTCGTGGTGATTGATCAGGCGGGTCAAGGCGGCGTCAAGGCGCACGGGGTCCAGCACTTCTCGCGAGGTCAGCAGCAACGACTGGTTCCAGTGCTGGCGTGCCGGGATCGCCTGCTCGAAAAAGCTGTGTTGCACGGGTGTGAGGAGTACCTCGCCGGTGACCGGCCCCTGGTCGATGACCGGCGCCTGCTCAAAGGTGGCCACCCGCGCCAGGCTGCGCACGCTCTGGTACTGGAACAGGTCTCGCGGGCTGAGGCGAATACCCGCCTGGCGCGCACGGCTGACTACCTGGATGGAGATGATCGAATCGCCGCCCAGCTCGAAGAAGTTGTCTTCCAGGCCGATCTGCGGCGTGCCGAGCACATCACTCCAGATCGCCGCCAAGGCTTTTTGCAGCTCATTTTCCGGCGCGACATAGGCCTGCTGTGGGGTGGCGTCCGGCAATGGCAAAGCTTTGCGGTCAAGCTTGCCGTTGGCAGTCACCGGCAACTTGTCCAGGGGCACCATGTGGGTGGGCACCATGTATTCCGGCAGGCTGCTGAGCAACCAGGCCTTGAGGTCGCGCGGCGCTGCGCCTTCCAACACCAGATAGGCCACCAACTGCTTGGCGCCCTGCACCAGCACCACGGCTTCACGCACCGATGGGTGCTGCATAAGGCGCGCCTCGATTTCACCCAGCTCGATCCGCAGGCCGCGCAACTTGACCTGGTGATCGAGGCGGCCAAGGTATTCGATTACCCCGTCGGCCCGCTGGCGCACGCGGTCGCCGGTGCGGTAAAGGCGTGCGCCTTCACCGAAGGGGCTCGGCACAAAACGCTCGGCGGTGAGCGCCGGCCGTCGATGGTAACTGCGCGCCAGGCCAGTGCCGCCCAAGTACAGCTCGCCGCTGACGCCAGTGGGAACAGGGTTGAGCTGGGCGTCGAGCACATAGGTGCCGAGGTTGGCGATGGGCCGGCCGATAGGCACGCTGTCGGCGCCTTCGTCGATGCAGGTCCAGTGGGTAACGTCGATGGCCGCTTCGGTCGGGCCGTAGAGATTGAACAACCCGGCCTGGGGCAATTTGGCGAACACTTGCAACTGCGCATCCAGCGGCAAGGCTTCACCGCTGCACACGATGCGTCGCAGGCTGTTGCAGGCTTGCACCCCCGGCTCATGGATAAACGCCTGGAGCATCGATGGCACGAAGTGCAAGGTGGTGATGCGGTGCTGCGCGATGGTCTCGATCAGGCGCGCTGGCTCACGGTGTTCACCGGGCGCGGCGACGACCAGCCGCGCGCCGGTCATCAACGGCCAGAAGAACTCCCACACCGACACGTCGAAACTGAACGGGGTTTTCTGCAGCACCGCATCGCTGGCGTCCAAGCCATAGGCCTGCTGCATCCAGCACAGCCTGTTGACCAGTGCTCGATGGCTGTTGCCGGCGCCCTTGGGCTTGCCGGTGGAGCCGGAGGTGTAGATCACGTAGGCCAGGTTCAGCGCATGCAGAGCGACGCTTGGCGACTGGCGACTGTAACCGTCGAGCCAGTCGGCAGGCTGGTCCAGCGCAATCACCTGGATGCCCTCGATTGGCAGCAACGGCAACAGGTCGCGCTGACTGAGCAGCAACTGGATGCCGCTGTCCTCGATCATGTAGGCCAGGCGTTCCCGGGGGTATTCCGGGTCCAGCGGGACGTAGGCGCCGCCGGCCTTGAGAATGGCGAGCAGGCCGACCACCATTTCGATCGAGCGCTCGACGCAGATCCCCACCAGCGCATCAGGGCCTACCCCCTTCTCGTGCAAGGCGTGAGCCCATTGGTTGGCGCGGGTATCGAGCTGGGCGTAGGTCAGCGTGGTCGCACCGAACACCAGCGCGGGTGCATCGGGTGTGGCGTGCGCCTGGTCTTCGATCAGTTGATGAATGCCGCGCTCGGTCGGGTATGCCTCGGCGGTCTGGTTCCACACGTTGACCCGCACGTGCCGTTCATCCGAAGCCAGCATCGGCAACTCACCGATGCGCTGCTCACCGTCGGCCACCATGGCTTGCAACAGACTGATCCAGTGCCCGGCCATGCGTTCGATGGTCGGCGCGTCGAACAGGTCGGTGGCGTAGGTCATTGCGGCGTGCAGGGTGCCGGATTTCTCATAGGTGTCGAGGGTCAGGTCGAACTGGGTGGTGCGGCCTTGCCACTCCACCACTGCCAGCTCCAGACCCGAAGCGGTGCTGACGCTGGCAATATCGGCCACCACCGGCTGGTGGTTGTACATCACCTGGAACAGCGGCGTATGGCTCAGGCTGCGCTCGACCTTGAGGGCTTCCACCAGGCGCTCGAACGGCAACTCCTGATGGGCCTGGGCGTCCAGGGCATGCTCCTTGATGCTTTGCAGCAGCTCGGCAATACGGGTTTGCCCGGTCAGTTCGGTGCGCAGCACCTGGGTGTTGACGAAAAAGCCGATCAACCCTTCGACTTCAGTGCGGTTGCGGTTGGCAATGGGCACGCCAACGCGGATATCGCCCTGCCCGGTGTAGCGATGCAGCAGTACGTTAAAAGCGCCGAGCAACAGCATGAACAGGGTGACATTGTGTTTTTGCGCGCAAGTGCGCAGTTGTGTGGCCAACTGCGGGTCGATTGCGAAGTTATAGCGCGTGCCTTGGTAGCTCGGCATGGCCGGGCGTGGGCGGTCCGCGGGCAGTTCCAGCACAGGATGCTCATCGCCCAGGCGCGCCTGCCAGTAGTCCAGTTGGCGAGCCTGTTCGCCGGCCTCCAGCCAGCGGCGTTGCCACAGGGCGTAGTCGCTGTACTGGATCGGCAAGGCCGGCAATTGCGGGGTTTCATTACGCTCATGGGCGTCGTAGCAGCGGATGAATTCATCGATCAGCACGTTCATCGACCAGCCGTCAGAAACGATGTGGTGCAGGGTCAACAGCAATACGTGTTCCTGCGCATCGAGCTTGAGCAATTGCACGCGCAGCAACGGGCCGTTTTCCAGGTCGAACGGCAGCAGCGATTGACGGGTCGCCGCTTCGTTGACGGCCTGTTCGCGCTCGGCGGGGGCCAGGTTGCTCAGATCGAGCTGCTCGACGCTTAACGACGTTTGCGCCGCCACCTGCAACAGGCGCTCATCGGCCTGGCGCTGGAACACCGTGCGCAATGTTTCGTGGCGCGCGACCAGGCTGGCGAATGCCTGCTCCAGTGCGCCCAGGCTCAACGCACCCGTCAGACGCACCGCACCAGGCAGGTTGTAGGCGCCACCGGCAGGATCCAATTGCCACAGAAACCACATGCGCTGCTGCGCGTAGGACAGCGCCTCGCGATCCTCCACTTCCACCCCTGCCGGAATCGGAAACCGGGAAAAATCCACGCCTTCTTTCTGCAAGGCCTGCAGGAACAATTGGCGCTTTTCCAGGGGCAACCCGATAAACCGGCGAGCAAGTTTCAAGGAGTCTTCAGCATTCATTTCTTGGAGTCCGGAGCAATAGGCAGGAAGCACAAAGGCACGTCGTCCCTATAAAACGAACCGGAGAGGGAAAAATTAGCGGGGGATGGAAGGCGTGGCGCGAGGTGTCATCAGGGGTTACATCAATCTCAGGAAGACCACACAAACCCGAGCTAGCATTGACGGACACCACTTTTTGCAACTACATTTAGTTACACGCAGGGAACGCCGTGTCCAAAAATGAAAAGCTGCTGGCCAAACTGCTCAACGAGCACCTGGCATTTACCTGGCCCGAACGCGTCACGCTGCTGCGTCGGCTCGGCTACACACAGATTGAAGGGGCTGGAAGCCGCGTCAAATTCGACATCGGTGACCCCAGTGCAATGATCACCTTGCACAAGCCTCACCCTGGCAACGACTGAAACACTACATTCGGCGCCAGATCATCGAGCAATTGAAATCAGGAGAACTGATTCAGTGAACAACCAACTGAAACACAAAGGCTACATCGGCTCTATTGAAGCCAGCCTCGAAGATAACTGCCTGTTCGGCAAGATTCTGTTCATCAAGGCGTTGGTGAGCTACGAAGGCAAGACCGTCGCCGAGTTGGACGCCGCATTTCGTGAGGCGGTGGACGACTATCTCACCACCTGCCAGACCCTTGGGCATACACCGGAGAAGCCTTGCAAAGGCTCCTTTAATGTCCGGGTCGGCCATGACCTGCACTTGGCGGCGGCCCTAGCGGCGACTCGCAAGAAAGTGACGCTCAATGACCTGACACGCCAGGCACTGAATGAATTTTTGCAGCACCACAGTGCAGATGATTGCCCGGCGATTGGCTAATTACCCCAATCGCCGACACCCCAACACCGCGCAACCCAGTACCACCGCCCCCGCCACCCATGCGACCCAGAACCCGCTGGTGGCGCCAAAGTGGTCGATCATCCAACCGGAACTGGCGGCGCCGATGGCCACGCCAATGCTGAGGCCGGTGATCAGCCAGGTCATGCCTTCGGTCAGGCGACTGACGGGCACGATCTGCTCTACCAGAGCCATGGCCACGATCAGGGTCGGCGCGAAGAACAGCCCGGAAATAAAGATCGCCACCGCAAGCCCAGGAATGTTGGTCACCAGCAACAATGGCAAGGTGGTCAACGCCGTAGCCACGCCACAGAACAGGAACTGCCGGGGCAACGGCGCCTTGAGTTTAAGGGTGCCAAACGCCAGCCCTGCCAGGCACGAGCCAATGGCGTACACCGACAGCACAATGCTCGCCGCCGCCGGCTGGCCCTGATGCTGGGCAAAGGCGACGCTGACCACATCCACCACGCCAACGATCACGCCCATGGCCAGCAGCAGGATCATCAGGATCAACACGGAGGGAGAAGCGATCAGCCAACGGCCGTGATGGTCCTGATGCTCATGCACAGGGGGTTCTGTCTCGCGTTGCAACACAAAGGTCGTGACGCCCACCGCCAGTAACAGCGCCGCCACCAACGGACCTGCTTCCGGGAACAGCACCACGCTCAGGCCCACCGAAATCGGCGGGCCGACGATGAAGCACACCTCATCCAGCACCGACTCCAGGGCGAACGCGGTTTGCAGCTTGGGCTGGCCGCGGTACAACTCGGTCCACCGCGCCCGCACCATGGCCGACATGTTTGGCATGCACCCGGCCAAGGCGGCAAACAGGAACAGCATCCAGTTCGGCGCCTGCAAGCGGGTGCACAGCAGCAACAACAGCAGCGCCCCGCCGCCGATCAGCGCGGCAATCGGCAGTACTCGCCCTTGGCTATGGCGGTCCACCAGCCTCGACACCTGCGGCGCGCAAAATGCCGTGGCCAAGGCAAATACCGCCGCCACCGAGCCCGCCAGACCATATCCGCCGTGTACCTGAGAGAGCATGGTGATCAAGCCAATGCCTGTCATCGATATCGGCATGCGCGCCAGCATACCCGCCAGCACAAAAGCTCGGGCGCCAGGGACCTGGAACAACTCGGCGTAAGGGTTTGCCATCCTGCTTGACCTCTTCCTGATTGCCCTGGAACTTGCTATCTGCAAGGCTCAAGGCAAAATACATACGGTGCGTATGTGTCAAATCATGCGTAACATACGCAGCGTATGTCAATCTTTCACTTGCCCATTGTGAGTCCTACCATGAGCCGAGCCCGTGCTGAAATGATCGAAGACACCCGCGCCCGGCTGATCGCCAGCGCGCGCCAGGCCTTCGCCTTACAAGGTTATGCCAACACATCGATGGATGATTTCACCGCCCGTGCTGGCCTGACCCGCGGTGCGTTGTACCACCACTTTGGTGACAAAAAAGGGCTATTGGCTGCTGTGGTTGCCCAACTCGACAGCGAGATGGACGCCAGCTTGCAGCGCATTTCGGATGAGGCCGCAGATCCATGGAGTGGTTTTTGCGAACGCTGCCGCGCCTACTTGCGCATGGCTCAGGAGGATGAAATACAGCGCATTGTGTTGCAGGATGCGCCAGCCGTATTGGGTGATACCGGCTCTCAGCAACAGTGTGTTGAATCATTGCGCCAACGGCTGGAGACCCTGATGCAGGCCGGTCTCATCCACCAGGCCCCGAGCGCCGCGCTGGCGCAATTGATCAATGGCAGCCTGGTCAACACCGCCCTATGGATCGCCCGCGATGAACACCCCGGCGAGCGACTGGAGCAGGGCTTGCAGGGCCTGGAGTTGTTGCTGCGCGGCCTGTACCTCACACCAGCCGCTTGATCTGCTTATGCCGCCAGACCAACCGGTAATACGCGGCCTGCAATGCCAGCATTGCCAGGTAAGTCACCGGAAACGCCATCCACACCCCTTCCAGGCCGAAGTGGGCATTGAACAGGTAAGCGATCGGCAACTCGACGCAGAGCACGCAGAAGATCGAGATCGCGACCGGCATCAGCACCACGCCACTGGCGCGCATGATCCCGCCGATCACAGCCTGGAAGCCGAACACCAGGATGCTCCACAACATGATGTGCAGCAGGTGTTCGGCGTTGATCCGTGCCGCGTCGTCGGTGATGAACAGGCCGAGTAACCAGTGGGACAGCACATAACCCAGCACAATCAGGCCGCCGGTGAGGCAGGTGTTGATCAACAAGCCCGTGCGCAGGATCGGCCCGATGCGTTCCAGGCGCCCGGCGCCAATGGCCTGCGCACCGAGGATCGACGCGGTGATGGCAATCGACAGTGCCGGAAACTGCACATAGTTGACGATTTGTGTCACCGCGCCATACGCCGCCGTGGCCTGGGAGCCATGGCCGTTAACCAGGGCGAGAATGACCAATTCTGACAGCGACAGCACCACCATCTGTAAGCCGGTAGGCAGGCCTATGCGCAGGACCTTTCCTAAAATCACGCGGTCCAGGCGCAAGGCCGCGAGCAGTTCGCGATCCGGCGCCATCACATGGTTTTTATGGCGCAGGCGCAAGATCAAAAACAGCATTGCCAGGGCGTTGCCTACCAGTCCGGCATACACCGCGCTCTGGATACCCATCGGCGGCAAGCCGATCCAGCCGCGAATCAGCGCCGGGGTCAGCAGCAGGCCGACCAAGGTCGAGACCATCAGTGCCAGCAGCGGCGAAATCGTATCGCTGACGCCACGCAGCAATTGGGTGTAGAGAATGAACACCAGCAGCAACGGCATGATCAGCATCATTTTCTGGGCATATCCGACCGCATCGTCGAGCACATCAATCGGCGTGCCCAACGCCTGCAAGGCCGGGCGTGCAAACAGGCTGCCCAGCACCGCGGCGATCATTCCCACCAGCGCCCCCAGGGTCAGGGTGGCGCCGGTAATCGCCTTGACCATCCCTGTTTCCTGGGCGCCCCAGGCCTGGCCGATCAACACCGAGGCACCCGCCCCCAGGCCAATCACCAGGGCGATAAAGAAGAACACGATGGGAAACATCCCCGACACCGCTGCCAGCGCCTGCGTGCCGAGCATTTGACCGACGTAGATGCCATTGAGGGTGCCGGAAAAACTTTGCAGGAAGTTGGACAGCACCATCGGTGCCAGAAAGATCAGGTAGATCTGCCAAAGCGGACGTTGCAAAGGGCTTTGCATGAAAAACGGGGCCTCGGATGACTAAAGCGTGCGAAGGTTATACCGCAAGTGGATCCCATCTTCCTGTGCTTTCGGGTTCAATCACCTGGCAGGCAGTGCTACTCGCATTTCATCTGCAGGGGCGGGCGTGAAACGGCCCCGGCCCGAACGCAGGTATCACGTTGCGGGCCGGACACAATTATTCTTGCAGGCGCGTTGAAACACTCATCCAACTGGCGCGTGCCCATTTTTGAGTATCTCGTCGATGTTAGCCATATCGAAACGTTTGTCCTCGTAGCCCGCTCCTCCCTGGCTGTTAATGCCAATATCCAGCTCGCGCAAAAGCCCGGGACGGTTGAGCAGCTCAGTTGCAAGTTGCCGTGCTTCGGGGCTGAACGGACGACTCGATGGCGTTAGACCGGCCGCCTCCTTCAGTTCATTGACGCTGACGTATTGATCGTCTGCGCCGGCAGTAAACTGCCTGAAGTTATCCTTTATGCCCTGAATCAGGTCGTGGTTATCCATATTCCGGTACTTGTCCGACGAGTAAGCCAGGTCATCCCTGGAGAACGCCCCATCGAAGACGCCCATGCCGCTTTGATCGAGTTCCTTAAACACCTCACCACGCTCAAGCAGCTCATTGGCCAACGCCATCTCGGCCCCCGTGGCGGGCCGACCATCCAAGTGATAACCGCTGGAAACCGCATTGAGTGATTTGTCAGTGATCAAACCGGGGGAGTTCGGATCTTCAAATGAACTGAAACGAGCCAGTATCTTGTTGAGAAGCTCTTGCTTGCTGTCGTTCGCATAAGGACGCTCCCCCGACAGTGACATCGAGCCGTCCCATTGGTTTTTCGGCGCAGACATGGAGGGCTGTTGTCAATCGGCCTGAGGTGCATATTGGTTTTCCAGGCGCTGGCGCTGGATAACGCCGCTGTACCGCCCTGGGAATTCCCGCACGGGAGGTGCTTCCATCTGATCGACGTAAGCAACGATCTGGTCCGCGTCGCTCTGGCTGATCAATCCATCTGATGAACCGCCGTGGTTGATTCCGTCAAGCATGCCGTTCAATTCAGTCCGCTGGAGAATCTCCCTTGCCAAAAACGTCATCCGGTCATGAAACGGATCTCCGTTCAGTGGGCGATTAGCCGCGTGCAGAAGGGATTGCTGTGTCACAAACCCGCTGTCAGAACTCTGGAAGTATTCAAAGTTATCAGCGAAATCCCGAGCAACCACTGAGTTGGGTACACGCCAACCAGCCCTATCAGAAGCTGCCTTGGGTTGCTCGCAACGAGCGTTGAAATCACCGCAATAAGGGGTTTCCTGACGAAGATTTACATAGGACATAGCAAGACCTCAGATACTGGAATCGATAACAGCCAACCCAAATCGACTGCGCGCTGGATCAACATTCCATCTGTGGCCATGAGCGGAAAAACGGTTCCCGTGGACGGCTGGGGAAGGATCACGCAGGAGTGATAGGCAGCGAGCGTTTGTGCGCCGTCTTGCTGTACGCCCCTTCTACGATTGCCCTCACCCGCTCACTCACGGGTTCGCCCATGAGGTACGCATCGATCTCTGCGTAAGAGCAACCGTACGCGTGCTCATCCGGCTTACCCGGCGCCAGTTCCTCCAGGTCGGCCGTCGGATGCTTGTGCACCAGGTTATCAGGCGCGCCCAGTGCGCTGGCCAGCAGACGCACCTGGGTTTTGGTCAGGCCCGACAGCGGTGCCAGGTCGCAGGCGCCGTCGCCGAATTTGGTGAAAAAACCCATCAGTGCTTCCGCGCCATGGTCCGTACCGACCACCAGCCCATTGTGCAAATTGGCCACGGCGTATTGCGCGATCATCCGCGTGCGCGCCTTGACGTTGCCCTTGATGAAGTCAACATGGCTGGCGCTGGCGCTGGCGTCGGTAGCGGTCAGGCTGGCCATCAGGCCGTCAACACTGGCGGCGATGTTCAGCGTGTCGATATGGTCCGGGGTGATGAAATCCAGGGAAGCCTTGGCGTCGCTTTCATCGGCCTGGGTTTTATAGGGCAGGCGCATGGCGATAAAGCGCGCGGCGTAACCCTCGGCGCGCAGTTGTTCGACGGCCAATTGGCACAGACGGCCAGCCGTCAGCGAATCAACGCCGCCGCTGATGCCCAGCACCAGGGCCGTGCAGCCGGCGCTGCGCAAGGTGGTCTTGATGAAGCCGATGCGCCGTTGAATTTCCTTGGTTTCACCGCCCTTGACCAGTTGCCGATTGATGTTCAGTTCCTGCGCGATACGATTTTGCATGTCACACCTCCACGCTACCGACATTGAACACCTTTGCCGCGTACTGCAAAAACGAGGCGTCTTCGCAGACGTTCTTGATCGGGTCATCCGAGAACTTCACCACCGGTTCACCGTGCACCCGCACCAGTTTCATCACGATGCTCAGCGGTTCGACGCCTTCCACATCGCACGCCAGGCGGGTGCCCATGCCGAAACCGAACTTGGCCTTGCCGCGCACGTGGCGCAATATCGGCAGGCATTTTTCGAAGTTCAGGCCATCGGAAAACATCAGGTCCTTGGTCATCGGGTCGATGCCCAGTTGCTTGTAGCGGGCCAGGACTTTGTCGGCCCAGACAATGGGGTCACCGGAGTCCTGGCGCAGCCCGTCATACAGTTTGGCGAAGTACAGGTCAAAATCCTTGAGGAAAAAGTCGGTGCTGATGGTGTCGGTCAAGGCAATACCCAAGCGGCCGCGGTATTCACGCACCCAGTTTTCCAGGCCGGCGTTCTGGCTTTCGCGCAGCCGGCCCAGCTGTTGGTGCACCATCATCCACTGGTGGGCCATGGTGCCGAGCAGCGGCAGGTCGAATTCGTAGGCCAGGTGCGCATTGCTGGTGCCGACGAACTGGCCGGGGAAGTCGCGGCGCATGATGTCGACCACTTCGCGCTGGGCTTTGAACGACAGGCGCCGGCGGGTGGAAAAATCGGAGACGCGCAAGTCGGCCAGCTCGTCGCGGCTGAGGTTTTTCTCCAGCCAGTCGAACTTCTGGTAGAGCTTGCGGGTGATGTCTTCCAGGGTCACGTCGGGGTATTTATCGCGGTTGCGCAGCTCGCTGACCAGCGCCAGTACCGGTTGCTCGAACATGATGCAATGCAGCATCGGGCCGACCACGCGGATGTTGAGTTGGCCGTCGACCTCACTGACGTGGATATAACGCAGGTTGAAGCGGAACAGGCCGAGAAAGCGCTCGTAATCCGGCGTGAGGTACTCACGAAAACGCGGGTTGAACAAGAAGCGCAATTCGCCCTCACGCATCTGCAGGCCCGCGAGCTTCTCCAGCTCGTCGCGCAGTTGCGGGATCAAGTGGCCGAGCTTTTCCTTGGCTCGCACGATGAAGTTGTATTCCACATCAACGTTGGGGTGCTGGTGCAACACCGCCTGCATCATCGTGAAGGTGTAGTAGTCAGTGTCGAGCAAACCCTGGATCACCGGGGATTCATAGTCGTATGCACTTTCCATGGTGTGTCTCCTTAACGCGCGGCCTGTGCTGCCAGTTCTTCGCGGGTGCTGCTGATGACGGCACCGGCCTTGAGCAACTCACTGACGGCCTGTACGCCGCCCTCCTCGGTAATACCCCGGCACGCCGGCAGGTGCAGGACCACTTCCAGGCCGGCCTTGAGCAGTTGCAACGCGGTGGTCTTGACGCAGTAGTCCAGGGCCAGGCCGCCGACGATCACACGCCTGACGCCTCTGGCGTTCAGGTACTCGATCACGCCGGTGGACAGCTTGTCGTGCAGGTCGTGGTAGCAGGCGCCGTAGGGGTGCAGGTCGGGTTCGACGCCTTTCCAGATGAAGTAATCGTAGTCATACGGGGTGGGCAGTTCGTCGACCAAGGTGAAACCTTCGGTGCCGGGAACGCAGTGGCTCACCCAGGTCACATCGGCATGGGCCAGGCCGGTGGGCCGCAGCATCTCGCTGTGCTGGGTGACCACCCAGGGCGCGTGCGGGGTGTGGGCGTCCTTGCTGCCGACACGGTGGCCGGCGAGGCTTGCCATGAAGTTCAGCTCGGCACCGATCTGGTCGCCCCCGGCCACTGGTAACTCAGCGGGGCACAGCGGCGTAAAGCTCTTCTGGGCGTCGACGTCGAATGAAGCAATGGCAGTTTTCGCGAGTGTCATGGCAGCTCTCCTGTGGTCTGAAAACAAAAGTACACGTCATGTACTTTCATTGCAAGAAACATTTATTTATCTATCCTGGAGCCAGTACATGACATATCTGTTCGATTCGTTAGACTGTGCCCACCGCTGTTTAGAAGGACGTCACATGACACTTAGCGCCTACCTCCATACCGTCGACCTGTGTGTGCTGTTTTACTGCCGCACCTGCGGGCAATTGCAGCTGCTGCTGAACAAGCGCGAAGCCGAACCGTTCGCAGGGCATTGGGCGTTACCCGGCGTAGTGGTGAATGGCGGCGTGCAAGATCTGAGCCTCCAGGATGCGGTGGAGCGTTTGCGTGCAAGCGACAAGGTCGGCCTGGACCTGGCCTGGAGCGAGCAAGTGGGCACGGTGGGGGATGCGTTTCGTGATCCGCGGTGCTGGTCGTCGTCCACGTACTACCTGGCGATTGCCACGGATGAAGTGACGCTGGGTGAGCATCAGGGCTGGTTTTCGCTGGCGGCGGTTGCGGACGGGAGCATCAAGCTGCCGTTCGATCACAACAGCATCGTGGCCGCCGTGCAGGAACGCTTGTTCTCCAAGTCGCTGTACAGCAGCTTGCCGTTGATGTTCCTGGGCGATGAATTCAGCGCGCCCGAAGCGACCACGATCTTTTCCCTGGTGCTCGCGCGGCCGGTGTTGAAGACCAGTATTCGCCAGCGTTTGTTGAAGCTGACTGAGGCACGGTATTTACGCGAGACGGGGCGCAAGAAGAATGGCGAAGGCGGCAGGCCCCAGGCGACGGTGGAGGTTTTGAAGCCTGGGGAGATCTACTTCTTTGATCGCAGCTTTGCCGAGTAGCACCTGTTTTCAGAACAATGAGATTCAACGGTAGGAGCTGGCTTGCCTGCGATGACGCTCTGTCAGCTATAAACTTATTGCCTGACCCATCGCTATCGCAGGCAAGCCGCTCCCACATTGGATCTCCTTTTGTCTGAACAGGCTTTAGCTCATCCAGTTGCCGCCATCCACGTTGTAGGTTTGCGCCACAACATAGTCAGCATCTTTGGAGGCGAGGAAAACCGCCATTCCCGTCAAATCCTCCGGCGTGCCCATCCGCCCAAACGGCACCTCATCCCCTACCCGCTTCTTTTTCTCGCCTGGCGCCAGCCCTTCATGCTTGGCGAAGAGCGCATCCACCCCGTCCCAATGCTCACCCTCCACCACACCCGGTGCAATGGCGTTGACGTTGATCCCTTGCTTGATCAGGTTCAACCCTGCCGATTGCGTCAGGCTGATCACCGCTGCCTTGGTCGCGCAGTAGATCGCCACCAGCGACTCGCCCCGCCGCCCGGCCTGGCTGGCCATGTTGATGATCTTGCCGCCGTGGCCCTGGCTGATCATCTGCCGCGCGGCGGCCTGTAGGGTGAAGAGTGTGCCGGCGACGTTGATCGAGAACAGCCGTTCGAAGCTCTCGCGGGTGATGTCGACGATGGGCGCCAAATCGAACAGCGCTGCGTTATTGACCAGAATATCCAGCTTGCCGGCCTCGGCCACCACGGCAGCAATTGCATCGTCGATGGAGGCTTGGTCGGTGACATCCATCTCTACCGCGTACGCCTGTGGGCCCAACTCGGCGGCCGTGACCTGGGCCTGTTGCAGGTTGATGTCGGCGATGGCGACCGTCGCACCTTCAGCGATGTAGGCCTGGGCAAACGCGCGGCCGATTCCGCGCGCCGATCCGGTGATCAGCGCGCTTTTACCTTCGAGACGTTTCATGAAAATGTCCTGTAGAAATCACTTCGGATAGCCGGCGCGTTTCATCTCGCGCTCGGCAGTGGACTGCGCTTGAAGCAAGGCCTGGTCAACCGACATACCGCCGGTCAGCGCCGCCGAGAACAACTTGCCGACCGAGGTGCCGATGGCCTGGAACTCGGGAATGGTCACGTACTGGATGCCCACATAGGGCACCGGTTTCGCCGACGGATGCGCGGGGTCAGCGTGTTTCATCATCTCCAACGTCACTTGGGCAAACGGTGCGGCTTTCAAATACGCCTCGCTGTAGGTGGACTGGCGGGTGCCTGGCGGTACGTTGGTGATGCCTTCTTTGTCAGCGACGAGTTGGATGTAGTCCTTGGAGGTGGCCCACGTGATAAAGGCCTTTGCGGCGTCCTTGTGCGTTGAGGTGGCCGGAATGGCCAGGGACCAGGCGTAGAGCCACGAGGAGCCTTTATCCGTGACTTCGGTAGGCGCGGCGGCGAAACCTACGCTGTCGGCGACCTTACTTTGAGTGTTATCCGTGGTGAAGGAACCGGCCACGCTGGCATCGACCCAGATCGCACATTTGCCACTGTTGAACAGCGCCAGGGTCTCGTTGAAACCGTTGCTGGAGACGCCCGGCGGGCCGTATTGCTTGAGGGTGTTGACGTAGAAGTTGGCGGCCGCTGTCCACTCGGGGCTGGTCAGCTCGGGCTTCCATTGCTCGTCGAACCAGCGTGCGCCAAAGGCATTGGCCATGGTGCTCAGCAAGGCGATGTTCTCGCCCCAGCCGGCCTTGCCACGCAGGCACATGCCGTATTGGCCTTTGTCCTTGGCGGTGAGCTTGGCGGCGAACTCGCCGAGCTGACTCCAGGTCGGGTGCGTGGGCATACTCAGGCCGGCTTGCTGGAACAAATCGGTGCGGTAGTAGGTCACCGTGCTTTCGCCGTAGAACGGCAAGGCGTAGAGGGTGTTGTTGACCGACAGGCCCTGGCGCACCGAGGGGAAGATATCATCGGCGTCGTAGTCGGCCGGCAGTTGGGTCAGCGGTTCCAGCCAGTGCTTGGCGCCCCACAATGGAGTTTCGTAGGTACCGATGGTGAGCACGTCGAACTGCCCGCCCTGGGTGGCGATATCGGTGGTGAGGCGCTGGCGCAGCACATTCTCCTCCAGCACGACCCAGTTGAGCTTGATATCCGGATGCTGTGCTTCGAATACCTTGGACAGGCGCTGCATGCGGATCATGTCGCTGTTGTTGACCGTAGCGATGGTGACGGTGTCGGCGGCATAGCTGGGCATGGCCAGCGCCAGGCCTGAAAGCAGGAACAACGCTTGCGGGAGCTTGAACATAGCGGTTTCTACCTGTTGTTTTTGTTGTTGAGGGCCGATTACAGCAGCTCCTCCAGGCCCCCACAAACGCTTGACGAATGCTCGACTGGTACTTTTTTAACCTTTGGCTCGAAGTTAAAAAAGTATCAGTGCCAAGCGAAACCGGGAGTAGCGCTCCCACGGCCGAGGCGCGTATTTTGTATCGATTCCAAGAATCATAAGAAGCCTCCCATGCCTGTCAGCCGCGCCAAGCTGTTCGAGCACCGCCCCGCCGAGCTGGAAGTGATCCTGCCCGAACCGGACCACTGCTTCCGTTGGTTCGAACACGACTACCCCTATGATTTGGCGCGCTGGAACCACCACCCCGAGTTTGAAATCCACCTGATTCGCCAAGGCAGCGGCAAACTGGTCGCCGGCGACTACATCGGTGCGTTCGGTGCTGGGCACGTCGCCTTGATCGGCCCCGACCTGCCCCACGACTGGATCGGCGAACTGGCCCCTGGTGAGTACCTGACCGGCCGCGATGTGGTGCTGCAATTCGACGGCGCCGCCCTCCTCGCCCAGCGCAAGACCCTGCCTGAACTCGGCGACTTGCAGCCGTTGTTCGAGCACGCCCGACGCGGGCTCGAATTCACTGGCGAGACGGCGCTACAGGCCGCGCGTCTAATGGAAGACATCGGGCGCGCCCATGGCCTGCAACGGTTGGTCCTATTCCTGCAACTGCTCGACAGCCTGAAGAACGCCCCGACGCCGCAGGTCAAGGCGCTGGCCAGCCCCTGCTACGCGCCTACCCTGGACGCCCGCAGCGCCGAACGCATCAACAAGGCATTCGACTATCTGATGCGCGAGCTGACCGGCGATGTGCGTCTTTCGGTGATCGCGCAGCAGCTGGAAATGAGCGAACCGGGCTTTTCGCGCTTCTTCAAGCGCAACACCGGCCATGGTTTTATCGACCTGATGCGCAAATTTCGCGTGCAGCGCGCCTGCCGCTTGTTGCTGCAAAGCGATATGTCGGTGGCGGACATCTGTTTTGAAGTGGGCTACGCCAACCTGTCCAACTTCAACCGGCACTTTCGTATCGAGATGGACCAGACGCCGAGTGAATATCGAAGGGAAACCGCGATGCATTTGTTTAACCGAATCGAAAAAATGACACCCCGTCAATTCTGACCAAAAGGTTGACTAATCCCGTTTTTTTTCAGGCTGATCAATTGATTGAGCAAAGTTGGTACAGCCTGTGCAAACGTTTGCGGAACGAACTTGCCAGCCAAGTTCTTCCTCGCCCGAGGAATCGGGTTCAAACCGCGTATGAATAGGGATTTTCAATGCAACCCACCTCAAGGCGTCCTGCTCCCTTTGGTGTTTCCTTGCTACTGGCCGCCGTTACGGGAGTACTCAGCGTGCCCATTTTGGCGCAGGAAAAACCCATGGATGACTCAGCACAGGGCGAAACCCTTAGCCCAAAAACCAAGATCCCTGAAGCCAGCCCGGCAAAAAATAGCCCGTACCTGTCGGACTGGTTCAACCAGGACCTGACATTGATCGGCAGCAAAGACATCAGCTTCGGCCCCAAGCCACAGGATGATGTCTACCTGGAATACGAGTATTTCGGCCGCAAAGGGCCATTCGAGCTGTACGGATACATCGATGTGCCGAAGATCCTCACCATCGGTAACAGCAATGACAAGGGCGTGTGGGACCACGGCTCGCCGGTATTCATGGAGCACGAACCGCGTATTTCCATCGACTACCTGGCAGGCCGCAGCCTGGCCATCGGGCCGTTCAAGGAATGGTACGTGGCGTTTGACTGGATCTACGATCACGGCAGCCGCAAGGAAAACCGCGCCAACACACTGTACAGCGGCCTGGGCACTGACATCGACACCCACTCGCGAGTGAACCTGTCGGCCAACTTCTACGGGCGTTACCAGTGGGAAAACTACGGTGCCAGCAATGAATACTCATGGGACGGTTACCGCGCGCAAATGAAGTACATCGTGCCCATCAGCAAGTTCGACAACGGTGCTTCACTGACCTATATCGGCTTCACCAACTACGATTTCGGCTCAGACCTGCACAAGGACAACCCGGCGCGCACCGCCAATTCCCTGGTGGCCACCAACGTGCTGCTGTATTCGTTCACCCACCTGCGTTTCACCTTGGTCGGCCGCTACTTTCACAACGGCGGCAACTGGGAAGACGGCAGTGAGTTGAATTTCGGCGAGGGCAACTTCCGCGCCCGCTCCGACGGCTGGGGCTATTACGCCGGCGTCGGCTACCAATTCTGATAAAGGAGCATTAGATGAATACGCTGACTCGCTTTTCAATCGCCGCGGGCCTGGCCGTACTGCCTCACGTGGCAATGGCTGACACGCCGACGCCGATCAAACCCAAAGTGATGCTGATCACCATGTTCGCCCCCGAGGCACAAACCTGGATCGATCGCCTGGAACTCAAGCAGGAAGTGCGCGTACCGGGGCTCTCCGCCGAATACCCGGTGATCCGCTGCAACACCCAGGACGTGTGCCTGCTGGTCACCGGCATGGGTCAGACCAATGCCGCCGCGTCCACGCTGGCCCTGGCCTTGTCACCCAAGTTCGACCTGCGCCAGAGCTACTTCCTGATCGCCGGGATCGCCGGCATCAGCCCCAAGCATGGCACCATCGGCACCACCGCCTGGGCACACTACCTGGTGGAGTTCGGCACCCAGTGGGAGCTGGATTCGCGGGATGCGCCCAAGGATTGGCCGACCGGCTACATTGGCATCAACACCAAGGGCCCCAACGAGAAACCACCGCTGGACTATAAGACCGAAGTGTTCGAGCTGAACCCCAAGTTGCAGGCCAAGGCATATGCCTTGTCGCAAAAAGTTGAACTGACCGAAAGCAAGGCGTCCAGCGCCTGGCGCAAACACTACCCTGCCGCCCCGGCCAACCAGCCACCACAGGTCACCCGCTGCGACACCTTGGCGGGCAACACGTGGTTTTCCGGCACGCGCCTGAGCGAACGCGCGGAAGTCTGGACCCAGTTGCTGACGGACAACAAAGGCGAGTACTGCACCACCCAGCAGGAAGACAACTCCACCTATGAAGCGCTGCTGCGTGCAAGCCGTGAGGGCTTGGTGGATATCCAGCGCTTGGCGGTTGTGCGTGCAGGTTCGGACTTCGACCGCCCCTATCCTGGCTACAGCGAAGTCGACAACCTGCTCAAATACGCGGATCAGGGCGGGTTCGTGCCGGCGCTGGAGAACCTGTATCGCACAGGCAGCCCGCTGGTACAGGCGATCCTCAAGAACTGGTCAGCCTGGGAAAAAGGTGTTCCCGAAGCCTAGTGAAGATCAAACCGTGTCAGGGCAGGAAGATGATTTTGTCCGCACTGCCTTGATTCACGGTCTCATAGCACTGCAACCCATCAGCCAGCGCCACTTCACGCAGGCCGGTGGGCAGTGGCAGCAAGCCTTCATCAAAAAAGCGCCCGAACTGCCTCAGCATCACCGCGCACTGCTCGCAGTTGTAGAGCAACGAATTGATCCCCACCACTGAGCCGCCCTTGCGATACAGGGCCAGGGCCGGCAGTTGTACATGGCCGTCCACCGGTGCCGCGATGATCGCGATGCGACCGAACGGTGCCAGGCCTGCCACGGCTGCCGGTAGCCAGAAACCGGTGGTGTCGAAGATCACATCGGCGCCCCCCTTGAACACCGCATTGACCTGTGCAACCAATTCCTCCGGTTTACCCAGGGCAATCGCCTCAAAGCCCTGCGTCTGCAACACGTCGGCCTGCTCCGGCCGACGCACAGCGGCCAGTACCTGGGCGCCACGAACGTTCGCCAGGGCCAGGGTCGCGCTGCCCACGGCGCCATTGGCGCCGATGACCAGCAAGCGCGTGCCCTTGGTCACACCGCTGCGCTCCAGAGCGTCCCAGGCGGTGGTGTACGGCACGCCAAGGCTGGCAGCCTGGGCGAAGCTCAAATGACCAGGCTTTTGCGCCACGCCCTTGGCCGACACGGTGAGGTATTGAGCGTGTGAACCGTCAGCAAAAAAACCGAGGTCGCGGCCGGTGCCCCAGACTTCCTGGCCGAGCAGTTCCTGCGGGCCTTGCACCACAACACCGGCGAAGTCGCGGCCGGGAATGCGCGGCAGCGTGGTGTAGGGGAAGCGACCAAGCACATTTTTGACGTCACTGGGGTTGAGGCCCGCGGCCTTGATCTGTACCAACACCTCACTGGCAGCCGGCACCGGGGTGGCAACGTCGACGAAGCGGAGGGCGGCGAGGTCGCCGGTGGCGGAAAATTGCAGTGCTTTCATAGCCGATATTCATCGAAGTGAAAAAACAGATCAAGACAACCAAGCGCCCATCATCTGCCGGCCCATGGCGTAGAGCAATTGGCCCCAATCGTGGCGATGGGGTTCAACATACAACCCACGCGGATAGGTACGCGCCAGGGGCTGCACGGGGACGGCGTGATCACTGAGGTCGGGAGGCGCGGCCAGGGCCATGGGGGTGCACATCTATCAAGGGTGAGCCACCATGGTAATGACCACCGCTCGACAATCCGAATGAATTTTTTCGGCCAGCAGAGATCACTGGGTTATACATGGAGGGTTAATAAGCCAATGAATAATGCAAAATTGTTTGTGATCGACTACATCCTGCACGGTGAACCCAAGTCCTTCATCATCCGCCTGGAAAAGCTCGATATCCTGGAGGCCTGGCACTGGGCGAGTTGTGACGCAGGCATCGGCCGTATCGGCCGTTTCGCGCGCGAGCACGTCAAGAAGACCAGCCAGGAGCAGGCCGAGAAGTACGGCATCACTCATGTGCAATGGCGGCGCTCGGACGCGCGCGCCCAGGCTTGATCAAGGAGGGCTAACCATGGTTTTACCTGTACAGGTTCGTGGCAAAGCGCGCATTGACTACACCCAGGACACCTTATTCGGGCCGATGGCCAAGCATGTCGAGTGCCAAGTGAGCCTGCAGCAGCAGCCTGGCTGGGCGGTGCTGAAAGTATTCCAGCCGCTGCCGGCTGACTTGCACTCCGCGCAGACGGTGGTTTTTGCGTTGGAGGGGCGACGTACAAGCGGCGTGGTCAAAGGTAGGCAGCGCCTGTCCGACCATAGCCTCAGGCTTGAACTGGAAACCCACTAGCAGCAACAAAGCAGATCACTGTGGGAGCGGGCTTGCCTGCTCCCACAGTGTAACGGTGCTCAGCCATGCGTCGATTTGGCGCACTCACAGCCCGTAGCAGACGCACACGGTTCACCGTGCGCATGGTGCTCGGCACATCCCTGGCAGCAATAGCCCTTACCGTCTTTCATTACCGCGTCAACGCCCAATACGCACTTGCAGTGCGGGCAGGCACAGGTCTTATCTGGCATGGTCAGACTCCTTTTTCATGGTCGTCGCGGTGTGGCGACTGCCAGCACCTTAAGCAGTGACTGCCAGTCGCCGGCGATGGTTCAAACCATCAGTCGGTGCGGGTATTGCTGCGGTACATGAACACCAGGGCCAGCGCCAGGCACGCCATCGCCACAATCCGGTTGCCCGATAACTCGATGGCCGGGTTGCCCAGCCAGCCGAAGTTATCGATGAGCATACCCATGCCCAATTGCCCAAGGATCACCGCCACCGTCGCGACGGCCGTTCCGACGATGGGCACTGCGCCGACCATCACCATCATGTACACCACGCCGAACAACGCGCCGGTCAATTGCCATTTCGGCACGTCCAGCAAGCTCAAGGCCTGGGCCGGCTCGAAGAAGAAAATCAACAGCGCGGTCGTCAGGGCCCCCACTGCAAAGGTCAGCAAGCTACTGCGCAACACGCCCACCGCCTGGCCAAGGCGCCCGTTGATGGCAGCCTGCACACTCAACACCGCTCCAGCGGCAATCACTAGCACCAATAACAAAATCAGGTTCATCGTCTTACCCTCGCGCAATCAGAACAAGTGCCGCCACAATCAACGCCAGCGCTATCCAGCGCTCGCCATTGACGCGTTTGCGCGCTGTGCCGAACCAGCCGAAATGGTCGATTAGCACACTCTTGGCCACTTGCCCGGACAGAATCGCGATCATGGTCATGGCGATACCAATGTGCGGCGTAGCCAGGGTGAGTACGACGACGTACATAGGCCCCAGGAAGCCTCCGATCAACTGCCAGCGTGGCAAGTCGGTCAGCGCCGGCCCCTTTTGCGGGCCACTGAATAGCAGCAGCAAAAACAGAATCGCCGAACCCACACCAAAGATGCTCAACGTTGCCCACAAATGCCCCACCTGCACACCCAGTGGACCGAGCAAACCTGCCTCTACCGACAGGCCCATGCCCGCCAGGATCACCAGGGGCAACAACAGCAACCGTAGAAGGTTTTTTTTCGGCGTGGCCTGCGCCACACCCTCGATAGAACGTGCCTGCATACATCACCTGCGCTTCAGAAGGGAAACATGGCGCGCATTATCCAGTGGCCGTCCTGTGCGATAAATGGGAGCATACCAACAACACCTTTGCGCAAAACGCACAACCTGGAGGCAGGATGCACGGTTTGAATGAACTGAGTTTCAAGGCGCTGCGCCTCTTCGTCGCGGTACTGGACCTCGGCAGCTTTTCCGAAGTGGCGCGGCGTGAGGGCCTGGCGCCTTCGTCTATTTCCCGGCAAATACAGCTGATGGAACAGGCGTTGGGGCAGCAGTTGCTGTACCGCCACACCCGGGCGGTCAGCCCTACCGAAGCCGGACGACTGCTCGGACGGCATGCACGCCTGGTGCTGGAGCAGCTGGAAGCTGCAAGCCAAGCCCTGCAAGAGCAGGAAAGCGAACCCAGCGGCCTGGTGCGCATCAATGCGCCCATGGTATTCGGCCAGCGTCACCTGTCACCGTGGCTGGGCGAGTTATGCCGGCGCTATCCGAAACTGCAACTGGATATCCAGCAAACCGATACGTTCGTCGACCCGCTGCAAGACGGCACTGACCTGCTGTTCCGCATTGGTGTGCTCAACGACTCCAGCATGCAGGCGCGCATCTTCGCGCCCCAACGCTTTCGCATCGCCGCAAGCCCGGCCTACCTGGCCAGGCACGGAACGCCCCAACATCCCGACGAACTGATCAACCACCAGTGCCTGGCCTACAAAGGCATCACCGGACAACAACGCTGGTTCTTCCGCCGGGGCCAGGGCGACTGGACGCCTTATAGCGTCAAGGGCCCGATCACCGGCAACCACGCCGATACCCTGACCCACGCTGCCGAACAAGGCCTCGGGCTGGTGGTGTTTCCTTCCTGGTTGATCGGCGAAGGCCTGCGTGCCGGCACCTTGCAGGCGGTGCTCACGGAATACGAAGTGGCTACCACCTTGGAACCGCAGCAGATCGCGGCAGTATGGCCAGGGAGCCGGCGCATTTCACTGAAGGTGCGCACAGTGATTGATTACTTCGTGGAGTGTTTTGGGGCAGTGCCATATTGGGATCGGTGAGCGCTACAGCGCGTGAGGAGCGTACCTACGCAGAAAGTTTTCTTACTGGAAAAAGTAGGTCCGTTCTGATTTTTCGGGCCAGCATTTCTCTGCTCGACGCGCTGCGGCAGACTTCGCTGACATCTTTTTGGAGAACTGCCATGGACGTCATATACAACAAAAAATCGCGCTCTGAGCGGCAAAGCCAAAAAGCTGATTGAGGATGCTGCAGATATTTACATCAGCGCTGCAACATTCTGGGAGATGGCAGTCAAGGTCGGGTTAGGGAAACTCACTGTCGATCTGGAGGAAATCCGTTGGTACTGCCAGGAAAGCGGGTTCGTCGAACTGCCCATCACTTCAGAACATGCCAGTGCGGTGAAGGACCTCGAGCACGATCACAAGGCCCCCTTTGATCGGCTCATCGTTGCGACGGCCGTGAGCGAACCGATGACGTTATTGACGGCCGACCCGCAGGTCGCCCAATACACGTCCTTGGCGATCCTGGTGTAGAAACTCGCAATGGCTGCACAGCGCCAATCAAAACACCCACTGCGCAATCAACCACGCATTCGCCCCACTGATCACCGCAAACAGGAACCACGCCAGCAACCGTGTCGGCAGCCGATTCACGAACGGCCCCATCAGTTGCTTATCGCCGGTCATGCGAATCAGCGGATACAGCGCAAACGGCAGTTGCAGGCTGAGTACCACTTGGCTGAGGATCAATAGCTTGCCGATGGCATCGTCGCCCATCAGCCCTACCCCGAGAAACGCCGGGATCAGCGCCAGCCCACGAGTGATGAGGCGCCGCTGCCAGCAAGGAATGCGCAGATTGAGGTAGCCCTCCATGATCACCTGCCCGGCAATGGTGCCGGTAAACGTAGAGCTTTGACCGGAAGCCAGCAGGGCCACACCAAACAGGATGCTGGCAAACGCGCCACCGACCAGCGGGTCAAGCAGGTGGTAGGCGTCCTGGATCTCGACTACGTCGGTGTGGCCGGTCTTGTGGAAGGCGGCAGCGGCGAGTACCAGGATCGCAGCGTTGACCAGCAGGGCCAGGGCCAGCGAACCGATGGTGTCGATGCGTGCCAGCTTGACCGCATCCTGTTTGCTGGCGAGGTCCTTGCCGATCATGCGGGTTTGCACGATGGAGCTATGCAGGTAAAGGTTATGCGGCATCACCGTGGCACCGAGAATACCAATAGCCAGGTACAACGGCGCGGCATCGCTGATGGCCGACAGTGAAGGCGTAAAACCACTGAACACGTCCGGCCAGTAAGGCTTGATCAGTACCAGTTCAATAAAGAAACACACGCCAATGGTCGCCACCAACGCCAGCATGATCGCTTCCAAGCGGCGGAAACCCCGGTTTTGCAGGGCCAGGATCAACAATGTGTCAAAAGCGGTGATCACAATGCCGGTGGTCAGCGACACGCCAAGCAGCAGGTGAAACGCCAAGGCGCAGCCCAGCACTTCGGCCAGGTCGGTGGCGATGATGGAGATTTCTGCTAACACCCACTGGGTGCGGGCGGATCGCTTGCTATAGCGTTCACGGCACAGTTGCGCGAGGTCCTTGCCGGTGGCGATGCCCAAGCGCGAGCACAGGCATTGCACCGCCATCCCTGCCAGGCTGGCCAGCAGCACGACGAAGAGCAGGTTGTAACCGTAACGCGAGCCGGCCTCGATGGCTGTGGCCCAGTTGCCTGGGTCCATGTAGCCGATAGAGATCAGCAGGCCTGGGCCGGCGAACATCATCACGCGCTTGAAGAACGAAGCCTTGGGATCAACGGCGACGGAGCCGGCCACTTCCGGCGGGCAAAACGGGGCGGTAGCGATTTTTGGCAGGCTGAATTTCACGCGGTATCCCAGGCAAACACACTCGATAGAGGCGCAGCTTATCAGTCAGACGCAACCGTGCGCATCACCGTTTCCCGCGGCAAATCGAACGCTTCGACAACGTGCACCACCAGGTCCACCTCCTGGCTCATTGCTTCACGCTCCATGCGCTGGCGGATCAAACCAATCACCAGCACCGCCAGGGTGGTGATCGAATACGCAGGGCCGGAAAGCGCGCGGACCCCGCTCACCAGCAGCATCGCCGCTGCCACAGCCTGGCCCACCACCGGAATCGCCGTGGCTGCACCACGGCGCAGGATAAACCCGGTCAGCCCGGCCAACGCCGTACCACTCAACGCCGTGGTGGCTGATCGGCCAACATCGAAACGGCTGAACAGCCCCTGCTCCTTTTGCGCGGCCGCCTTGAGCTCCGCGTCGAACACCTGCCGGTCAGCGTTACTGAGTTTGTCTTTGTATTGTTCGATGAGTTTTTCCGCAACCTGGGCTTCCAAGTCTGCCAATTCGACGGTATCGAGAGGTCCGTCAAACTTGACCCCCAACCGCTGCACCACATCTTCGGCGACCTGGCGGTAACTCACGCCATGGCCGCGGGCCAGGTTCATAAAGGTATCGCCGCCCATGCGTTGCAACTCGACGGCCAATTTGAGTGGCTCGCGCACGGTGGCGTCGATTGAAGCGCTGCGCTTTTGCGCCATCAATTCAGCAAGGAACTTCAATTCTTCCGGCCGCGCCTGCACCAACGCAGGGAACAGTTCTGCGTCCTCTTCGGCAAAACGTACCTCAGTGCTGCGTTGATCGGAACGGATCATGCCGCGTCGCTCGTGCAACAGGTCGGTGTACTGCACTACCGTCCGCAACTGCGGCCAATAGGCGGCGTGGTCGAAAGTCGCCAGGTGCACATTGGTAACCTTGGCCTTGAGCGCTGGCGTCACTGGGATCGCATGGCGGCCGATGCAACGTTCGGTATCCGGTTTCATCGCCAGGGCCCAGTCTTTGCTGGAGTGGCAGTTGATTACGCGCCCCTTGAGGGGTGCCGAGACTTCACCCCACGGGCTCGACGTGCAGATCGCGCCGCCCATCAACAACAGGTTGTCCAATGGCAGTTCGCGGGCAGTTTCAGGGCTGGCCAACAGGCTCTTGACCAGAATGCGCGCGCCCAGGGAATGGCCGATCAGGTTGATACGCCGTATTTCAAGGGATTCACCGTGCAAGTAGCTGGCGAGTTCAGGCAACAGGCTCCTGGCGACTTCGTCCACCCGGGCCTCGACGCTTTTGTAGTGATCGAGGAAATAAGCAATCGCCTTGCCCACCCCCACAGTCGCCGCGCCCAGGTTGACGCCGCTGAGCATCGCGCCCAGTACATCCTTGAAGGGAGCAAACAGGTTTTCCAGGAAATGCCCTGCCGGCCAGAACAGCATCAGGTTGGTCGAGCCTTCGATACCCGCCAACTGCGCCTGGAAGCTGCCCAATTGTTGCCGATTGAAGAACGCCGAATAACCGTGAACGTAGAGATTGAGCACATCGCCCTGAGGCTCGCCACACAGTACGAACGTGGGTTTGCGGGTGCGGTGCATTTCATCCCACTGGTGCTGCATGGGGCGGTGACTCCTGGTGAAAAGGGATGGCGATAGTAACAAAGGGTGAGGCTCAATGCCGTTGCATGCGCTGCAAAAACACAATTTTCGACATGTAAAAAGCGCTCTAATAACCGTCTATTGATTGGCTTTAAAGATCCTGGAGTTCGCAATGCCCCATGAAGGCAACCTGTTACAAGCAGCCGTGGTGTTCCTGCTCGCCGCCGTGCTGACCGTGCCCCTGGCCAAACGCCTGCAACTGGGCGCGGTGCTGGGCTATCTGTTTGCCGGCGTGATCATTGGCCCGTCGGTGCTCGGCCTGATCGGCAACCCGCAAAGCGTCGCGCAATTCTCTGAACTGGGCGTGGTGTTGCTGCTGTTCATTATCGGGCTGGAACTGTCACCCAAGCGTTTATGGGTGATGCGCAAGGCGGTGTTTGGCGTTGGCCTGGCCCAGGTGATGCTCACCGGTCTGGTGATGGGCGTGGTGGCCTTGTGGCTGTTTGGCCAGTCGTGGAACAGCGCCATCGTACTCGGCCTGGGCCTGGCGCTCTCGTCCACCGCGTTCGGTCTGCAAAGCCTTGCCGAGCGCAAGGAGCTGAACCAACCACACGGTCGCCTGGCGTTTGCCATTCTGTTGTTCCAGGACATCGCTGCGATCCCGCTGATCGCCATGGTGCCGCTGCTGGCCGGCAGCGATCACCCCACCACGGAAGCCCAGGGCCTGCAGCATGTCTTGCAGATCCTCGGCAGCATCGCCGTGGTAATCATCGGCGGTCGCTACCTGCTGCGGCCGGTGTTTCGCATCGTCGCCAAGACCGGCCTGCGCGAAGTGTCCACCGCGACGGCGTTGCTGGTGGTGATCGGTACAGCCTGGTTGATGGAACTGGTGGGCGTGTCCATGGCCCTGGGCGCCTTTCTCGCTGGTTTGCTGCTGGCGGATTCGGAGTACCGCCACGAACTGGAATCCCAGATCGAACCGTTCAAGGGCCTGCTGCTGGGCCTGTTCTTCATCAGCGTGGGCATGGGCGCAAACCTCAGCCTGCTACTCAGCTCGCCATGGGTGGTGATCGGGCTGACGTTGCTGCTGATCGGCTTGAAACTGCCGCTGCTGTACGCCGTCGGCCGGCTGGTGGGCGACCTCAACCGCGAAAGCGCCCTGCGCCTGGGCGTGGTGCTGGCGGCCGGGGGTGAATTTGCTTTTGTCGTGTTCAAGATCGGTCGCGACCAAGGCCTGTTCGAACCTCATCTCTATGATGTGCTGGTGCTGACCATCACCCTCTCCATGGCCGTAACGCCGCTGCTGTTGCTGGTGTGCCCGAAGCTGTTCAAGCCCAAGGTCAAGCCGGTGGAAGTGCCCGAGGAATACAGCGCCATTGAAAGCGACGCACCGCGCGTGGTCATTGCCGGCATGGGCCGCATGGGCCAGATCGTCGCGCGGATCCTGCGCGCGCAGAATATCTCGTTTATCGCCCTGGACACCTCGGTAGAGACCATCGAACTGACCCGCAGCTTCGGTGGCATGCCGGTGTTCTACGGTGACCCGCAACGCCCGGAGATCCTGCATGCGGCCAAGGTCGACCAGGCGGAATTCTTTGTGATCGCCATGGATGACCCGGAGATCAACATCAAGACTGCCGAACAGGTGCGCAACCTCTACCCGCACATGAAGATCATCGCCCGTGCGCGTAACCGCCAGCACGTACACCGCCTGGTGGACCTGGACGCCTCACCGATTCGTGAGACGTTCTACTCCAGCCTGGAAATGAGCCGTCGCACCCTGGTCGGCCTGGGCTTGAGCCAGGCTCAGGCCGATGCGCGCATCACACGCTTCAAGAACCACGACCTGCAAGTGCTGGCCGCGCAACACGCGGTGTACGACGACGCTGCCAAGGTGATGCAAACGGCCCAGGAAGCGCGGGCGGAATTGGCGCGCCTGTTTGAGATGGATCGACTTGAGGAAGAGTCCGATAAGGCGTGAGGCTATCGGTGAACGATCTTGCGAAAATTCTGACAGAATATGCCGCAATTTCGTTCATCCCTGGAGCGCTTCATGGCCACTTTCACCAAGACCGTCGCCCTGCTGGTCCTCGCGCTTTCTGCCGGCAGTGTCTTCGCCGCCGCCAAGCCGACCACACAGACCATCTCCACCCTGGGCGGGAAGTTCACCTTCAAGCTGCCCAGGGCCTATACCGCCGACACCTTGCCGGCTGGCAAGGCGGATGATGGAACCGCCGACACCCAAGGCACGATGTACGCCAACCAGACCACGAAAAGTGTGGTGATCGTCGCCGAAACGGTGCGTGCAGACGGGGTAACCATTGGGGATAACGACGCGCAGTTCCTCGATGGCGCCGTGGCCGGATTCGTCAAGGACCAGAGCGCAGCACTGCCTGACTTCAAGAAGCAGAGCGAGAAGAAGCTGAACGTCAAGGGCCTGGGCCTGCGCCAAGTGGACAGCACCGCGACCCAGGGTGGTGGCAAGACGCTGCAATCCACATTCCTCGGTGGCTCGGGAAATCATTTGCTGGTGATCCAGGCGATTTCGCGGGCGGATGATGCCAAGGGGCATGCGGCGCTGGTGAAGCAGATTACAGGCGGTAAGTAACCCGATCTCCCAATCAACACAACACCAATGTGGGAGCAGGCAAGCCTCCCACATTTTTTAACCGCGTTTACCTCAGGCTTTTTTCCAGCCAAACCTTCAAGTCCTGCACTTCCGACTCGCTGACAGTGTGGTTCATCCCCGGATACCCATGAAACTCCGGCTTCAACCCGAGCCCCGTCAACACCTCATTCGCCCGGGTCGCCGAGGCATACGGCAGCGCCTGGTCCAAGGTGCCGTGGCCGATAAAGATCGCCAGCTTGCCCAATGACTCATCCGGTTTCAGCTCAGCTTTGAGCACCGGCAACACGCTGCCACTCAACGCCGCAATCCCTCGCACCAGCTGCGGGTCACGCAACGCCAGCTCATACGACATGATCGCGCCCTGGCTGAAACCAATCAGGAACACGCGATCACTCTGGGTGTGGTACTTGGCAGTGGCTTTGCCGACGAAGTCCTTGATCAGCCCCGCACTGCGCTGAAGATCGGCCGTTACACCATCGTAATCGCCGTCACCGGGCGTCTTGGTAAACCAGCGAAATCCATTCGGGCCGACCGGCATGGGCGCCCGAACCGACAAGTAGGTCCACGTGGATGGCAGCGCGTCCTTGATGCCAAACAGGTCTTCCTCGTTACTGCCAAAGCCGTGCAGGAAAATCACCAGCGGCTGGTTGCGCGCATCACCCTGGGTCTGTTCCAGGTACGACAACGGCAAGTCGGTGTGCAGCGTATCGTCGGCATGAGCGGCACCGGCTAGCAGGGTCAGCGCCAGGGCAAACAGTTTAAGCATGGGACGTTACCTCAGGGTTTGCGTAGCAAATAAGTGTCCATGATCCAGCCATTTTCAAGGCGCGCGGCCTTGCGCACCCGTTGGATTTCTTCGGCCACCTCACTCACCTTGCCGCTGATCAGGATCTCGTCCGGCGTGCCGAGGTAGGCGCCCCAATAGATGTCCAGATCCTGATCGGCAACGCTGCGGTAGGAATCTTCGGCGTCAAGCATGACCACCAGGGTGTCGGCATCACTCGCCTGCCCCGCCGCCAGACGGCGCCCGGTGGTGATCTCAACGGACTTGCCGATGCGGTTCAACGGCACCTTGTGCTGGGCGGCCAGGGCCTGCACGCTGGTGATACCGGGGATGACTTCGAACGCGAAGGTGCAGCGACCACTGGCCAAAATCGCCTGCAGAATGCGGAGGGTGCTGTCGTACAGCGCAGGATCGCCCCACGCCAGGAAAGCGCCCACTTCACCGTCGGCCATTTCCTCATTGATCATGCGCTCGAAAGTCTGCTGCTTGTTGCGGTTGAGGTCCTGCACGGCGGTGGTGTAGTCGATATCGCCGCGCACACGCTCGGGGCAATCGGCCTCGACGAAGCGGTAGCCAGGCTCGGTGATGTAGGTCTCGCAGATCTCGCGACGCAGGTCGATCAACTTGTCTTTGCTCTGGCCCTTGTCCATCAGGAAAAACACGTCGGTGCGGTTGAGCGCCTTCACGGCCTGCATCGTGATGTAGTCAGGGTTGCCGGCGCCAATGCCGATGATCAGGATGCGTTTCATGGGTAGCTCTCAGTGCGGGGCGTGGATTTTGCCATGTTCAGGCGTCTAGGCGTGAGTTTCCAGGCGCAGGCGCCAGACCGTATTGAAGCGCAGCTCCGTGGTGGACAGCGGCTCGACGTCGATACGGTAGAACATCGAGAGCGGAAACTGCATGACGTACAGCATTGCGGCGCGGATCACGAAGGGGTGGGTGATGGCGACGATATGGCCGGGTTGGGTTTCGAGGGATTTCATCCACTGCGCGACACGCGTGCAAACGTCCTCCACTGACTCGCCGCCATGGGGTGCGCACGCGCTGTCAGTGAGCCAGGTGTTTAACTGATCGCCATTCAGTTGGCTGATGGCCTGGCCTTTCCACTGGCCGAAATCAGCGTCACGCAGGGCGTCTTCGACTCCTGCGTCACCGCCGAACAAGCCGGCTGTCTGCCGTGCGCGTATTTCCGGCCCGCACAACAAACGCCGGGGTTCCTTATAACGCCCGGCGAGGGAAAGTGCCGCCCCCTGCCAATCCATCGCCACCGCCTCGTCGTCCGGAAAACGCCCGCGCTTTTGCAGAGGCGTGGCGGCATGGCAGATGAGGGTCAAACGGGTGGCTTGCACGCAATTCGCTCTGACGAATGAAGGCCAATAAGACTGGCGCAGTTATCCACGGCGTGCAACGTCTTGTGCCTGTTCCCACAGGGGAATGGATTCACACGCTGGACCAGGTTCACACCGCCCAACTGTGGGAGCTGCCTGCCATGGAGGCAAATCCCCGATTCAGAAAGCCAATTAACCGATTTGACGTTTAACCACATCGATTGCGTGCTGGACACTGATTATTTCATAAGCCTCCTCATCTGAAATTTCAATACTGAACTCCGCCTCCAGCGCGATAACCCACTGTGGAAAGTCCAAAGAGTCAGCGCCAAGATCTCTAAGGAACTCTTGTTCATTTCGAATACCTTTCATATCCAAACCCAACTGCTGACTTAAAACCATCTTTACACGGCTCTCTATATCACTCATCACAACCTCCCAAACACTGATAGCGCATGCGCAACTGATACCGACTGGCGATTCATACCCGTCTCAACATAACCCTAACCGTTCTCCACCCGCCGCAGACTGTCACAACTAACAGGTCACCTATACCCATTCGAAATAAGATCTAACTATCAATAACGAACAATGGACCTACGTTGTATATTCCTGGTCAATCAAACCACTCACGGCGGCCTTCGAAGGTGCTGACGATCAACTCCACAATCATCCGCACCGCCTGCGCATCCCCCTCCTGCGCATTCACTGCCAGCCACACCTGGCGCTGCATGCTCTCGGCCAACAACCCCGGCAACGCCACAAGCCCACGGTCAACACTGCTCATGTAGTGCGGCAGCAACCCAATACAGGCGCCACAACGAATCATCTCCAGCATCAGCGAATAAGCATGCACTTGCACCACTGCCGCCAAACGCTGCTCCACCACCCGGTTCCACGGCTGCAACGCGCCAACCTGCGCATCAGGCTGCCACTGCACCAGCATGTAGTCATCCAGGTCTTCCACACTGTCCGGCCGTGTCGTGAGCCGTGAATAACGCTTGGCGATATGCGGCAAATATTGCAGCCGCGCCAGGGCTCGCGGCGGCTCGGTGACAAAGCTCGGGCCGGGCACCGGGGCATCGGCGTCCGACAACCACAGCACCACGTCCACCTCCACCGCTTGCAGCGACAACGGGCTGTCGATGGAGATGATCTCCAGGCGCACGCTGGCATTGCGTCGCAGCAAGGCAATCAGGTCGCGCCCAAGGATGTCGTGCAGGATCGGCTCAGCCACCGCCAGCCGAATCAGCGGTTGCTCCGTGACCGGCAGGCGCCGCTCATGGGCCAGGGCGATTAACTGAGCCTGCAACTGCTGACCATCGCGGCTAAGTACCAAGCCATTGCCCTGATAGGTGAACAGCGAATGGCGCAGATGTTCTTCCAACTGCGCCAAGCGCTTGCGCAACAGCGTCGCCTTGATATTCAAACTGCGCGCCGCCTGCATGAAACAGCCGCAGCGCGCACTCACCAGAAAGTAGCGCGCCACCTCCGGGTCAATCTCTCCGGCCAGGGCCAGCCAGGTGCTGCGCCCCTCGCCCGGTGCGCGATAAGCGGACGGCCCCTGAAGGCCAGACGGTTCTAGAAATGCCATGGGAGACTCCCTGTCTTGTCTGTCTGTGCATCCAATGCGGGTTGAAACGCGTTACTCCAGCACCTTGTTCAGCTCTGCACCGTCGATACTCAGGGTGGCGGTGTTGAGCATGCCCTCGAGGTAAGCCTTGGCGATCTGCTCCTGGCGCTGGGCGCGCAGGGCCTGGGTCAGGCGTTCGCGCAGTTCGTCCAGGGTCGCCGTGCGCGCCGGTTGCTGGCCGGTGAGCTTGAGCACATGGAACCCTGCCGCACTCTGCACCACATCCGACACGGCGCCGACCTTGAGGCGCGACACCGCACTGCGCACTTCGGGCACCAGTTGCTGCAAAGGCTGCATCCCCGAGTCTCCACCTCGCGTGGCGGAGTCGGTGTCCTGGGAAAACTGCGTGGCCAGGGCGGCGAAATCACCCGGTGACGCCTGGACGCGGCGGCTCAGTTCCTGGGCCTGGCGGCGTACTGTGTCGAGGCTTTGCGGGTCATTCGCCGCGAGAAAAATCTGGCTCACCCGATACAACGGCGGCGTCATCCATTGCGACTTGCCGCTGTCGTAGGCCTGTTGCAATTCAGCCGCGCTGGGGTAGTCGGCCGGCACCTGGCTGACCGAGAGCATGTAGTCGCGAAACACGATTTGCTCAGTGGCGGCTCGCGTTTGCTGTTCCACTTCCGGGCGCTGGCGCCAGCCTTGCGCGTCGGCCTGTTCGAGCACCGCCTTTTGTGCCAGACGTGAACGGATCCAGGTCTCCAATGCACCTCGGTTACCGCGCAATTGCTCGCGTGACTCGGCCGGCAGGCTGGCAAGCACGCTTTTCAGTTCCGTGAGGTCGATCTGCTGATTACCCAGGCGTGCCACCGCTGGCCCACTCGGCGCAAGGTTGAGCACCGGTGCCGGTTGCTGAGCCGCCACCGGGTCGCTGCCCGGTCGCACGCTCAAACCCACCGCCACCACCAGCAAGGCCAGCGCACCCGCGCCGACCATCAAGGTTGGCTTTTTCACAATACGGGCGCCTCGACGTCGGCCTGGGCCTGCAACTGCGCCGCCTGCTGGCTGTATTCACGCAGGTAGACGATAAACTCCTGCAACAGGCGATCCCACAGTTCCAGCTGGCTGCGCAGGTGCGTGGCGCCCACGCCGGCCACCACCACGTCCATTTCCATCAGCAGGAATTCGCCCTGCACCGACAATCGCGCAAAGCGCCGCGATGCGTTCCATACCTGGGCCAGGCCTTCAGGCAACTCGCCCTGGATACGCAGCGCGCAGCTGTAGGTGAAATCCACATAGTTGCCCTGCTCTGCCGCCGGGTTGCCAAAGCGCACGGCAAAGCCGATGCCCTGGCTGGCGCTGAGCAATTGCACGATACCGTTCTGTTCGGTCTGATTGACCCGGTAGCCCGCTTCCTGCAGCAGCTCGGTGAGGCTCTGGGTGGTGACGCTGGTGATCAATTCGCTCATGGTGATCTCTGATCTGTCTATCAATGATTGGCAGTTGCCTGGGGCGCGTCGAAACGGCTCTTGTACAAATCGTCGCCAAAGCCCTGGGCCAGTTCCTCGAACTTGACCCGCGCACTGCTGGCGAACGGCTGGCGAATACTCATCACCTCGGCCACGTCGATTTTTTCGTAGGCCGCGAGCAGTTGCTGGGCCACGCCGTACATCTGTTGATTCTTGACTGAACATTGCTGCACGTGTGTGTCACGTTCGCTCAGCTGTGCCTGCAAGCGAGCGCGCTCGGCTTCTTTACCCTTGGCGAGCACCAGCAGTTCGTCATAAGCCTTCTTGAACTTGCCGATCTGCTCATTGCTCGCCGCGACCTGGGCTTGCGCCTGACTGTGCAGGCTCTGTTGCTGGCCGGCCATTTGCTCGGCCACGCTACGGGTCTTCTCCAGCTCAGCGGTCAGTTGTTTGATTTGCACCTGGGCCTGCTTGGCCTGGGTTTCAGCGGCGATGCGCGCCGCACTGGCCTGGGCCTGTTCGCTTTGCAGCGCCTGCAATTGCTGGGTGGTGCTGCGCAATTGCGTACGCAAGCGCTCCTCCATGCCTTCAGCCGAGGCCGCCGTGGCAACAAACACCAAGAGCAGCCCGCAGATTCGCGTGTTCATGTGGCATCTCCCTGCGCATCAAAAGCGCGTGTTGAGTTCCAGTTGCATCACATCGACTTCAAACGGCGCGCCATACACTTCTGATGCGCTCAACCAACGCGCACTGGCGTAGAGGTTCTTTTCGATGCCGTAGTTGGCGCCGATGAAGTACCCCTTGGCGTTGGTGCCGCCCAGGTGGAACGAGGAATCGTTGAAGCCGTCGGGCAAGGCGTCGGGCTGGATGTATTTGTAGCCAGCCAGCACGTTCCAGTCGCCGCGTTTGCGCATCTCCAGCGCGCTGCCGAGGGTCATCTGCACCATCAAGGCGTTGCCGCCACTCTCAAACTGGCCCTTGCTGTTGATGTTGTTGACGATCTCGCCTTCGCTGCGCTTGAGCATCTCGCCCTTGTCGTAGGCCAGGTTGTGGATGAAGTTGCCCTGGGTACGCAGTTTGAAGTCGCTCGGCAGTTCGGCATCCCACGCCAGGTTCAGGTCAAGCACGTCGAACTTGGACGCCAGGCCGACAAACTGCGGTTGCGGGGTCAAGCCAGGCGTGGCCGGGTTCGGGGTGATATCACGCAGCAGGAACACGCTGTTGCCCTTTTGCATAAAGGCCAGGCGCGAGCCGTCGCTGTCGCAGGCGGGCTGCCCGGCCCACGGCTCACACGCGCCGGAGCGTTGGCCTTCGATATCGTCAAAGTGGTAGTACGCCATCGCGCCTTTGATGCTGTTTTCGCGGTTGATCTTCCAGTTGGCGCCGATCTGTCCGCCAAACAGCCACTTGGTCTCGCTGTCTTCTTTGTCGAAGCCGTTGCTGCTGGCCGAGTCGGAGGTGTACTCCACCGGGAACGCGCCAAGGGTGCCGAACAGGCCCCACTCGTTGTTCAGGGCATGGTTGAAATTGGCGGCAATACCGTCGAAGTTCAGGTCACCCGAATACATCATGTCAGTGGAATAGAACGGGTTAGCGAACCGGCCTGCGGTGAGGGTGACGTCCTGGGTGGCTTTCCAGCTGAGATAGCCCTGGTCGAGCCAGATGTCCTTCTTGCCAAAGCCGCCGCCCAAGGTCTGGGTGGTGGACACCGGGTTGTTGTCGGAGCCGGTGCCGATGCGGATGCCGGCGGTCCATTCCGGCGACAGCACCGCTTTCATGCCCAGGCGCGCGCGCAGGCGGAAAAGGTTTTCGCGGTCCTTGGTGGTGTTGAGCAGCGGTGGCAGCTTGGTGTTGGTGTCTTTGTTGGTGTCGTACGGGCCGCTGTCATTGAGCTTGGCGTAGTCGACGATTTCGTTGCTGTTGTTGCCTGAGAAGTAGCGCGACTCATCCCGCAGGCGGATATCGCCGTCAAAGGTGATACGCGAGATCCAGTCCGGGAAGGTATTGGGCTGGGCCCAGTTTTCCTGCTTGGCGGTGGCCATGACCTCGGCCTTGACCTGGTCACGAATCTGATCCTTGACCGCCTGCGGCACATATTGCACACGCACATCGCCGGGCGCTGCGACCGGGCCTGCGGCAACCACCGGTGCCGCATTGGCCTGTCGTGCCTGCTGGGCTTCTTTTTCCGCCTGGGCGATCAGGCCGTTGGCGGTTTCCTGCTTGAGCACGCCTTGCTGCACCAACAGGCGGATCAGGTTGATCGTGACGTTTTCCGAGGGCGCGACCGGGGCGGCAGTCGCCTGGCCGACCAGGGTCGCGATGACCATGCCGACCGCCAGGGTCAGTCGATTCACGGGGGAAATCATGTGTACGCAACTCCTGTAAAAAACCGTTGAAAAAAGCATTCAATTAATCCGGGCGCCGGCCTTTGAGGGACAGGCGCATGGGCAGCGTCAGCGACGCCGGCGGCTTCTGCGTGGCACGCGGTGCACGTATCAGCGCAAGCATCTGGGCATCGGTCTCGGCGTCCCCGCTGGACTTGGCCACCTGCGCCTTAGTGACCTGGCCATCGACGCCCAACCACAGGTCTATCTGTATCGAGAAAGCCTTCTTGCGTAATTCCGGGTCTTCGCGCATCAGCCGTTGATAGGTGCCGGCCAGGTACTGCTTGTACGTGCCGGTACCCAACCCACCACCGCTGCCGGCCATGCCGCCGCCTTTGCCGGCGCCAATGTTGAAACCGTCATTGCCGGACTGTGCATCGCCATCGATCTGCATCGGGTTGGCCAGGTCTTCGTTAGGCGAAGGCGGCGCTTCCTCTGCCGGCTTGACGTCTTCGGGTTCGGGGCTGGGCACCGGCTCCGGGACTTTTTCTTCGACCTGGGGCTCGGGCTCCTTGGGTTTCTCTGGAGGCGGTGGCGGTTGCGGCGGCAACGGGATAATCATCGGCACCTTGGGCGCTTCGCGGCGCACGCCACTCATGTCATTGGCCCACTGCCACAAAAACCAGGCCGCCACGGCGCCCAGCAACAGGCTCGCGCCCCACTTCAACGGGTGCAATGGTGGCTTCTTTTTCACGGGCAGTGGCGCCATTGGGATCTGTGCGGTCATGGCTCAGCCCTGGCTCGGTTTGCCGGTGACCAACCCGACCTGGGACAGCTCCAGCCGGCGCAGCAAGTCGAGCACTTCGATCACCTTCTGGTACTGCACCATCGCATCGCCGCGCACGATTACTGGGAAATCGGGGTTCAGCGCTTTCTCGATACGCAGGCGTTCTTCGAGCTCGCCGAGGGTTACCGGGTAAGCGTCAAGGAACACCTGGCCGCCGTCGTTCACGGAGATCGCCTTGGTCTTGGCCTCCGACAACGACACCGAGGCGCTGGCCTTGGGCAGGTGAATCTGGATACCCGAGACCTGGGCGGTGGCGGTGAGGATAAACATCACCAGCACCACCATCAGCACGTCCACCAGGGGCGTGATATTGATGCTGTCGACGGCGGCATCATCGTCATCGTCGTGGGAGGCATTTACAGAAGCCATGGCAACTCTCCTCAGGCCGGAACCGGTGCGTGATGCGGTGCGCGGTGCGCGGCTTCACTGTGCTGGCTCTCGCCGTGCATCTCCGCCAGGCGGGTGATGAACTCGTCGACAAACACGCGCATATCCGCACTCACTTCCTTGTTACGCGTGATCAGGCGGTTGTAGCCAAACAGCGCCGGGATCGCGACAAACAGGCCCATGGCCGTGGCCAGCAAGGCCGCCGCCATACCCGGCGCGATGGCATTGATGTTCACGTCACCGGCCATGGCGGTGCCGAGGAACACCACCATGATCCCCAGCACCGTCCCGAGCAGGCCGATGTACGGGCCGCCGGCGATGGCGTTGGACAGGGTCGAGAGCTTGGAACTGAGGGCCTGGTTTTCGCGGGTGCGCACGCCGTCCATGGAGCAGCGGATCGCTTCAATAGTCGCGGCCGAGACCGAAGAAGTGTCAGCACCCTGGGCGCGGCGGGTGCGGATTTCCTTGACCGCCACCAGGTACAGACGCCACAGCGAAGAATGGGTCAGGCGCTCAGCCAATTGCGCGTCGTCGGCATACATCTCCAGGCGGGTGCCGATCTGCGCGAAATGCTCGCGGAAGATCTCGTTGCCACTGCTGAGCCGGCTGACCTGACGGTTCTTGCGCAGCATGATGACCCACGACTGGAACATCATCCCCACCAGCACCAGGATGATTACCCAGGCGTCGACGGGAACCGCGTTGAGCAGGAAGCCCAGGCTGCCGAAACCAAAGCCGGACTGTTCTTCATCCACGCCATAGGCCACCAGCTTCGACTCGGCGCCCTGGGCGCTGGCGTCGGCCAGCAAGAGCGCGGCCGGGCGCGCCACTTTGGACAGGCGCAGCTCATCGATGGCGCCGGCGAAGGGCTGGTGCGTGCTGCCCGCTTCCGGCAGGTCGGCACCGATGGCCAGTTGGGAATTGAACGCTGGCAAGGCGACAGCGAAGGTCGCGGTTTCGCGGCCATTCACATACAGCGAGACCTTTTCACCTTCGGCGGTGAACGCCAGGTGCTGCCATTGGCCAGGGTTCAGCGGTTGGGTCGACACGGCGCGCTGGCCGTCGATTTCCACAAACGGCATGCCTTGGTTCACGCCCAGCAGCAGGTTGTGGGAGCCGTCGCGCCGGGCCAGCACCACTTGCTCACCGCTCGCCTGGTCCAGGCGCAGCCAGGCACTGAAGGTGAATGCGCCACCGGCTGCATGTTGCAAGGATGGGCTGGCCGGCAACATCAAGGGCTGGCCGCCAAACTGTAAGGCGCGGCCGATCACGCCGTCGATGCTCACGCCCGTGGCGTTCAGTGCGGTGTTGGCGTAGGCCGTGGTGTCCCGGGGCGGTGTGGCAGTGGCCCCATCAAAGTGGTAGAGCGCGGTGTAGTTCGGGTCAAACGTCAGTTGGCCGTTGACGGTGGCCGCGGCTTTCTGATTGCCGTAGTACATCCACAGGTCCTGGCGCTGGCCGCCTTCGACCTTGGGCACATCGACCCAGATCAGCGCCATGCCCATCAACGGGTCGAAGCTTTCGATCTGGTGGTTGAACACGGTCTTGTCATCGGCACTCACAAAGCGCAGGTCGGCACCGTCTTCCTTGACCCCGTCAAAGGTGAAATTGCCCGTGTGCAGGCGCACCAGCAGCGCGGTTCGGCCCAAGGCCTGGTTGATCGCGGCGCCTTGGGCGGTGGTGTCTACCGAGATCTGTTTGCGGTAGTGCCAATCGTCCTGCCACCAGGCATGGGCGGTGGCCGGGAGCGCGAAGCCCAGGCAGATCAACAGGCTCAGGAATAGGCGTTGCATGGGTGAAATCTCCGGAAGAAAAAGTCAGAAAGTCGCCTGCACACTGAAGTGCAGTCGCGAGTCCTGTTTCTGGGTGTTCGGTCCATCGAGCAGCGGGTAGCCCCAATCCAGGCTGCCGGACAACCATTTGCTCAAACTGGCGCGGGTGCCCAGGCCGACACTGGCCAGGCTGTATTCGTCTTCTTGCTCAGGCAGCGGGTCGTGCAGGCGCATGCGCGCGCCTTCGGCGAATGCGTAAAAGCGCCACTCCTGCACATAACTGCCGAGAAACTTGGCCAGGGACGGCGTGCGCAACTCTTGGGAGAGCAAGTAACCCTCATCCCCGGTGCGTTCCGCCGCCAGGTAGCCGCGCACCGAAGTGGCGCCGCCGGCGGAATACTGCTCGTTGGAGACCAGCGGCCCCGAGGCGAGTTGGAAGCCACTTTTGGTGGCTGACTGCCAATCGTTGGCGAAGGTGTAGGTGTAATTCAGGTCGCCCTTGAGCACGGCAAAACTGGCGCTGGCCTTGTAGCGTTTGTACTCGAATTCTTCGGCGTCGCTGCCGTAGCCGAAGAACGCGCGGGTGCCCACCACCAGGTTCAGGCCCAAGCCCAACTGTGATTGCTCGGTGTAGCGAAAGCCGTTGTAGCCAAAGGTGAACGGTGCGTACTTGAGCGGCACCTGGTCGCTGCTGGCGCCGAATTTGAGCTGTTCGTCGAAGTCCTTGAAGTCCACGCCGAACGAAAACGAGTTGGCCCAGTTTCCCGCCGCCGGCAGGTTGTAAATGGCCGACACGCCGTAGGAGTGGCCCTTGCCCAATACGTTGCTACCGCCGAGGGTGGCGATGTTGCTGTCTGACTGGTAACCCGAGAACTGCAAGGTCCAGCGCTCATCCAGCGGCGCGCTGTAGGCGCCCGACCAGACCTTGGCATTGGCGCTGTCCTGGGGCGCGGTGAAATAGGTCAGCGAGATGCTGTGGCCCAGTTGCCACAGATTGTCGTAGCCGAGGGTCGCCACCGAGCGCAGCTTTTCGGTGTCGGCGCTGTAGTCGTTGTTAAGGCCAATGCTGGCGTGCCAAGGGTTCTGGTCTTCCACCTGCAAATCCACATCCATGGTGCCGGGGCGCTGGCCTTCGCGCACCAGCGGCGTGACCTGGCGCCCGGCACTGCGGTTGAGGCCGGCCAACTGGGTTTGCACCGTGGCAAAGTCTGGCACCGCGCCCTCTTCCAGCGCTGGCACCTGCTCGCGGATTTCCACCGGCGAATAGTGCTTGGCGCCGACCACACGCACGCGTCCCACCTTGGTTTCGCTGACTTGCAGGTAAACGATGCCGTCATCGACCTTCTGCTCCGGCAGCTCGACAAACACCGACTGATAGCCGCGTGACTGGTAGATCTTCTGCAGCGCATCGCGGGCGCCTTCGATATCGCCCAAGGTCTTTTGCGGACCGAGGAACGGGTACACCGCCTCCTCGATCGTCGCCGCATCGAGCACCGTGTTGCCGCGCACGAAGTACTCGTTGACGTCGACCTTGCGCGCCGCTTGCTCTTCCTCGGCCAACGCGATTTGCGTCACGCTCCCCAGCGTCACGCAACACAGCGCCAGCGTTAATTTGAACAGATGCTCCACACCGCCCCCTGACATTATGATTTTTTGCGCCGCCACCGATTGCCCGGCATGCGGCCTGCTCAATTGCTGGTGATCGAGGTGTTACCGTGGCGTGCCAGCCAGGTGTGCAACAGCGCGAAGTTCAGCGAGAACTCCGGCATGTGCAGCAAGGCGCCACAAAACACGTCACCGATGATTTTCTGGATGAGTTGCACCGCACGCGGGTTATTCAGCAGCGTGGCGATGTCGCGGGTGAGCACATGAATGCTCCAGACCTTTTGGTTCAGGTCCAGGCCGACGAACCAGCGAAACAGCAGGTTGTAGTTCAGCTGTTCATGCAGTTGCTGCTCGCTGGGTACCGAATACAGCAGTTGCAGCAAGAGGACTTGCAGCACGGTGTGCGGGGCGATCGACATCGCGGATTCGGCCACCAGCCACTCACGGTGCTGGTCGAGCACTTCGTCGATCTGCGGGCGCAGCAACACCAGGGAATGGCCCGCCGGGATGTAGCTGGACACTTCCTTCAACGCGCCCTGCCAGTCGTCCTGAGAGACAATCCACACCCACGGCGCACCGTAGCGGTACACCGAAACCGGCTTCTTGCGCGCGGCTTCAACGATCTTCGACAGGCGCTGATCGAGCTCCTGCATGCCTACTTTCGAGTAACGTTCCATAGTTCCCACTTGCCCCACTCCTGGCGTCTTGCTGACGGCTGGGGAGGCAGCTTGTGGCGGCCTCCAGCGCGTTACATAGGAGAGACAGGGGGGGCCGGGAGCTACCGAACTTTTGTCATGAAAGCTTCATTTTGGATTGGGTGGGGGGCAATTCTTGGCGGGGGACATATCTGTTATTTGAGTAACGGCTGATAGGGGTTGCGCCCTTACGCTTTTGCTTTTGATCTGGGGCTAAGACCTTTTGGCTACTGTTGGGTCTTTGTTTCCAAAAGTGACCCGCTGTAAAAGCGGAGCCATAAGCCGCCATTACCGCAGAAACGGCTATGGACTCACCCACCAAGCCCTCCCTGCAAAGGCAGTTCATAAGACTTCTTGACCGTGCGCACCACCAACGTCGACGAATAAGTGCGAATCGGAATATCCCGATAAGTCTCCAGAAACCGATAGATATACTCCGTGTACTCCGTAGCATCCCGAAACTTGGCCACCATCACAAAATCAAACTCCCCGGTCATCAAGTAACAATCCTGAATCTCCGGGCGACTGGCGAGAATGTGCTGCATCCTGCGGTCAATATCCTTGCTGTCCCTGTCCAGCTTGATCAGGAAAAACGCCGTGACATGGATCCCCAGCTTGCGCTCATCCAGTACGGCGACTTTAGCCTTGATAACCCCCACGCTTTCCATGCGGCGAATCCGCCGGTAACAACTGGTGGACGACAGCCCCACGCTGTCACTCAACAACTCCAGGCTCTGGTCGCAATCCTGTTGCAACTTGCCCAGGATCTTCAAATCCATGGCGTCTGTCATCGGTTCCAAATCATCCTTGAAAAATGCAATGAATCCGTCGCAATGACGGGCTAATTTGCACAAATCCTGCGCAGTGGCTAGTTAACATCGATTCAGCTTAGCAGCCCCGCCAACACCTGGCCTGAGGGCGGCATGAGAGGGATCTTATGATAGTCGCGAAACCGACATGGACCGCTGATATCCAAGGACTTTTCAGCGCACCCTACTGGGTGCCCGCCGCCCAACGCGCCGCCGTGGCGGCCACCTGGGTGGGCTGCATGAATGCCTACGACGTATTCCTGGAAGACCCGGCGTCGGTCAAGGCCTGGTCGGAAACCATCTACCAGCACCTCGCCTCACGCAACATGCCACTGACCACCGACCAGCAGCAATTCTGGCCGATCGACGCCTTGGAAACCTTCCGGCTATGGGTCAACCAGGGGTGGCGGCTGAACAGCATTTCGCCGTTTGACCTGGCCGAGCGCATCCCGCCTCCGGCGTTGCCGCACCCGGTTAAACGCGTACGCCAGGACATCCGCGCCCTGAGCCCAGAGCAATTGAACCTGTACCGCGCCAAGCTGGATGACCTGATGCACATCGGCGACCCGGACAGCGGCTCGCCCTGGCAGCGTTACGCCTACATTCACACAAACTGGTGCCTGCATTACCAAGAGGCCTTCGCCCTGTGGCATCGCGCTTACTTGCTGTATCTGGAAGCGTTGATCGACTGCGCGATCCCGTATTGGGACTGGATGGCCGCAGACGCCAGTGTAGACGGCAGCCCACAAGCCGGCTTACCCCAGGCATTCCTTGATGAAACCTATGTGCACCCGCACACCAGCGAGGTGCGACGTAACCCGCTGCGCTATGCCGCGGCCAAGGATGGTTGTTCAAAGGTCTGCGCCACGGCACCCGTCGCGGGCTTGGAATGCCTGTACGTGCAACGCAACCCGTTGTTCTACACCCAGGGCGAGGCTTTTCGCGCCGAGCGGACCCAGCTGTATGGCATGAGCCGGATCTTCCAGCAGCAAGTGGTCGATGCGCTCGCGTTCACCACCTTCAGCCAGCCCCAAGGTGTGCCGGGTTATCCCTGGGCCAACATCACCGCCTTCAATCCGCCGCAACCCGACAACCTGTACCCCAACCGTGCGCTGAACTTCGACGGGCTCTACGAGCAACCCCACGACAACTATCACGGCTGGATCGGTGGCGACATGGCCGATAACGCCTATACCGCCTTTGACCCGGTGTTCTGCTCGTATCACGCCAATATCGACCGCATGCTCGAAGTCTGGATTCGCGCCAATCCGGCGGCGCAGTACACCACTCAGTGTCTGCTGCAGCCCTTCGCCGGGGCCCAGGCCGACGATGTGACCTTCACCAGCGCCGATGCCTGGCGCTACACCACGCTGGGAGACATGGCGCAGGACAGCCGGCACATCGGCTACGACTACGGCACCCCGGTGGCCCCGCAGTTCGGCGCAGCCAAAGCGACGGCTCCGGCCTGTTGCCAGGCGCAAGCGGCCGGCAGCGGGCCCTGGGTGGTGTTCGACCACGTGCGTTGCACCCACGACACGTACCTGATCGACGTCTTTCTCAATCAACCCGACGCCACGGCGCAGCACGCGAGTGCCGACAACCCGCATTACGTCGGGCGTTTCAGCCGCATCGGCATGGGCCTGGTGGACGACAAGGGCCGCTGCATCACCCAGGGCGTCTCCCGCGCACTGAATGCCGCGCGCGCCGTCAAGGCGCTGAACCTTGCCCCGACTGACGCGGCGCAGTTATCGCTGATCGTGACCCACCCCGATAGCGGCCAGGTGTTGACGCCCGAAGCGTACACGCCACTGCCTGGCTTTATCGCCCAACTGGTGTGGGACGACCCACGCCAATCCTCCGCCGGCCCCGCTCCGGGAACCGGTTGCTGCTCCACTTCCACCACTACCCCTGCTGGAGAACGCACATGAGCACGCCCTTCACCCAATTCACCTCCCCTGCCGAACAAGCGCCCAAGGACTACAACAAGCTGGGCCTGGAGGACCAGCTGTCGACCTTCGAAACCAATTGGAACAACAACGTCACCGGCTGGACCCAAATGTCGGTCATCGGCAACCCCTGGTCGAACCTCAATGACGCACCGCGTTCGGGCTACTACAACCCGCTGGAAAGCGGCTACGGCACGCAGACACCGCTGACCATTACCTGGCAGCCCTTCCCCAATCGACTGTGGACGTTTTTCTACAACAATGGCGCCGCCGTGGTTCCGCAACTGGGCGGCACGGCCATGACCCTGGACCAGGTGATGCAGTTGACCGATCACGGCCAGATCACCCTTAACAACACGCTTTATTCGCTGTACCCGGACCCGGCGGCAACCCAACTGCAGATCCCCAAAGTGTTGTGCAAGTCCATCAACTGGCACGGCCCCTATGCCGATTTTTCGCCCTCGGGTCCACGGGGCTGGCTGGATGAGTATTGCGAGTGGTCCATCACCCGCGACCCCGACGGCAACATGCGCAGCATCATGTTCACCAGCGAGAACCCGGCCTACTTCCTGACCATGTGGAACATCGACCCAAATGCCGTGCTGGGGCTGTACCAGGCGTACGTCGACCCGCAGGTGAAACTCGAAGACCTGTACCTGCGCTACACCGCCAACGGCCCGACCGGCAATGCCGGTGACCCGGTGATCGATGAAACCACCGGGCGGCCCGCCTATGACACCGTCAACAAATGGAACGCCGGCACCGTGCGTATACCGGGCGTCTCAGGCGGCGCGATGCACCTGACCTCCGGGCCCAACACCCTGAGTGCCGAGATCTACCTGGCGGCCGCGGCCACCATCCTGCGGCCGATCCAAAGCAGCGGCAACCAACAGAACCTGATCTGTTGCGCTCAATACGGGCAGAACTATCGCAACTCCGACCCGCATATCGGCTTTTCCGCCAACCAGGCCGCGGTTAAAAACCTGATCTCGTTGACCAATCCCATCGGCCTGTACCTGCAACAGCCGAAATCCTTCAGCACCTGGAAAGGCCCTCAAGGCCAGGATGTGAGCAGCTACTGGCGCGTCACCCGTGGCACTGCCGGCACCGGCCCGAACAACTCCGACCAGATCTTGCAGGCGGTGTTCGAGGTGCCGCACAGCGCGGGGTTCTCGATCAATGACATCACCATCAACGGCACGCCGATCGACTACGTGTGGGTGATTGCCAACGAATTGAATGTCGCCTTGAGCGTGACGCCAGCACCGTTGACCGCCACGCCCAAGGAATGCGACTGCGTGGCCGCCAATAACACCGATGCCCAACCCTGGCCCGTGCAGCTGCTGCCATTGGACCTGTTCTACGGCCAGTCACCCAGCGACTTGCCGGCCAGTTTTGCACCCGGCAGCTCAGCTCAGTTCGTGCTGGTGGTGCAAGGGGCAGACCCGAACACCACTGTGGCGGATGCGCGGGTGCAGTTTTCCAACCCGGGGATCAGCGCCCAGGTCACGCAGTTCTTGCCGGATGCCTCGGCGATTCCCGGGCAGACCGACAGTGGCGGCACGCAAGGCTACGTCATGACCGTCAACGTCAGCGGCAACACTGCGCCGGGGCTGGTCAGCGTGCGGGCGCTGAACCCCAGCGAAGCCGCCAACCCCAGCGCGGCCCAACACCCATGGGAAAGCGGCCTTGCGCTGGTGCCAGGCGCCTGACTGGTCCCTGCCGCCCATGCCTGGCGTGGGCGGCGCCCCTAAAAGCCTTGAGCAAGGAATGCGATCATGTACGGATGGCCTCGCCCGCTGTGTCGGGCTCGCTTGAATGTTTTCTCGTTACTGGCCGGCGCCCTGCTGTCACTGGTGGCGCCGCCACCGGCCAGCGCTTCGGACGCGCAGACCTGCGTCCAGCAACTGGTGTTCGACCCCGCAAGTGGGGGCTTCCTGCCGGTGAACAATTTCGGCACCGAGCAGGACTTTCTCAATTGTTTCGGCTGGCAACTGTTCATCGCCATGAACTGGCCGGTCAATCCCGGCTGGCCGGCCGACCCGACCCTGGCGGGCGAGCCAGACACGCAAAGCAGCGCTGCACAGTTCGGCGTGCCGCAAACGCCCGGCAAGCCGATGAGCAACGCGCCGGTGTGGGCCAGCTACAAGGACGCCAACGACATTTTCCTGCCCGGTGCACCCAAACCGACCGGCTGGGGCGTGGAAACCCTGGTGCCGTCCAATTGCACCGCCACCGGCAACCTGAAAGCGTTCTCCACCGGCGCGCGCAAATTCATTACCGCCACGTCGGAAAGCGCGATCAACCGCAAGCACCGCTTCCACCTGTCCAGCGGCACCCAGGTGACCCTGCCCGATTCGATCATGGAAGCCGCCGGCGGCTGGCTGACGGACCAGTCGGGCAACCTGGTGTTTTTCGAGCGCAAGGTCGGCAAGGCCGAGTTCGACTACATCGTCAATAACGGCTTGTACGACGCCGCCAATCAACTGATCGTGGCGCAGAACAGCGACAACCGACACCCCGCCGGCCTGTCGTTGCCTGCGGGCAAGCTGGTGCGTGAGCTGCCGGCCAAGGCGCTGCCCCAGGAAGAATTGGGCGCGCTGGAGCTCAAGGCGGCCTGGCGCATTCTCACCGACAAACCCGAGCTGTACGCACGCTACCTGACCACCGTCGCCTGGCTGCAACGCCCTGACACGCTGCAATGCACCCAGGAAGTCGTGGGTCTGGTGGGCCTGCATATCATCAACAAGACCCAGACCCAGCCGAACTTCATCTGGACCACGTTCGAGCAGGTCGACAATGTGCCTGACGGCGGCGCCACACCGCCGCAGGGCTACAGCTTCAACAACCCGGCCTGCACCGGTGATGCCTGCACACCCAACGTCGCCCGCGTGCAATGTGACGCCACCCACACGCCGCCCAACTGCACGCCATTTAACCAACCGGTACAGGCCACACGGGCCAATGCCACGCCTGAGGACATGCAAGCGTTAAACACGGCGGTGCAGCAGACCTTCGCCCAGCAGACCCAGGGACAATCAGTGTTCCAGTACTACAAACTGGTGAACGTGCTGTGGTCTAAAACGCCCAACGCACCTAACGATCCAGGCCCTGGGCCGAACGTGAAGACGCCGCTGTCCTATGGGCCGTTTGTCAGCGATCAAAGTGTTGCCGTCGCCAATACCACCCTGGAAACCTATGTGCAGACAGAGAACTGCAACGACTGCCACCAGTACGCGGCCATTGCCGGTGGTTCCAAATTGGCGTCGGACTTCTCCTTCCTGTTCAGCAGCGCCGACTCCGCGAAGAACACTCGCCTGATCAAACGCATCGAGGCGTTCAAGACCCTCAAGGATGATCATTAGGCGGGGGTTTCGGGCCTGCCCCTCAGTGGGAGGCCGGCCCCACAGCCGACCGAGAAACGCCCGAAAAAAAGGGGCGATCATTGATCGCCCCGAACGGTACATCGAGAGGTCCTTTCCTAAGCCTTACAAACTGATCTGCTTGCGCTCCTCATCCGTCAACCGCGCCCGCGCCTGTTCGCTCAGCGGCCCCGCGCCCAGCACCTGAACCGGGCTGTTGGGGTTGTAGGCAGAGTTTTTCTGCTGCGGTTCCGGTTCACGCGGCAACGGCTCGCTGCCCAGGCTCAATACTTCCACCGTCATGATCGAAGGCCGGCCCTGCTTGGCCGCCGCCTGCTGGCTGCGCGCCGCGTCTTCCGCCGCCTGCGATGCCGCTGCACCCGCCGCGCTGGCCGAGCTCATGGCTCCCGTGTTGACCGTGGCCGACACCGGCACCCCGGACGACTTGCCCTGGCTCTGGATATTCGCGGCGTTCACCACGCGCAACGCGGCGATGTTGACGTTGCCGGATACGCGAATCCCCGCCTCCCCTGCGTCGATGGTGCCCAACGGTGCGATCAGGTCGATGTCCCCCGCCGGCACTTCCGGAATCGGGTTCAAGGTCGCGATCCCCGCGCCCGTACTCGGCACCGACGGCGACAGGCCGACGTTGCCCCAGTTGTCATAGACACGCTTGGGCGGCGTGTACACCACAGTGGTCTTGGAGCCGCGACCGGCGTTGATGTCGCCCTCGCTGGTCCAGCCCATGATCGAACCACCAAAGGTGGTCATGATGCGGCTCTGACCGAGCAGAATGCTGCCCATGGAATAGAGCTGGATATCGCCGGCACCTTGGGTAATCACGCCCGCAGTCGACGGGGGCGCTGCGCCCTCGATGCCGAAGGTCTGGCTGCCGCCTGGCGTGAGCATCTGGATCGAGCCACCGAAGTTGGTGTGCACGCCCGAGCCGCCGAACAGTGTGATGTCGCCTTTGTAGGTAATCGGGTTGCCGGCCACGTCCTTGTCCGGGAACAGCGCCGCAATAGCGGCGCGGCCGCGCAGGTAGCTGCCTTGGCGCACGCTGCCGTCGGTGTTGTACTCGCGCCCTGCGGCCTTGAGTTCGGCAAAGTACAGGTCGCGGGCAAACACGCGTTGCTGCTCGGCGGGCAGCGCCGCGTAGTAGGCGCGTGCCTGCTCGGTATCGCCGACAAAACCGAAGCGCTCGGCGAGCCAGGTGACCAGCTCGTTTTCGTACGTCTTGGCGACCTTATTGCCTTGAATCGACTCGCCAGGCTGCGCCAGGTTGGCGGGGTTCAGGTACGCCTCGACGAAGCGCAGGTAATCCGGCCCATGGGGACCGACGCCCGCCTGCATGACGATGCTCGCCCCAGGACGGTTGTCCCCGGCCAACAGGGGCCCGAGGCTGGTCACGCTGGACTCGCCCAACGCCCCGAAACCGGTCAGGAGGATATTGCGCCCCGCCGACAGTTCCAGCAGGCCGGGCCCGGCGACCTGGAAGTTGCTGTACAGAATGTCGCGGCCGGCGGACACCACGGAGATGTCGTTGAGGTTGTTGTGAAGGATCAGGTTGTCCTGGGTGCGTATGTCCACAACAGCAGTCGACTCCTGACCGAAGCGGCGACCGCTGCTGACGATATCGCGTCCAGCCATCATCCAGACCGGTCCATTGCCCTCATACCAGGTCTGGCCTTCATGCAAGCTGCCCGCCGCTGCACTGAAGGCAATCACGCGGCCACTGCTGACGCCGACCAGATCCCCGTCTATCGCGTAAAAACGTGCGGGTTCAGCACTGCCACCGGGAGACAGCGTGGCCGTCCCCGGCCCGTACACAAACAACGGCTGGCTGCCCGAGTTACCGTTAACCGACAGGTTGCTGGCCTTCACCGTGTTACCGATGCGACCCTGATACGCCGGATGCCAAGGCGTTGCCAGAGTACTTTGCGCCGTCCCGGATTGGCTGACGGTCATGCCGCCGGCGTAGATCGAATCCTGGGCCAGGAACTGCAACTGGCCGTTTTCGCCGGGCGCCAACAGCAGTGGGTAACTGTAGTTGTCGTCGCCATTCACCTGCGTCTGCGCCGCTTTACCGTAATACAGACTGCCGCCGGCTGCCGTAGCCCTGACGATCGATGGATAGACCACCGCCAAATCGGCCGTCGCGTCGGATCGGCTGAAGGGCGTGAGGTTGCCGCCCAGGGAAAACAGGTCGATCGACGTACCCTTGGTCCACAGTGTGAACCAACTGGTACCGGTGCCCTGTTCAGCCCCTTGAGCGAAGGGGGACAGGTGGGAGAGTACGACTCGCCCCGGGTCTTCGACGTTCTGCACCACCAGGTCACCCAGGGTTTGCAGATTGAACGTAGCATCGCCCGGCACCAGGGTCATTCCGCCGCGAGCCGCCCCACGGGTCGCGACCAGTGGGTCGTAGGCACGGGTTTCGCCGGGGCTCTGGAAGTTGGCGCTACTGCCATACATCACGTCGACACTGCCCACGGTAGCACTGCGTAATTGCACGTCACCTCGCAGGTTGACCAGTACACCATCACGATGGTCAGCGGTGTCGGCAACGCTGGCCGGGTTCAGTGCCCCACCGATGCGCACGCGCAGGTCGCCGCCACCGGTCAGTTGCAGGCTGCCATCGCTGGCGACCCGGCCCGTGCTGCCCACAGCCAGCACCAAGCCCTGGCTATGCGGGTTAGCCTCGACATGACTGGTGCTGTAGCCCAGTGTGTTCAACACGCCGGCATCACCGCTGACGTTGACATCCACGTTCCCGCCGCCAAGGGCACCGAAGCCGGTAAAGCCGAGCATCTTGTCCGCCGCCGTCGTTGCGGTGTAGCTGCCGAAATTGATCCACCAGGCCGTCGGCTGAGCTTGCCCGCCCGTCGCCACATCGCTACTGCCCTGGCGCCATAACCAATTGCCGACGGCAGCGGAGTCCACCCCGGCATCCTTGGGGTTGGGGCGCGTGGGGCTCAACGCGGTGAGGCTGGTGATATGACCGGTCAGGTCCCCTCCGACATTCAGCGTCAGGTTGCCCCCTGCCTCCGGGTACCAGGCCCGATACCGGCTGGTCGGCGAGCCATTGACGAACTGTTCAAAGAAGCTGCCGGGGTCGCTCAGCACCGTTTTACTGGACGGGTCAGCGCCTGTCGGCGTCGCCTTGGGCAGGTTGTAAGGGTCGCCGGCAAAGGTGCCGGTCGACGAGGTGCCGGCCGTGTAGACGCCGTACAACGAATCCATGCTCAGGCTGCCCGCACTCAACAATTCCAGGTCGCCGGTGCCAGTGCGGATGACGCTGAATCGCGTGCTGGAAGGGGTGGCGGCGTATTCCTTGTCCGCCTTCAACAGGCAGAACTCAGGCGCACTGCCACACACCTCAGCCACAGTCGGGTATTCAATGCTCTGGAAAAACGCATCGGTCATCTCGGTATTGACGACCACAGTGATGCCTTGACTTGCCAACTGATCAACAGCGTACTGGGTGAATACATAGGTGACCTTGGGCTTACAGTACTCCGGCGATGCGGCACAGAAGTCCTCGATTGAACCCAGCCCGAAGCCATCGAGTACCGCCTGATCAATCGGTTCGCCCTCCTTGACGACCACACCGGCAAAGCCCATATCAATGACTGCCTGGGCGGTCCAGGTTTGCACGCCTTTTGCCGGAATTTCCTTGGCAAACATGCCGTAGTGGTTATCCGCCAAGTGGATGTCACCACTGCGCGGGTGGGCTTGCAGGATACGGCTGTCAGCCGCCTCGGTGTCGGCGCCCGCCACCAGGCGCAACGACCACGATTGAGTGCCTTCGGCCAGCATCGGCGAGATCGCCCACACCTGGCCGGCGGCGCCGGAAACCCCGACGCGCAGTTGCACCGACGTCGCCCCGTTGGGCAGTTTCACATCGGTGCCTGCGGGGATCAGTCCGCCCTTCGGCAAGGCTTTGGTGCCGCTGAGCAAGACGATGTTATTGCTCAGCGTTGCGCCGTGCACGGTGGGCAGCGGCACGCCTTTGGGCCAGATCATGGCTTGCAGGCGCGTGCCCTCCGTCAACAACGTGCCGGCCCCCAGTTGTGTGCCCGCCACCAGGGTTTGCGCCTGGCTGAGCAAGGTGCCGGCGGCAAACAGCAGGTTACCGCCGGCATCGCGCACATCCGCCGTCAACACGCTGCCGGCGGGCAGCACCAGGTCCTGGTCCAAGGTCGCGGCCACCGGCAAGCGCGTGTCGGCAGCCACCGTCAAGCCTTTGATCGGCAAGTCGTAGTTAAGCGTGGCGCCCGCCGGGAAGGCAGTGCCGTCGGCCAAGGTCACGCCATTGCCCGGCACCACGATAGTCCCACCACTGAAATCGACACCCGGCAACAGCACCCAGCCTTTGTCATCCTCGGACACTGGCGGCTTGGCGAAACCGTCGTTGATGCTGCCGTAGATATTCAGGTCGCCGCCGGCACGCAGGGTCAGGCTGCCGGACTCGCCGCTGCCATACACCGCGTTGTTCTTCTGGCTGTTGGGGTTGAGGCTGGCATAGCGGTAGCCGGACAGGTCCAGATCGCCTTGCACCACCAGGTCGCCGTCCGGGGTGTTGCTGACGATTTCCACGCCTGGGCGCAGGTGGAAGGCATCGGCATACGTGGCGTTGTTCAACCCGGCGAGTTTGTTTTGCAACAGATCGTTATTGAGCAGCGCGGCATTGATAAAAGCCTCGCTCAAGGCGTGCTTGCCATCCAGGTAGCCCTGGGTGATCTCCTGATACGGTCTGCCGCTGGCGGTCGGGTCGGTTTTCTCCGGGGCATCGTCGTAGGTGGCCATGCCGTTGAGGGTAATCGAGCGCGCGCCCTGGATAGTCAGGCGCCCGCTGGCATCGATATTGATGTCATTGCTGCTGCCGTCCGGGTTGAACAACCGTGGCGCGTTCAGCTCCAGGGTGCCGCGATTGCGCCCATCGTTGCCGGCCGTGCCGTCGGTGCCGTGGCGCAGGTCGATGCGCACGCCATCGGCCAGGGTCAGTTGGCCGGTGCCGGAACCCAATACCACCATGGCGCGGTTCGGCGCGTCGATGATCTTGCCGTAACTGTCCACGCGCAGCTTGCTGCCATGGGCGTCGAGCACTGCCGTGCTGTCCAGGGTCAGGCCATTTTTGCCGGCCAGGTTGATGCTGCCGACCCGCTCACCGCTGGCGTCCACCAGGCCATTGACGCGCAGGCTGCCATTGTCCACCGACACGCTGATGGTGCCGGCCTTGAGCCCGTTGCCGATGGTCAGGTCACCCTGCTTGAGCTGAAAGCTGCGCGCGCCGAACACTTCGCCCTGGTTGAGGCGCTGGTTGAGGTCGGCGAACTGTTGGTCGAGGGCGCCGCTGCTGCCCAGGCGTTGCGCCTGGATTTCCACGGTGCCGGCCTGGTACGGCATTGAAGTGCCGCCGGCCAGGTAGCGGCCGCTGCTGCTGCCGAGGATTTTGCCTTGCAGGTCGACGATGCCCCCGGCCGCGTCTGTTGCCACGGCGCGCAGTTTGCCGGCCTGGTTGTTCTTCGCGGACAGGTCGATGGTCGAACCCGCCGCCTGCAGGATATTGCCGCTGCGGCTGTCCAACAGCACATCGCCGCCCCAACCGTATTGGGTCACGTCGTTGAAGGGAATGGCGCGACCGGCCACGTCGATCAACGCGTCATCGGTCAACACCACATCACCACGGGCGCTGAGGCTGACTTTGCCGCTGGGCAACACCACCGCACTGGCCAGCCGAATGCTGTCGCCCTGCAGGGACAGTTCGGCACCCTGGCCGCTGGCCGTGCCACGCGGGCCGGCGGACGCGCCGATGTCGATCGCACCGCCCGCCTTGATCACGTTCACCGAGCCGGCTTCACCGGTCATCAGTGGCGTGCGGATAGTCAGGTTGCCGCCGCTGTACTGAAAGCCGCTGATCGGGTCATAGGCGCCCTGGCTCTGGTACACCGACAGGCTGCCCTTATGGTTGGCCGTGATGCGCTCGCTGGCGTTCAGACTGACGTTGGCAAAGCCCAGCGCCAGGCGGTCGAAGCTTTTCACGTTGCTCGGCTGGCCAAAGGCGCCATAACCGAACTCGATCCGCTCGGCGTTGACCTCCAGGCGCCCGCTGCCGGTGCCCGCTCCCCCCGCCACCACCGCGCCCGGCGCCGTGATCGCGCCCAGCCAGATCAGGTTGGCGGTGTGGATCGTCGCCACGTCGTTGGCGCCACCGGCGCCGTACAGGGCCGGGGTGGACAGCATCAGGTTGCTCAGCAGCGATTTGCCGGTGAGCGGGTCATAGGTGTCAAGTACCGCATTGCCGTAGAAATTGAACCCGTCGCGGGCCGAGAGCTGCAGGGTTTCCAAGGCCGGTGCGCCGAACTGCGTATCGCCGCGCAGCAATTGATCAAGCAGCGCCTGGCTGAGCGTCAGCCCAGCCGGCAAGCGATTGGCCGCCGCCGCTGCGGCCAGGGCGTCCGCGCTGCCCAGGTTGATGGTGTTCACGCCCAGGTTCAAATGACGGGTGCCGTAACGCACCTGGTCGCCGAGCTGAAAGGTGCTGTCGGTCAGGGCCACGATGCTACCGTTGGAGTACAGCCCGGTCTGGCCACTGCACACACCACTGCTGCAGGCACCGATGTTGATGCCCTGGCTGATCACGCTGCCCACCTTGGGCGCACTGATCACATTGAGCAGGCCATTGGACACCGCCAGCATGTTGGCCACCTGGTAGATATAGCCGTCGCGGGCATCGTAGCTGGCATTACCGCGCCCCAGGGTATTGATGGAAGCACCCTGCTCCACGACGATCGAGCCGGTGTCACTCACCAGGAACACTTCCGGTGCAGCCAGGGTTGCGCCATTGCGCAAGATCACGTTGCTATTGGCGCGATTGACCCCGCCCGCCAGGGAAATGAAGTTCCCGGACTGGCCGTACGCCACAGCCGTCATCCCACCCACCATCAGCCGCGAAGCACCCAACGCATTCAGGCTATCGGCGTTAAAGGTGATGCCAGCGAACCCGGCGGTTGCTGCCTGCCCGGCGCCGACCACTTCGATCCCTTGCATACTCCGGTCGATCACGGCCACCGTGCCGCCATACCCTCCCGATGCGGCGCCAAAGCGCCCAATACCTTGGAACGAGAAGGCCTCGGCGCCGCCTCCCGGACGCAGGGCCAGCTTCAAGGTTTTCGCGTCGGCCTCCAGCATCGGCCGTGGCACACCCAACCTCGCCGCATCGACCCTGGCGAACTGGGCGTAACTGGTTTCGTTGTATTGTGAGTAGCGCCGCAAGGTGTCGGCCGAGGTCAGGATCAATTGGCTGGCTACGCTGTTGCTGATCCCGGTATGGGCGATCGACAGCTGCCCGGCAGTGGCCCACGAGCCGTTGCGCATCAAGGTGGTTGCGGTGCCGCTGCCCAATCCGGCCAGGCCATTGATCTCGACGCGGAACGCGCCTGGCATCAACGCGTAGGTCGACGGCATCAGCGTGTAGGTACCCGCCGGCAACCCCGGCACACCGGCGCCGATGGTGACTTGCTGGCCGACCAACGGCGTTACGGCCCCGCCCTCTGCTGCGACCGGCGCGGCGCCCGGCTGTATCCCCGGCACAATGGCATAGATCGGGTTGGTGGACAGTCCCGGCAGCACGAACCCGCCAGTGGCGCCAAATTGCACCAACGGGCTGTAGCGCGCATCCGTGGAACCACCGCGCCCGGACACAAAGCCGGCACCCAACAAATCGCCTCCGCCGGACAAGTCCAGGGTGGCGTCCGGCAACACGCTGATCGACTTGCCCCCCAGAATGACCCCGACACTCAGGTCAGTTTCACGTGGGGCCACACCTCCCTGACCGATAAATTTCACAGTCTTGCCGTTGTACTTATAGACCTGGCCGTCCAGCGTTCCGCCATAGGGCAGCACCAGGCCCTTGCCACTCACCGAGGTCAGGCTGCCAGGCAGCAGTTGCACCACGCTGCTGCCCATGCTGCCGATATCGATCAACCCCAGGGGTGCGCGCACCACGCCACCCTGGCGCACCGTCGCCGCGCCCAGTTGCAGCCGGCCAAACGCCGAATACGGGACAGGCGCATCGGCGTTGCCCACGCGGCCGATGGTCAGCGTACGCAACGGATCGAAATCCAGGTCAAGGGAAGTGGTGGTCGACTGCCCACGGTAACCGGCGATGACGCGAGCACTGACTTCAGTGGCCGGGTACAGCTGCGCGGCGCGCAAGGTCATATCGCCCTGGGTCAGCAACTGCGTGCTGACACCGGTAATGATGTCGTTCTCGGCCGCACCGGCGAGAAAACGCAGGTCGCCCTGGCTGGTCAGGTTGACCTGATCGAACCCGCGACGCTCAAGGCTGGCCTGGCTGTTGTCCGCCCTGAACAGGTGGCTACGGTTACCAAAGATGACATTGCCGCGTACCTCAATCAGGCTGCCGGATGCATTGAATTGTGCCTCGGTGGCCCGCTGGGACGGGGCCGGCAGCACCGGTATCGGTCGCACATACAAATCCTTGCCCGTCTCTTCAGGCGCGAGGAAACCCGCCAACAGCAGGTGCGGCGCCGCAAGGTTGATGCGCGAGTTGCCCGCTGCGTTATCGCTGAGGCCGTAGCCACGGCTGTACAGGCGCAGGCTCTGGCCCATGTTCAAGGTTACGTCGCCATCAAAGCTCAACAGGCCGTTGCTCAACAGCGCCAGGTTATCGAAACCGCCCGCACTGACTTGGTCAACGCCCAACCGAGCATGCCCGTACTCCAGGCTGGCGGCAGCGTCTTCAGCAGTGCCGGCCAGCGTCGTCGGCTGACTTGTCTGCCCAAGCACCAGTTCACGTACTTTGAGGACGCGGTCGGTGACGGACGCTTTCTGGTAATACGGGGTGTCCAACGCCAGGTTGAGACTGCCGCCTGCCGCACCGGCACCACCGGCCCTGGCGACAAAACTACCGTCCAGGTACAGGCCATTATTCGACGCCAGCGTAATACTGCCGCCATTGCTGGCCGCTTGCACGGCGCCCTGCCCCGGCACGTTTATGAGGGCTTGGGTGCCGGAGGCCTCCAGGCGCGCGCCGTTACGCACCACCACGAACAAGTCACTGGCCTTGGCCAGGCCAGTGTTCAAGTCGAAGGTGCCGCCAATATTGATGCTGCCGCCGTCACGCACCAAGCCATAGGTGCGCCCACGGTAGTCCACCGCCGTCGCTGCGCGTGCCGCGACGTCGATCACCGCCTGCTCGCCAACCCAGATTGAGCGGCCATGGCCGATGGCGTTCACCGCTTCCGAGGCACCCGTCGTCAAGCCGCCCAGGCCCACACTGCCGCCCCAGGCATTGAGCGTGCCGTCCATCGTCAATTGCCCGACGCTGCGCAGGTTGATCGCTTGGCCGGGATCCACGTTGATCACTGCGCCCTGACCCACGGTGAGCGCCGTGGTCGCCAGTTGCGCGGCGGTGGCATTGACATGGCCGGCGGTAAGGCTCAAGCCCGCGCCCCGGCGTTGGGTCAGCACGCCTTTGGCAGCGTCTTCCTGATACAACGGCGGCGTCCAGCGCTCCAGTACGCTGGCAGGATCGCTACCGGTGGGCGTACCCGAGGCTTGGGCACCTAACCGGTAAACCGGCAGGCTGACGTCCACCTGCGTACCGTCCGTGACGATCAGCCCTTCATTGCCGGTGATGTCGTAGGCCGAGAAGCCCTTTTTGAAGAAATCACCCGCCAGTTTCAGGGTGTCGCTGCCAAGCGCATTGGCACTTTCACCGATCTGCACCTTATGCGCCTGCAACGCCAGGGTGCCGCCGCCGTTGACGCCATAGCCGCGAATATCACCCTCCAGGGCCAGGGCACCGAGCGCGCCCAGGGTTACGTTCCCGCCCTTGCCGCCAGTGAGCTTGCCATCCACGCCAAGGGTGGCCCCGGAAGACGTATCCACGACACTGCCGGCGGCCAGGTTCACGTTGCTGGAACTGCGCACCGACACCTTGCCACCGTTCACGTACGCCACACCCGCGCTGGCGGTCGGGTCCAGCGCCAGGTTGTTCCAGCGGCCGCTGGTGTCCAGCTTGACGCCGGCGACGACGTTCACACTCGAACCACCGGCCAGGATCGTATCCGCCACCTCACCGGCCTTGAGCCGATCGACCTGGCTGAGAATGTTGCCGGCGTTGATACTGCCGCCGTGGGCCGTGAGGTTGGCATTAATCTGCACACCCGACCCGAACACGGTGATATCGCCACCGTCCGCCACACTGAGCGCGCCATTGACGGTCACCTGTTGCTTGGCAGCGACCTTGACCGCGCCCAACTGGTAGCCATTGAGCTGATCGCTGTCTAGCAGGATCTTGCCCTGGCGATCAAGCGGCAGCACGCTGCCGAGGTCCAGGCCGTCGGCGATTGCCTGGGTGTTGCTGTCGATCAGCACTTGGTCGGAGGTACCACTGAGGGCATAACGCAGCGTGCCGGTGGTTTTGTTGTAGATCGGAATGTATTGGCCAATGATCAGTTGCGCACGCTGGGCCCTGGCTTTCTGGGATTGCTGGTAACCGTCGAGGTTGATGTTCGGTGCCTGGGTCTGGCGATCCCCCTGGAACACGTCACTGATCACCTGGCCTTCCAGCACTGCGCTGGCGGTGCCGATGACCAGCTTGCCGGCATCGCGGCCCACGGTGTAACCGGCTTCGTAGCGACGCTGGGGAGCGATCAGCGGGTTGTAGTAATACTCGGTCTGGCCCCAGCGCGCGCTGTTGTCTTCATAGCCCTTGTAGAACCCGGAATAGAGAATGTCCCCCGGCGCTTTCGACAATTCATACAAGCGGCCATTCGGGCCCTTGAGCCAGGTCTGCTGAATGTAACCGGCCTGCACATCCACGGTACCGCCCGACAGGTTGATCTGCGCGCCCTGTTGGGTCACCACCTCCTTGCCGGTAAAGGTCACAGTGCCGCCTTGGGCCATCCACTCGCCCACCGAGTGGCCCTGGGTGCCCAGGTAGCCGCCTACTTCCAGCAAGCCGCCGGCGGTGTACCAACGGTCGGTGGCGTAGCCGTTGGTGCCGGCCGGTACAAACACCAACTCGCGCAGGTCGACCCACACGTCATTGTTGATCAGTTGCCCGCCGTCGCGGTTGACCGGCGCATCGCGCTGCTCGTTGCCCTGTACGTTGATCTTGATGTTGTTGGCTTCCATCGCCACCTTGACGCCGATGGCACCCGACACATCGATCATCGCGCCATCGCGCACCAGGCTGCGCTGCCCGGCGCTGACCGCGACCTGGCCGCCGGTGGCCAACGTGATCGAGCCCTTTTGGAAGTCCACAGTGCCGCCGCTGACAATCTCGATACGCGACTGGTCGGTGCGGTCAACCACCGCACTGAGGTTGTTGAACTGCCCGGTGATCAGGTTGGCGGGCGTACCGTCGAGCTTGATCAGGCCATTGTCTTTCTGGCTGTTGAGGGCCGTGCTGCCACTGGCGTCGAGCAGGATCGCGGTGGTGCTGCCCTCACCCAGGGTCACGCTGCCGGTGGTGTCGCTGGCGGCGTTGAGCAGGTGAATCGTGCCGCGCGTGTCCACTGAGGTGCTGGCCAGGGCCACGCCATTTTGCTGCACCTGGTGGCCGGTCAGGGTGATGTCGCCAGTGGAGGCCATGATCAGGCCGCTGTTGGTGACTTTGCCAGAGGTGCTGCCAGCCTTGAGGCTGGTCGCCACTTCATTGCCACGGGTGGTGGAACGGTCGTTGCCCGCCGTGCCGACGCCTTTGCGAATGTAAAAGCTGTCGCCAGCCGCCAGGGTGGTCTGGCCCTTGGCAGTGATGATGGTCCCGGCGTTTTCCACCTCGCTGCCCAGCAACAAGGCATAGCCGCCTGAGTCCGTGGAGGTCGCGGCAGTGTGCGTCTGGATCAGCGCGCCGCGCTGTACTTCCACCTTGCCCGCCGCATCGGTGAACGTGGGTTGGGTGCCATTGGTGTCGACATACAGGCCGCGCTGGGTGAACTGGTCATCCGTGATGGTCGCGGCGGCCGCCACCAGGTTACGCACATTGACCTGGCTGGTGCCGCTGAAGACCACACCGTTACGGTTCATGATCATCACGGTGCCGGCGCCGTTGATCTGGCCCTGAATTTCGCTGGGGCGCGCATTGGGGTCATTGACGCGGTTGAGCACGGCCCAGTTGGACTGCTGCTGAAAATCGACAGTGGTATTGCGCCCGACGTTGAAGGTTTCCCAGTTGAGGATCGCCTTGTCAGCGGTCTGCTCGATGGTCACCGTGGTCTTGCCGCCGGATTGGCTCTGGGTGGGCCCCTTGGCGTTGGTCCAGCCCTGGGTCAGGCTGTTATCGACCTGCAGGCCGCCCTTGCCCAAGCCATCGGGGATATTCGAGACCTGGCCGAACGCCGCCTGGCGCCCCGCCGCTTGCGCCGCCTGCTGGGCCGCAATCGCCGCGACACTGGTGTTCAATGTGCTGATGGAACGCGCCAACTGCTGCTTGACCTGCGCCTGCTGGTTCAGCGAAGGAATCCCCGGGACTTGGCCGGCACCGGTGCGCGCTGCCGTGCTTGCCTGAGACGCGCCCTTGTCGGCAAACCAGCCGGAACTGAACGCCGTGGCCGCCTGGGCATTACCGGCCACCATCAACAAGGCAATGGCCTGGGCCAAAGGCTTGAGGCGCAGGACTGTCACGGGGGCTTTGAGGTTAACCGGTGATTTGCAGCGAACCATCTGGAATCTTCCTTCTTTGTTATCGCACTGGGGCCAAGACAGGCTCACGTATGAGGGTTAGGCGGTTGGCGAGGCGCGGGACTGAACTTCTGTCATGGAAAGTTCACGCAGGGCTGTTAACGAAAAAAAATCAGCAACGGCACAGGCCGTTGCTGATCGGTGTTGCGGGTCGTTGAAGCGTGGGTTACAGCGGACGACCGATGGCGTTGCAGACGCTGGTGTTGCCGATGCCTTGAGCGTTGGAAGCGGTGGCGAAGGTGTCACGCACGGCTTTTTTCCAGTTGGCTGGCAGCGGTACGAAGCGGTTGTTGCTGATCGCGGTGTCGTTGTTACCGAAAGCACCGTAGTGACGGGCGAAGAAGCCGCGCACTTGGGTGGTCTGGGTGGCGTCGGCGTAGCACTGGCTGAAGATCAGGTTAGTGAAGCCCAGGATCGGGTAGCCGCTGGATGGGTAAGCGAAGGTGGCTGGGCCGCTTGCAGTGGCAGCAAACACCGGTACCCAGTTGTCCGGGTTGGTAGCGTCGATGAACGAGCCATCCGCGCGGGCTTCGGTTGGCGCTGGAATCAGGCCGATCGCAGTCGACACGTTGGCAGGCGCAGGGGAAACACCGCCAACCTTGGCCACTTTGGTAGCGTCATCCAGACCGGCCAGGGTGGTCGCCGCGTAATCCGGGCTCATGTAGGTGATACGGCCTTCTACGGCGTTCAGTGCATCCATCACGCCCTGGCTGCCAGTGGCGGCCACAGCCGTCGATGGCAGACCACCGCCGTAGCTGGAGGAGAAAGTGGTAGTCACTGCGAAAGGCAAGGCTTCGGTGCATTTGGCATTCAGGAAGCGCGTGAACAGCTCAGTGGTGCCGCTGGACTCGCTGCGATACACCAGGGCAATCGGGCCAGTGCGGCCAGAGTTGGTGATCTCGTTCCAGGTGGTCAAACGACCGGAGAACACGCCACACAGTTGGTTAACGCTCAGGTTGACGGCGTTGGTGCCGGCCTTGTTGAACGGAATGGCAACCGAAGTGGCCACCGAAGGCACCTGGATCAGCTTGCCCCAGGTAGGTTGCTTGGTGGAAGCATAGGTCGACAGTTCAGTCGCGCTCAGCTTCGAATCGCTACCCGCCCAGTGCACGTTCTTGTTAGTCACGCCAGCCACGAACTTGGTGTAGTCATTGTTCAGGAAAGCCGACTTGCCGTTGCCGCTGCCCACGCCGATGTACGGAGCGAAGCCAGTGGTGAGTACGCCAGCGGTTTGATACAGCGGCTGTGGCAGAGTCGCGCCGCCGCCGTTGATGTCAGCGAATGCAGCCTGTGCAGAGCACAGTGCAGCGAGGGTCATGGATACCGCGAGAACGTTGCGCTTAAACATGAAGAAGCTCCTTTCGTCGTGTTTGTACGTTGGGTAGATGGCTCTTGCATGACGCCATGGCTTCGGTCCCAAGCCATGTTGCGGGGGTGGCCAGGGGTGAAAACCATGGAGAGAAAGTCGCAGTTTCCGATGACGGTTATGGGAAAAAACCTCGGGAGGAACGCCTTGATTTTAAAAAGATTCTCGGGTGTTTTGGTCATGGTTTTGAGCGGTTTCGGGGTAGGTGACAGCGAGGTTTCAGTACGGGGTTGCTGGAGGCGGTGTGGCGTGTGTCGAGGGGGGGTGGGATGTGACGGAATGAGGAACCCGAGGTTGGGCGTGGCGGCCAGGATGTCGGCAAACCAACTGAATGGGTGCAGTTCATTTGCTTCGGGTTTCGTCAGTCAGGTGACCAGCTGGTTGATCTCGATGATCGGCAACAGGACCGCCATGACGATCACCAGCACCACGGCGCCCATCACCACGATCATCAGCGGTTCCAGCAACGCGGTCATGCCCATGGCGCGGCGCTCGATATCCCGCGACAGGGTCTGCGCCGCGCGCTCGAGCATCGGCGGCAGCGAGCCGGTTTTTTCGCCGCTGGCGATCAGGTGGATCAGCACCGGCGGGAACACCTTTTCCACCGCCAGCGCCGGGGCCAAGTTGACGCCTTCGCGCACTTTGGCGGTGGCGTCGTTGACGCACTGGCTCAGGCGGTCATTGGACAGGGTCTGCCGCGCCGCCTCCAAGGCCCGTAGCAACGGCACGCCGGCACCGCCGAGAATCGCCAGGGTCGAGGCAAACCGCGCGGTGTTCAGGCCCAGCACAAAACGCCCGATCAGCGGCAGGCGCAAGACGCGGCTATGCCAATTCAAACGCGCCACCGGGTTGCGTAAATACAGGCGCCAACTCCAAAAACCGCCGACGATCCCGGCGAAACACAGCCAACCCCAGGCACGGATAAAGTCACTGGCGTTGAGCATCGCCAGGGTCAGCCCCGGCAAGTCCTGGCGCGCCTGGGAAAACGCACTGACCACCTGCGGCACCACGTAGCTCAGCAAAAAAATCACGATGCCTATGGACACCAACCCCACCACGCCAGGGTAGATGAACGCAGTGAGGATCTTGCCGCGCAGGTTGTTGCGCTCCTCGATGTAGTCGGCGAGGCGCTCCATCACCTGGGCCAGGTCGCCGGACTCCTCCCCCGCCGCGATCAACGCGCGGTAGATCGACGGAAAATCCCGTGGCCGCGCCGCCAACGCCTCCGCCAGGCGCATGCCGCCACGCACATCGGCGCGCACACCGGCGAGGGTCTGGGCGATGTGTTTTTTCTCGGCCTGCTCCACCGTGGCGCTCAACGCCGCCTCCAACGGCAGACTGGCGCCCAGCAGGCTCGCCAGTTGCCGCGTGGCCCAGGCCAAATCATTGTCTGAGAGTTTGGCAGTGAACAGGCTGCTGCCTGTCGCCGCTGGCTGGCCGCCTTCGATCTGCACCCGCAACGCGGTCAAACCGCGGCCTCGCAAATTGGCAAAGGCCGCGCTCTGGCTGTCGGCCTCCACATGCCCGGCCTCGACTTTGCCGCTGGCATCGGCAGCTTCGTAGCGATAGCGATTCATCAGGCGTCCCGTGTCACGCGCAGGATTTCTTCGGGCGCGGTGGCGCCGCTGCGCACCCAACGTTCGCCGTCTTCCCGCATGCTGAACATCCCGGCACGGCGCGCAGCCAGGCGCAGGTCCTGTTCGTTGGCGCCCTGGTGGATCAGGCTGCGTACATCGTCATCGACGCAAAACAATTCATGGATACCGGTACGGCCGCTGTAGCCGATCTGGTTGCACTGTGCGCAGCCCACCGGACGCCACGTGCCGGGCGCAGCCGGGCCTTCCTGCTTGCAATGCGGGCACAGACGGCGCACCAGTCGCTGGGCCAAAACGCCCAACAAGGACGACGCCAACAAGAACGGCTCCACGCCCATGTCGATTAAGCGATTGACCGCCGACACCGCGTCGTTGGTGTGCAAGGTGGCGAGCACCAAGTGGCCGGTAAGCGAAGCCTGCACGGCGATTTGTGCGGTTTCCAAGTCACGGATTTCGCCGATCATGATGATGTCCGGGTCCTGACGCAGAATCGCGCGCAAGGCCAGGCCAAAGGTCATGTCGATCTTGGCGTTAACCTGGATCTGGCTGATGCCCGGCAAGTCATATTCCACCGGATCCTCCACGGTCAGGATATTGCTGGTGCTCGCATCCAGCCGCGCCAGCGCAGCGTACAGGCTGGTGGTCTTGCCACTGCCGGTAGGCCCGGTGACCAGCACGATGCCGTGGGGCTGACGGATCAATGTGTCCAGGCGGGCGAGCAATTGTGGCTCCATGCCCAGGGTTTCCAACTGCAAACGCCCGGCCTGTTTGTCCAACAGCCGCATCACCACCCGCTCGCCATGGCCGGTGGGCACCGTCGACACCCGAATATCAATCGGCCGCCCCGCCACACGCAGCGCGATGCGGCCATCCTGGGGCAGGCGTTTCTCGGCGATATCGAGCTGAGCCATGATCTTGATCCGCGACACCAGCGCGCCATGCAACGCCTTGCGAGGCGACACCACATCACGCAGGGTGCCGTCGACGCGGTAGCGCACCACGGAATGGGTCTCGTAAGGTTCGATATGAATATCACTGGCCTCGTCGCGCGCGGCCTGGGTGAGCAAGGCGTTGATCATGCGAATCACAGGCGCGCCGTCCTGTGTGTCGAGCAGGTCGGTGATTTCGGGCATGTCTTGCATCAGGCGGTCGAGGTCGACCTCGTTTTCGGCGGCACCCACCACGGCGGCGGCGCTGCCGGTGTCGGCGTAGGCACTGGTGAGCAGGCCGTCGAGTTCGTCGTCGCGCACCTGTTCGAGGTGGGCCTGGCCGAACTGGCGGTGGACTTCGCTGATGGACCAGCCGGGGGTTGAGGGGCACACCGTCAGTAGCATGCCTTGCTCGCCGGGGCGCAGGAGAATGCGCTGGGATTTGGCCCAGGCGTAAGGGAGCAGGCTCATTGGGGTAGCCCCTTTTTTGCGTGTACATATCCATTATTTGGGTAACGGCTGATTAGGGTTCCGCCCTTACGGTGGCTCACTTTGGAAAAGCCCAAAAGTAAGCAAAGGGCTCTTACCCCAACACTCGGCACCTCGCCTAGGCTCGGTGTGCCCGTAATCCGACAGGGATTTGGGGGGCCGCCTAAGATCAAAATCAAGAGCAAAAGCGAAAGCACAGCGGCCTGACAGCCGGCTTGAGTGGTGGAGATCAAAAGCATTTTTTGTGCACCGCAAATTACTTTTCTGTGGGAGGCCCCACTACATCTTCGACGTAGCGCTGTCGCGCATCAAACTGGTTCATCGTAAGGTTATAGAACGCGTGCGGGGCAAAGGCCGTAGCCAGCACTGGTGTGTCAGCACCCGAGTGGGA
>NZ_CAXAPA010000018.1:0-143382 GCF_963970835.1 Pseudomonas sp. EA_15y_Pfl1_P101 | reverse complement strand
GGGCTTCGATCAACTGAAGCAACTCGCTGTCGAATTTCGCATAACTCTTTGTTTACCAAGGAGTTTTCCGTTTCGACTGCGCCGGAAGTGGGGCGAATTATAGACTTCCAGAATCTGCCGTCAACCCCTTTTCTTCACATTTCTGTCATATAGGCCAAAAAGCCCTCAGAAACGCAAAAGCCGGCCCCAAGGGGCCGGCTTTCTTCCTACCGAGCCTTAAAGACTAGGAAAGGCAAACTGCGACGCTTCATGGCTGGCCCGTTGCGGCCACCGCTGTGTAATCGCCTTGCGACGTGTGTAGAAGCGCACCCCATCCGGACCGTACGCATGCAAGTCGCCGAACAGCGATCGCTTCCAGCCACCAAAGCTGTGATAAGCCACCGGCACAGGCAGGGGAACGTTAACGCCGACCATGCCCACTTCGATCTCATCGCAGAACAAACGGGCCGCCTCACCGTCGCGGGTGAAGATACAAGTACCGTTACCGTATTCATGATCGTTGATCAGTTGCATCGCCGTTTCCAGGCTATCTACCCGCACCACGCACAACACCGGTCCGAAGATCTCTTCTTTATAGATACGCATCTCAGACGTCACACGATCAAACAAACTACCACCCAGGAAGAAGCCTTCTTCGTGCCCGGCAACACTCAAGCCGCGACCATCGACAACCAGCTCAGCACCGGCCGCCACACCGTCTTCTATATAACCACTGACTTTGTCACGTGCTTGGCCAGTCACCAACGGGCCCATATCCAGCCCGCAAGAAGTGCCCGCGCCAATTTTCAGCGCCTTGACCTGCGGCACCAGCTTGGCAATCAACGCATCCGCCACTTGGTCGCCCACGCACACAGACACCGAAATCGCCATGCAACGCTCACCACAGGAACCATACGCCGCGCCCATCAAGGCACTCACCGCGTTATCCAGGTCGGCGTCCGGCATCAGTACCGCGTGGTTCTTCGCCCCACCCAGTGCCTGCACGCGCTTGCCACGCTTGGTCGCTTCGGAATAAATGTACTCGGCAATCGGCGTCGAGCCCACGAAACTCAGCGCTTTCACTTCCGGCGCCTCAATCAGCGCGTCCACCGCACCTTTGTCCCCGTGCACCACACTCAGCACGCCTTTAGGCAAACCGGCCTCTTGCAGCAATTGCGCGATCAACAGCGTCGAGCTCGGATCACGCTCCGATGGTTTCAGGATGAAGCAGTTACCGCAGACAATCGCCAACGGGTACATCCACAACGGCACCATCGCCGGGAAGTTGAAGGGCGTAATACCAGCAACCACGCCAAGCGGCTGGAAGTCCGACCAGGCATCAATGTTCGGTCCTACGTTACGACTGTACTCGCCCTTCAGAATCTCCGGTGCCGAGCACGCGTACTCAACGTTTTCGATCCCGCGCTTCAACTCACCGGCCGCGTCTTCCAGCGTCTTGCCATGCTCTTCGCTGATTAACTGCGAGATGCGTGCTTCGTTCTGCTCCAGCAACTGCTTGAAACGAAACATCACCTGGGCGCGCTTGGCCGGCGGGGTATTACGCCAGGCCGGGAACGCAGCCTTCGCAGAATCGATCGCTTGTTGAATGGTTTCACGGCTGGCCAACGGCACCTGGTGGATCACCTGGCCGGTCGACGGGTTATACACGTCGGCACTCCGGCCGCTGTCGTTGACCATCTCACCGTTGATCAAATGCTGGATAAGGCTCATGCAGGGCTCCTGAAAAATTGTTCTATATAGAAGGAGAAATCAGTCGATCTTGTTCAGCACTTCGCCGACCGCATCAAACAAGCGATCCAAGTCCTGCGGCTTGCTATTGAAGGTTGGCCCGAACTGCAGGGTGTCACCGCCAAAACGCACGTAGAAACCGGCCTTCCACAACGCCATGCCGGCCTCGAATGGACGCACGATGGCATCACCGTCACGCGGGGCAATCTGGATCGCACCGGCCAAGCCGTAGTTGCGAATATCGATCACGTTTTTGCTGCCCTTCAAACCGTGCAGCACATTCTCAAAGTGCGGTGCGACTTCGGCTACGCTCTGCACCAGGTTTTCCCTCTGCAGCAGGTCCAATGCCGCCAGGCCAGCTGCGCACGCCACAGGGTGCGCCGAGTAAGTGTAGCCGTGGGGGAATTCCACCGCGTACTCCGGCGTCGCCTGGTTCATGAAGGTCTGATAGATCTCGCTGCTGGCAATCACCGCGCCCATCGGGATCGCGCCGTTGGTGACTTGCTTGGCGATGCACATCAGGTCCGGCGTTACGCCGAAGCTGTCGGCACCGAACATCGAGCCGGTGCGGCCGAAACCGGTGATCACTTCGTCGAACACCAACAGGATGTTGTGTTGATCGCAGATCTCACGCAGACGCTTGAGATAACCCTGAGGCGGCACGAGCACGCCAGCAGAGCCGGCCATTGGCTCGACAAATACCGCGGCGATGTTCGACGCGTCGTGCAATTCAATCAACTTGAGCAATTCGTCGGCCAGCGCGATACCGCCCTGCTCCGGCATGCCACGGGAGAAGGCGTTGCTTGCCAGCAAGGTGTGCGGCAGATGGTCAACGTCCATCAAGCCCTGACCAAACAGCTTACGGTTACCGTTGACGCCGCCCAGGCTGGTGCCGGCGATGTTCACACCGTGATAACCACGGGCGCGACCGATCATCTTGGTCTTGGTGGCCTGACCTTTCAGGCGCCAGTACGCACGCACCATCTTCACCGCAGTGTCGGCGCACTCGGAGCCGGAGTTGGTGAAGAACACATGGTTGAGGTTACCAGGGGTCAAGTCCGTAATCTTTTCCGCCAGTTGGAACGACAACGGGTGACCGTACTGGAAGCCCGGCGAGTAGTCCAAAGTCCCCAGTTGCTTGGACACGGCGTCCTGGATTTCCTTGCGCGTATGCCCGGCGCCACAGGTCCATAGGCCCGACAGCGAGTCATACACCTTGCGGCCTTTGTCATCCGTCAACCAGCTGCCTTCAGCGGCCACGATCAGGCGCGGGTCACGCTGGAAGTTACGGTTGGCGGTGTAGGGCATCCAGTGCGCGTCCAGCTTCAGTTGGCTGGCCAAGGACGATGGGGCGTTTTCGGGCATGTTCATCAGCAAAACCTCGCAAGGCAGAAGGCAGCGTCGGGATTGAAACGCGTGGTTGCAGCTAAATTGCCATGGCGATAAAGTCGGTGAAATCCAACTCTTCTAACCTTCAGTCAGGCCTTTACTAAACTATGAGCAGCCGTCGACCCGATCCCCTGGCCCAAGTCAGCGACTTCGATATCCGCCTGCTGCGCATTTTTCGAAGTGTGGTGGAGTGCGGCGGCTTTTCAGCGGCAGAAACCGTGCTGGGCATAGGCCGTTCGGCCATCAGCCAGCAAATGAGCGATCTTGAGCAACGCCTCGGGTTAAGGCTGTGCCAACGCGGCCGCGCCGGTTTCTCCCTGACCGAAGAGGGCCGCGAGGTCTACCAGTCGGCCCTGCAACTCTTGAGTGCCCTGGAAAGCTTTCGCACCGAGGTCAACGGCCTGCACCAGCATCTGCGCGGCGAGCTGATCATCGGTCTCACCGACAACCTCGTCACACTGCCCCACATGCGCATCACCCACGCGCTCGCACAATTGAAGCAACGCGGCCCGGATGTGCAAATCCAGATCCGCATGATCGCCCCCAACGAAGTCGAACAAGGCGTGCTCGACGGTCGCCTGCATGTTGGCGTGGTGCCGCAGGCAAGCGCCCTGTCGGGATTGGAATATCAACCGCTGTACAGCGAGCGCTCGCTGCTCTACTGCGCGGTCGGCCACCCGTTGTTCTATGCCGACGACAAGCAATTGGACGACGCTCGCATCGATGACCAGGACGCCATCGCACCGACGTTCCGCCTGCCCGCCGAGATCCAGGCCCATTACCAGGCACTCAACTGCACCGCCAGCGCGTCCGACCGCGAAGGCATGGCGTTCCTGATCCTTACCGGACACTATATTGGCTACCTGCCCGATCACTACGCCAGCCTGTGGGTACAACAAGGACGACTGCGCCCGCTGAAACCGGCTACACGTTTTTACGATTTGAGCCTCGCATCGGTCACGCGCAAGGGCCGTCGCCCCCATTTGGTGCTGGAAAGCTTTCTGGAAAGTCTGGCAGCAACGCGCTAACGCTGGCCTCGAGCAAAAAGCTGAGCACTTGGACAGTTTTTTGCAAGCCCACCAGGACCTAGAACTGTCCGACTCGAGTTTACCCGCCATGCCACCAGAACCCTCCAGCCCCAGCGACCTCATCTATGGCCTCAATGACCGCCCGAAACCTGCTCCGGCCCTGCTCGCCGCACTGCAACATGTGCTGGCCGCCTTTGTCGGCATCATCACCCCGCCACTGATCATCGGCTCCACCCTGGGCCTCACCGCCCATTTGCCCTACTTGATCAGCATGGCCTTGATGGTCTCCGGTGTCGGCACCTTCATCCAGGCACGTAGGCCATTTGGCATCGGCGCTGGGATGATCTGCCTGCAAGGCACCAGCTTTGCGTTTCTCGGCGCGGTGTTGTCGGCGGGCTTTCTGGTGAAGCAACGTGGCGGCAGCCCGGAAGACATCATGGCGATGATCTTTGGCGTGTGCTTTTTCGGCGCCGTGGTGCAGATCGTGCTGAGCCGCTTTATCGGCCAACTGCGCCGAGTCATCACGCCGTTGGTGACAGGAATTGTCATCACGTTGATCGGCATCAGTTTGATCAAGGTCGGCATCACCGACCTTGGCGGTGGTTTCAACGCGCCGGACTTCGGCGCGCCTATCAACCTGGCGCTGGGCGTGTTCGTGGTGCTGACGATCATCCTGCTCAACCGCTCCAACACACCTTGGGTGCGCCTCTCGGCAATCATCATCGGCCTGGCCCTGGGTAGCCTGGCCGCCTGGTTCAGCGGCAAACTCGTGCCTCAAGCCCTGCCCGACCTGCCGCTGGTCAGCCTGCCTATTCCGTTTCGCTTTGGTTTCAACTTCGACTGGAGCGCTTTCCTGCCGATCGCGCTGATTTATCTGATCAGCAGCATCGAAACGGTCGGTGACCTCACCGCCAACTGCATGATCGCCCGCCAGCCCATCAGTGGTCCTTCTTATATAAGCCGACTCAAAGGTGGCGTACTCGGCGATGGCGTCAGTTGCATGATCGCCGCCACCTTCAGCGCCTTCCCCAATACCACATTCGCGCAGAACAACGGCGTGATTCAACTCACCGGCGTCGCCAGCCGATACGTCGGCTTGTATATCGGCGTGGTGCTGTTTTGCCTCGGGTTGTTTCCATTGATTGGCGCAGTTCTGCAGCAAATCCCCAAGCCGGTCTTGGGCGGCGCGACCCTGGTGATGTTCGGCAGCGTGGCCGCCGCCGGTGTGCGTATCCTTGCTCAGGCACCGCTGGACCGACGCAGCATGCTGATCATCGCCACCTCGTTTGGTGTCGGCCTGGGTATCGCCGCCCAACCGAACCTGCTGCACTTGATGCCAACGCTGGTGCAGAACCTGTTCGACTCCGCTATCACCAGCGGCGGCCTGACTGCCATTGCGCTGTGCCTACTATTACCGGAAGCCAAAGTCAGCAGCGCCACCGTAAACCACACACCGGAAAGAGACACGCTGGAACCACTTTGACGGTTTTATTGCATCAGGACTTGTCTGGGGCTTGAGGGTGGGTTATCTGTGCACACGTCGTCTCTATCGATCAGCACGGAAACCTCCATGAGCCTCGAAGTTCCTGCCCACAGCAACCAAGCCGGTAAACCCGCCAGCCGCATTCGGCAAAAGAACGAACAAGCGATTCTCCAGGCTGCTGAAGATGAGTTCGCGCGCCATGGCTACAAAGGCACCAGCATGAACACCATTGCTGCCAGTGCCGGGCTGCCAAAGGCCAACCTGCATTACTACTTCACCAACAAGCTGGGCCTGTACATCGCGGTGCTCAGCAACATCCTCGAATTGTGGGACAGCACCTTCAACTCGCTGACCGCCGAGGATGACCCGGCCGTAGCCCTCGCCCGCTATATTCGCACCAAGATGGAGTTCTCGCGGCGCCAACCCCAGGCCTCGCGGATCTTCGCCATGGAGATCATCAGCGGTGGCGAATGCCTCACCGAATATTTCAGCCAGGACTACCGCGCGTGGTTCAGTGGCCGCGCGGCGGTGTTCCAAGCCTGGATCGACGCCGGCAAGATGGACCCCATCGACCCCGTGCACCTGATCTTCCTGCTGTGGGGCAGCACCCAGCACTACGCCGATTTCGCCACCCAGATATGCCGCGTCACCGGTCGCGCCAAGCTGACCAAGCAGGACATGGAAGACGCCGGCACCAACCTGATCCACATCATTCTCAAGGGCTGTGGCATCAAGCCCGTCCAATAAACGAAGCGACTTATGTCTTTTACGCTCACCGGCCTTTGCGAGTTTCGCGAAGAAATACGCAAAAGCCGCTTCATCACCCTCGCCGCGCCGATTACCAGCGCGCAAGACGCCCAGGCGTTTTTCGAACAGCACAGCGACCTGAACGCCACGCACAATTGCTGGGCCTGGAAACTGGCCGACCAGTACCGCAGCAATGACGACGGAGAACCCGGCGGCACAGCCGGGCGGCCGATCCTGGCGGCCATCGAGGCACAGGGTTTTGATCAGGTCGCGGTGCTAGTGATTCGCTGGTACGGCGGCATCCAATTGGGCACCGGCGGGCTCGCGCGTGCGTACGGCGGTGGCGCGAATAAATGCCTGCAGAATGCCGAACGCATCGAATTGATCAGCCGTGTGCCCTTAAGTTGCGCTTGCGGGTTCGCCGAACTCAACCTGGTGAAACTGCGCGTGGCTGAACTGGGCGGGCTGGTGGTGGAAGAAACCTTCACCGCCAACGGCGTCGAACTACAGCTGGCTGTGGGCGAAGCGCATATCGACACCCTGCAAATTCAACTGGCCGACCTCAGCCGTGGGCGTATCCTGCTACAACGCTGAACGCCCTGAACCGCAACGCTAAAGGAAGCTTTTCATGCCTACGCCAAAAACCGCATTGATCATCGGCGCATCGCGCGGGCTGGGCCTTGGCCTGGTCAAGCAACTGATCCAGGACGGCTGGGATGTGATCGCCACCGTGCGTGATCCGAGCAACGCCGATGCGCTGAAAGCCCTCGGCCCAACGCAGATCGAAAAACTCGACATGGACGATCAACAAGCCGTGATCGCCCTCAGCCAGCGCCTCAAGGAGCACACCTTCGACCTGCTGTTCGTCAACGCCGGCGTCAAGGGCCCCGCCAATCAAGAACCCGGCCACGCCACCCTGGCCGAAGTCGGTCAACTGTTTTTCACCAATGCCGTGGCGCCAATTAACCTGGCCCAGCGCTTTGTCGGGCAGATCCGCAAGGACAGCGGCGTAATGGCCTTCATGAGTTCGGTACTGGGCAGCGTGACCATCCCCGACGGTTCGGACCTGGCGCTGTATAAGGCCAGCAAGGCGGCGCTCAACTCTATGACCAACAGCTTTGTCACCCAACTGGGTGACCCTAAACTGACGGTGTTGTCGCTGCATCCAGGCTGGGTGAAGACCGATATGGGCGGCGAAAATGCGCACATCGATGTCGACACCAGCGTGCGCGGCCTGGTGGACCAAGTGAACGCCTACACCGGTAAAGGCGGCCATCACTTCATCGATTACAAAGGCGACACCATCGCCTGGTAAATACCCACCCACTGTGGGAGCGGGCTTGCCCGCGATGATCTCGTGGGCACCGCGCTCCTACAGATAGACCCGAACATAGACTACAAGTAAACTCTGCCACTCGCCTTCACTGGCGACCCTGGATCAGCAGACAGGGCAACACTGAGCTGGCAAACCTGAACCCATCATTCAGAGGAGCCGGCCAATGCCTGCGACCCGTATCTGGTTAAAAAAACCCCTCGCGATTTTCACTGCCAATGGCCTCGATGCCCGTGGCGGCCTGGTGCTGCAAGACGGGGTGATCACTGAAGTACTGGGCTGGGGAAGAGAGCCTGCCGTGCCTTGCGGGCACGTCTTCGATGCCCGTGAACATGTGATCCTGCCCGGCCTGATCAACACCCATCACCACTTCTACCAAACCCTGACCCGCGCCTGGGCGCCGGTGGTCAATCAGCCGCTGTTCCCTTGGTTGAAGACCCTCTACCCGGTCTGGGCGCGGCTGACCCCGGAAAAGCTCGCCCTGGCATCGAAGGTGGCGCTCGCGGAGTTGCTGCTTTCTGGCTGCACCACGGCGGCAGACCACCATTACCTGTTCCCTGACGGCCTGGAAAACGCGATCGACGTGCAAGTTGAAAGCGTGCGCGAATTGGGCATGCGCGCCATGCTCACCCGCGGATCCATGAGCCTCGGCGAAGCCGATGGCGGCCTGCCTCCCCAGCAGACCGTGCAACAGGGCCAAGTCATCCTTGAAGACAGTCAGCGCTTGATCCGCGAATATCACCAGCGCGGCGACGGCGCACAGATCCAGATTGCCCTGGCCCCCTGCTCGCCGTTTTCCGTCACCCCGCAAATCATGCAAGCCAGCGCCGAACTGGCCACCAGCCTCGACGTTCGCCTGCACACCCACTTGGCGGAAACCCTCGACGAAGAAGACTTCTGCCTGCAACGCTTCGGCTTGCGCACCGTGGATTATCTGGACAGCGTCGGCTGGCTCGGCCCGCGCACCTGGCTGGCGCATGGCATTCACTTCAACCCGGATGAAATTGCGCGCCTGGGTGCCGCCGGCACTGGCATCTCTCACTGCCCAAGCTCGAATATGCGTCTGGCGTCTGGCATCTGCCCGACGCTGGACCTGTTGGCAGCGGGCGCGCCGATCGGCCTGGGCGTGGATGGCTCCGCCTCCAACGATGCCTCAAACATGATCCTTGAAGCACGCCAGGCGCTGTACATCCAGCGTCTGCGTTACGGCGCCGAAAAGATCACCCCTGAAGGCGTGCTGGGTTGGGCGACCAAAGGTTCGGCGCAATTGCTCGGGCGCACGGACATTGGCGAGTTGGCGGTAGGAAAGCAGGCAGACCTGGCGCTGTTCAAGCTGGATGAGCTGCGTTTCTCGGGCAGCCATGACCCGATTTCAGCACTGCTGCTGTGCGGTGCTGATCGTGCGGACCGGGTGATGATCGGCGGCAAGTGGCGTGTGATTGACGGCCAAGTGGAAGGCCTGGACCTGAAAGGCTTGATCGCCGATCACACCCAGGCGGCACGCCAACTGATCGCCGGAACCTAAGCCAGACACGGGGCAAAAATGTGGGAGGGGCGCTGCTTTGAGTTGCGCTACACCCCCAACAACGACAACATGATGAAGGTCGCAAACAACACAAAATGCGTCATCCCTTCGATGGCATTGGTTTCGCCATCGTTGAGGTTGATAGCGCTGACAATCAGCGTGATCAACACCATCACGGTCTGCACCGGCGTCATCGCCATCTGGAACGGCTGGCCGGTATAGAGCGCCATGGCTTCCATCACCGGCACTGTCAGGATCACCGTCGACAACGAAGCACCCAACGCAATATTCACCACCGACTGCATGCGGTTCGCCAACGCAGCGCGCAACGCTGTCAAAATTTCCGGCGCTGCCGAAATGGCCGCGACCACAATCGCCGTGATCACCGGCGGCGCGCCTGTGCCTTCCAGGCCAAGGTCCAGGGTCTTGGACATCACTTCGGCCAATGCGCCGATCACCACCACCCCAAACACCAGCGTGCCGATGGAAAACGCCAGGTTCACCGACGGCGCTTTCTGTTCTTCCGGCTGCTTCTTGCGGCGTTTTTCCGGGTAGCTGTAGCTAAAGAAATAACTGTGCGGCCCTACCTGCATGCGCAGAAATAGGGTGTACAACACCACCATCGCGCCAATGGTGAAGGCTGAGTAAATTTTCCAGTCGGCTTCGGGAATGAATTCCGGCACCACCATTGACACGCCCATGGCGGTGAGGATCATCACGCTGTAAGTGCGCGCCGAATCATCGTTGTAGGACTGTTCACCGTGCTTGATACCGCCCATCAGCGCAGCCAGGCCGAGAATCCCGTTGATGTCGAGCATCACCGCCGAGTAAATGGTGTCGCGCACCAGGGTGGGGGACGGTTCGTTGCTCATCATGATCGCCAGGATCACCACCTCCACCAGCACGGCAGCGAGGGTGAGGATCATGGTGCCGTAGGGGTCGCCGACTTTTTCCGCGAGTTGCTCGGCGTGATGGGCCACGCGCATCGACGCCATTACGATAAAGCCGATGAGTGCAGCGCCGGCCAGCAGCGCCACCATTTGCCCGCTGTGCAGCATCCAGTGTTCCAGCGGGTAGGCGGCGATGGCGGCAATCAGCGCCAGCAGCATGAATTTTTCTTGCTTGAGGGAGGTGAGCATTTCGGGCCTTTTAGTACGGCAAATCTGTCATTGATGGGGTACAGACTGCGCGATGCAGCTAACGTTTCGTTACATCTTAGTAGAGACGGTGATTGCATGAATAAAACCAAAACTCTCCTGCTGGTCAGGTTTTACCGATTATTTCATCCATGGCCTGTAGAATGCCGCCATTGCACCTGATGAGAATTTAGAAAATGTACGATTGGCTCAACGCCCTGCCCAAGGCTGAATTGCACCTGCATCTGGAAGGCTCGCTGGAGCCTGAGTTGCTGTTCGCCCTGGCCGAGCGCAACAAGATTGCGCTGCCGTGGAACAACGTCGACACCCTGCGCAAGGCCTACGCGTTCAACAACCTGCAAGAGTTTCTCGACCTGTATTACAAGGGCGCCGATGTGCTGCGCACTTCCCAGGACTTCTACGACCTGACCTGGGCCTACCTGCTGCGCTGCAAAGCGCAGAACGTGATCCACACCGAACCCTTCTTCGACCCGCAGACCCACACCGACCGTGGCGTGCCGTTCGAAGTGGTACTCAACGGCATCGCCGCTGCACTTAAAGATGGCGAGCAACAACTGGGTATTACCAGCGGTTTGATCCTCAGCTTCCTGCGCCACTTGAGCGAAGCCGAAGCCGAGAAAACCCTGGACCAGGCCTTGCCGTTCCGTGACGCGTTTGTGGCCGTGGGCCTGGACAGTTCGGAAATGGGTCACCCGCCGAGCAAGTTCCAGCGCGTGTTCGACCGCGCCCGCCACGAAGGCTTCCTTACCGTGGCCCACGCCGGCGAAGAAGGCCCGCCCGAATACATCTGGGAAGCCCTCGACCTGTTGAAGATCGAGCGTATCGACCATGGCGTGCGCGCTATCGAAGACGAGCGCTTGATGCAGCGCATCATCGACGAGCAGATCCCGCTGACCGTGTGCCCATTGTCCAACACCAAACTGTGCGTGTTCGACGACATGGCCCAACACAACATCCTCGACATGCTCGAGCGTGGCGTGAAGGTGACGGTAAATTCGGATGACCCGGCGTACTTCGGCGGCTATGTCACCGAGAACTTCCACGCGCTGTACACCTCGCTGGGCATGACCCAGGACCAGGCCAAACGCCTGGCGCAGAACAGCCTGGATGCAAGACTGGTCAAGCCATAACTGACTAAACGCAGTCCAAAATGTGGGAGCTGGCTTGCCTGCAATAGCGATGTATCAGCCAGGCATTTATTGCCTGACACACCGCTATCGCGGGCAAGCCCGGCTCCCACATTAAATTCATCGATCTCACGTCAACACCTCACCCAGCCAGGGTGAATCGGGCGATTTCCCGCTGTCCGATAGCGTGCACCTGCAAGGCCTGCGACTCGTTGATCACACTGATCCAGTTCGACTGCAAAAACAGTTGCAACAACCCTGCCCCCAACGCACCGCCCAGATGCGGTTGCTGCTGGCTCCAGTCAAAACAACTACACACCAGCGGCGATGCCAATGCCTGAATGAAAATACCCAGGCCGGCCAAGTGCTGCGCGCCTTTGACCGTAATGTCGGTACGCAACTCATGGCGCTCGATCCACCCCGCCTCCAACAAATGTTGATACAACTGCGCCCCCAGCTCCCCGCCGAGGTGGCCGTGGCACAACCGGGCATGGCGTAACAGTGGCGGGGCAACCAGGGCCGGCGGCAAAACGCCCGGCGCGCTGCGTGCAACACAAGCCATTGTGGTTCTGGCCAAGGCATCGATGGCAGCGCTGACATCAGGTGCCGCTACACGAAACAAACGCTTTCCACGCCGGGCCTCCACCCGCAGCAAACCACCTGCGGTCATTCGCGCCAAGTGCGCGTTGGCGGATGTCGGAGACAACCCGGCGAGCGTTGCCAACTCAACCGGCGACTTGGCCGAGCCATCCATCAAGGCCCACAGCATGGCGGTGCGTTTGGGCTCGGCGAGCAAGCTGGCGATCTGACTGATGCAAGGTGCTACTTCCATCTTTTCACTCCCTGTCGATTTATTTTTCTACTGAGGTTGGCGCCAAAGTATAGGGCCGTAAATCGCCGGTTCCACGGCGTCTGACAGCGTAGATAGGGACAGTATCTGAGTGAAATTTCCTGCTTTGATGGAGGCCGTTACGTCGCGCTCAAGGGCTCCGGCAATTGGGCAGTCAACATCGCACAACGGAACACGAGCATTTCCCGCAACAAGTTGATGGGTTTGCTCAGCTGCGCGCGATGCGAGCACAGCAGATTGAGTGGTGTACGCTCACCGCGCAGCTCAGGCAGGATCAAGCGCAGGCGCCCGTCCAGCACGTCAGTACTCACGTCCAGCCAGGACTTGTAGGCAATGCCCACACCCGCCACCGCCCAGCGGCGGACTACGTCGGCATCGTCACTGAAACGGTCGCCGGAGACGGTCAGGCTGACGTCGCGCTTACCGTCGTGAAAGGTCCAGTGGTCGTGGACCCGGCTGCCAAGCATGTACAGCAGGCAATTGTGCTGGGCCAATTGCTCCAGATGCCGAGGTTCACCATAACGCGCAAGATAGCGAGGGGACGCGCAGAGCACGCGAACGTTGTCCGGCGCGACGGGGAGCGCGACAAGGCTGGAATCCTCGGGCTCACCGTAGCGTAGGGCGATGTCCACCGGTTGGCGGAACAAGTCGGCAATTCGGTCACCCAACAACAGGCGCACGCTCAGTTGCGGGTGCTCATGCTGGAATTCATCCAACCACGGCAGCAATTGGTTACGCCCGAAATCGGAGGGCGCCGACAGCTGCAGCACGCCACTGACATGGTCTTGGCCGCTGGCCAATAAGCGTCGCCCTTCATCCAGCGAGCTCAACGCGGCGCGAGCATATTCCAGGAAACCCTCGCCTTCAGCCGTCAGGCGCAGGCTGCGGGTAGAGCGCGCCAGCAAACGCGTGCCCAGTTGCTGTTCGATGCGCTTGAGCGCGGCACTGGCCACCGCAGGCGACAGGTCCATCACCCGTGCTGCAGCGGACAGGCTACCCAAGTCCGCCGCACGCACAAATAACTGCAAATCATCAAAACGCAGCATGCATTTCCGCTCATTATCAAAATTTGGTTGAAACAGACCTTTGTTTTAGCGGCTTTTATCTCCTGGGGAAATAGCCAATCATCCGTGCATCCCGTTCATTACGTGTCTGGAGTTGAATATGTCCACTGCCTTTAACGTCATCGCCACGCTGATCGCCAAACCCGGCCAGCAGGCCACCCTGGAAACCTTGCTGCGCGGCCTGCTGGAACCCACCCGCCTTGAGGCTGGTTGTGAGCAGTACGACCTGCACCAGGACCTGCAGCATCCCGAAACCTTCTACATGCTCGAACGCTGGAGCGACGACGCAGCGCTGGCCGACCACGACCAGAGCGCGCACATCCAGAACTTTCGCGCCAAGGCCGCTGATGTGATCGAACACTTCGACCTCAAGCGCCTGAAGTTTCTTGCCTGATCATCGCCCTTTTCCTGGAGCCATCATGAAAGCCATTGCCTACTACGCCTCGCTGCCGATCAACGATCCGAACGCTCTGCAAGACATCGAGTTGCCAGCGCCCGTCGCCGGCCCGCGTGACCTGCTGGTGGACGTCAAAGCCGTCTCGGTCAACCCGGTGGACACCAAAGTGCGCCAGAACGTCGCCCCGGAAAACGGCACCGCCAAGGTGTTGGGCTGGGACGTGGCCGGGGTGGTCAAGGCTGTCGGCAGTGACGTGACGCTGTTCAACGTCGGTGACAACGTGTTCTACGCCGGTTCTCTGGTGCGTCCCGGCGGCAACAGCGAATTGCACACCGTGGACGAACGCATCGTCGGGCACATGCCGAAAAGCCTGGGTTTTGCCGAAGCTGCCGCCCTGCCACTGACCGCCATCACCGCCTGGGAACTGCTGTTCGAACGCCTGCAAGTGCGTGAAGGCAAACAGGATGAAGGCCAGAGCCTGCTGATCGTTGGCGCCGCTGGTGGCGTAGGATCGATCCTGACCCAATTGGCCAGCCGGCTCACCGCCTTGAAAGTGATCGGCACCGCTTCGCGCCCGGAAACCCAGGAATGGGCCAAGGCCCTCGGCGCCGACCTGGTGATCGATCACAGCCAACCGTTGAGCGAAGCGCTGAAAGCAGCTGGCCACCCGCAAGTGACCCACGTCGCCAGCCTGACCCAGACTGACCATCACCTGGACCAGTTGGTCGAAGCCCTGCAACCCCAGGGCAAGCTGGCGCTGATCGACGATCCCAAGGCACTGGACGTCAGTAAGCTCAAGCGCAAGAGCCTGTCACTGCATTGGGAGTTCATGTACACGCGCTCGATGTTCGAAACCCCGGACATGATCGAACAGCACAACCTGCTCAATCGCGTGGCCGAACTGATTGATGCAGGCACCCTGAAAACCACAGTGGGTGAACACTTTGGTGTGATTAATGCGGCAAACCTGCGGCGTGCCCATGCGCTGCTGGAAAGCGGCAAGGCCAAGGGAAAGATCGTACTGGAAGGGTTCTGAAAAACGTCTGTCAGTGTTGTCCGTTACTCCTGTGAGTAATGGACGACACCGCTAGTCTGAGAGTTGATCTTTGTCATATTTGTGAACGTATTCGGGTTTATATTGGCCGCCTTTGCCACGATTCTTTTACGTGAGGAAGTCAGCAATGAAGATCCTGATAAAAGCGTTAGCAAAATCCGCAGGCAATAAATGGCAGGTTCGTCTCGACGGCGACGCGTTCACCTTCCGCACCGAGGCCGAAGCCCGTGCGTTTGCCGACACCCTGCAAACCCGTATCCAAGCCCCCCACCGCTTTCCGAACGGCCAGCAACGCTCCGCCGCTGGCTGATCCGCGCTTCAGCCCTGCGCCTGCTCGGCCCTCGCCCGTTGCAGGCGCTGGGTCGACATCGCAATCGTTACCGCCAATACACCGCACACGCTGATGACGATGGCCATCGGCATCGCCGTGCCGTCGTGCAGCACACCCACTAATGAGGCAGCGCCCGCCGCCACGCCAAACTGAATGCAACCGAGCAGCGCCGACGCGCTACCGGCGCGTGCACCCTGCCCGCTCATGGCGCACGCCGAGGTATTGGGCAAAATGCAGCCCAGGCTCGCGATGCAGATAAACAGCGGCACCAGCAATGGCCACAGCGCATCGGTGCGTAAGGCCGCGATGCCGAGCAGCGTCAGCGCCGCCAACAGGTAGACCCACACACTGCGCGACAGCAGGTAGGACGGGCCACGTTTGGCCAGCAACCGCGCATTCACCTGTGCCACCAGGATAAAGCCTGCGGCATTGGAGCCAAACAGCCAGCCGTAATGCTCGGCAGGCACGCCGTAGAGTTGGATAAACACGAACGGTGAACCGGCAATGTAGGCAAACATCCCGGCAATCGAAATACCGCCGGTGAGCGCGTAACCCAGGTAAACCCGATCGGACAACAGCGAACCGTAGCGACGTAACGACCCGGACAACGGCTGGCGCGGCTGATGGGCCGGAAAGGTTTCCGGCAGCCCGATCGCCACAGCGATTGCCGCCATCACGCTGAAGATCGACAGCGCCAGGAAAATCGACTGCCAGCCCCACAATCCCACCATCAGCCCGCCAGCCAGTGGCGCGAGGATCGGCGCCAGGCCGGTGACCAGCATCAATTGAGAAAACACTTTGGCCGAGCCCACCGCATCGCATTTATCGCTGACCACCGCGCGGGAAATCACCATGCCGGCGCAGCCACCGAGGGCCTGCACGAAACGCGCGCCGATCAGCCATTCCAAGGACGGCGCGAAAGCGCAGGCAAAGGAGGCCAGCGTAAACAGGGTGACACCACTGAGCAGCGGGCCGCGTCGACCAAAGCGGTCCGCGAGTGGGCCATAGATCAATTGGCCGATGGCCAGGCCAGCGAAATACACCGCCAGAGTCAGCTGGATGTGTTTTTCATCCGTCGCAAAGGCCTGGGCCATCGCCGGGAAACCCGGCAGGTAAAAATCGATCGCCAACGGCGCGAAGGCGCTCAAGGCACCCAGAATCAGGATTATGCGAAGGTTCATCGGGCACCCAAGTCAGACGGCAGCCCGATAGTCTAGCCGCGCTTGGGTGCATTGAACACGATAGCTCGCTAACTATTTTTACCCGTCAGGCAAGCTTGGCGCTGTAGCCCTCTTCCGTGATCAGGCTGATCACTTGCTCTGCGCACAGGCGGCTTTCGACGCCGACCTCCTTTGCCGCCAGGTCGACCTTTACGCTGGCCGCCGGGTCCTGGCTATGCACCGCCTGGGTCACCGCCCGAACGCAATGGCCGCAGGTCATTCCTTCAACGCTGAATACTTGCATGACATGACTCCTTTGATGAGGTTGGGCCCAGTCTCGACCTTGCCACGATGGCAAGGTCAAGTTCTGAAAACTTCTGCCGGGCTGGTATTTGGCGGCTTCAAAGGCCAAGCTTCACCCCTCTTCGATTCAAACCACGGAGCATTCGCCATGCGCTGGTCTTTTTTTGCCCTTGCCGGCCTGATGAGCTTGTCTGCCGCTGCGCCCCAGGCCCTTGCCGCGGAAGACTATGCGGTGCTGATTATTTCCCGGGAGCGCCTGGAAGTGCCGACCAACTGCGAGATCGGCCTGTACCTGAATGATCAACTGGCGGGCCGGTTGTTCCAGGAGCAAGCCACGTCGTTCAACCTGCCGGCGGGCAACCTGTCGTTGCGCTTGAAACTGCTACCGGGCCAATCCCCAGGGTGCCTGCCGGGCCTGCTCGCGCCACCCGCGCAAAACATCACGCTCAAGGCCGGTGACGTGCGCAAATTGCGTATCGCCCAAGGCGCGGACGGCATGTACCTCAAGCCTGCCGCCCTGGAATATTAACGGCGCTTGACCTTCCCCACAGGTCAAGGTTGATCCTAGGGGCAACTTCTCCTGGAGGACTGCCCCATGAATGGATCCACCACCTTTGACCTGCCCATCAGCGGCATGACCTGCGCCAGCTGTGCCGGCCGGGTCGAGCGCGCGCTGGGCAAAGTGCCGGGGGTGCAAAGCGTCAGCGTCAACCTGGCCAACGAACGTGCCCATGTTGAAGTGCTTGGCCAAATGGACGCCAGCGTGCTGATCGCCGCCGTCGACAAGGCCGGCTACAGCGCCACCCTGCCCCAAAGCGAAACGGCCACCGAAGCCAATCAAGCCCAGCGCCTGCATCGCGAGCGTTGGGCGTTGCTGCTGGCGATCCTGCTGGCACTGCCGTTGGTGCTGCCCATGCTGGTGGAACCTTTCGGCCTGCACTGGATGCTGCCCGCCTGGGGACAGTTCGCGCTCGCCACACCGGTGCAATTCATCTTTGGCGCACGCTTCTACATCGCTGCCTGGAAAGCCGTGCGGGCCGGCGCTGGCAATATGGACCTGCTGGTGGCCATCGGCACCAGCGCCGGTTACGGCCTGAGCATTTATGAATGGCTCACGGCTCACCCAGGCATGACGCCGCACCTGTACTTCGAAGCTTCGGCGGTGGTGATCGCGCTGGTGCTGCTGGGTAAATACCTGGAGAGCCGCGCCAAACGCCAGACCGCCAGCGCCATCCGCGCCCTGGAAGCCCTGCGTCCCGAACGGGCGATTCGGGTGCTCGACGGTCGCGAAGAAGACGTCGCCATCACCGCGTTGAAGCTCAATGACCTGGTGCTGGTCAAACCCGGCGAACGCTTCCCGGTGGATGGCGAAGTGGTGGACGGTCAAAGCCATGCCGATGAAGCCTTGATCAGCGGCGAAAGCCTGCCGGTGCCCAAGCAGCCCGGCGACAACGTCACCGGCGGCGCCATCAACGGTGAAGGCCGCCTGTTGGTGCGCACGCTGGCGCTCGGCGCCGAAAGCGTGCTGGCGCGGATCATCCGCCTGGTGGAAGACGCACAAGCCGCCAAGGCCCCGATCCAGAAACTGGTGGATAAAGTCAGCCAGGTGTTCGTCCCTGCCGTGCTGGTGTTGGCCTCTGTCACCTTGGTCGGCTGGTGGCTGTATGGCGCGTCCCTGGAGACCGCGATCATCAATGCCGTAGCGGTGCTGGTGATCGCCTGCCCGTGCGCCCTGGGCCTGGCCACTCCCACCGCGATCATGGCCGGTACAGGCGTCGCTGCACGCCACGGCATCCTGATCAAGGACGCCGAAGCCCTGGAACGCGCCCATGAAGTCAGCGCCGTGGTCTTTGACAAGACCGGCACCCTCACCTCCGGCACGCCGAAAATCGCCCACTTGGCGGCAGTGGATGGCAATGAAGCGCTGCTGCTGCAACAAGCCGGCGCGTTGCAACGCGGCAGCGAACACCCGTTGGCCAAGGCCGTGCTGGATGCGTGCCATGAACAAGGCTTGAACGTGCCCGACGTGAGCGCCAGCCAATCCCTGACCGGGCGCGGTATCGCCGGCACTCTTGAGGGGCAACCGCTGGCCTTGGGCAATCGTCGGCTGCTGGAAGAAAGCGGCTTGCGCATGGGCGACCTTGCCGACTCCGCCAAGGCGTGGGAAGCCGAGGGGCGTACCTTGTCCTGGTTGATAGAGCAAGGTGCGCAACCGCGTGTGCTGGGGCTGTTCGCGTTTGGCGATACCCTCAAGCCCGGTGCGCTGGAGGCTGTGCAGCAACTCAAGGCCCAGCACATCAGCAGTCATTTGCTCACCGGTGACAATCGCGGCAGCGCCCGCGTGGTCGCCGAGGCTCTGGGCATCGATGATGTGCATGCCGAAGTGCTGCCCGCCTACAAAGCCGCCGCCGTCGCCGAACTGAAGAAAACCGACGTCGTCGCGATGGTCGGCGACGGCATCAACGACGCCCCGGCCCTCGCCGCCGCCGATATCGGCATCGCCATGGGCGGTGGTACCGACGTGGCCATGCACGCGGCCGGTATCACCCTGATGCGCGGCGATCCGCGCCTGGTGCCGGCCGCGCTGGAGATCAGCCGCAAGACCTACGCAAAAATCCGCCAGAACCTGTTCTGGGCCTTTGTGTATAACTTGATTGGCATTCCTCTGGCAGCGTTCGGCCTGCTCAACCCGGTACTGGCCGGCGCGGCGATGGCCCTGTCGAGCGTCAGTGTGGTGAGTAATGCCTTGCTGTTGAAGACTTGGAAACCGGAGCACTTGGAGGATCAACGCCCATGAACATAGGCCAAGCCGCACGCCAGACCGGGCTCAGCGCCAAGATGATTCGCTATTACGAATCCATCGGCCTGCTCAAAGCCGCCCACCGCACCGACAGTGGCTATCGTGTGTACGGCCAGGATGACTTGCACACCCTGTCGTTTATCAAGCGTTCGCGGGATTTGGGGTTTTCACTGGAGGAGGTCGGCAAGTTGCTGACCCTGTGGCAGGACCGGCAACGCGCCAGCGCCGACGTGAAGGCGCTGGCGCGCCAACATATCGAAGCGCTGAACCAGAAAATTCTGGAGTTGGGGCAACTGCGCGATACGTTGCAGGATCTGGTGGAGCACTGCCAGGGCGATCATCGGCCGGATTGTCCGATACTCAAGGAGTTGGCGTCGGGTAGTTGCTGCGCCGGCTGATTCATCTGACGGAACACAAACCGAATGTGGGCTTGTGTGGGAGCCGGGCTTGCCCGCGATGCAGACACCTCGGTATGTCAGTCACACCGAGTTGATGCTATCGCAGGCAAGCCAGCTCCCACACAAGCCCCACATTGGATCGCAGTTGCTCTGACTACTGCATCCACGGCGGTGGCGGTGGCTCGTCCGACACTTTGCTCTGCGGCTCATCATCCGCCGCGCGAATCGCCTGACGACGTTCATCATCCAGCCGCGCCGCTTCGATTTCGCGGATCACGCCGCCCACGTCCGCCAACTCTTCCGGCTCGTCGAACTCGCCAGTCAAGGTGCTGGCCGGGTGCAAGGTGCCGGCTTCGTACAGCGCCCACATTTCCTTGGCGTACTTGGTCGTCTTCAACTCCGGGGCATAGCGACCGAAGTAGGACGCCATGTTGCCCACGTCCCGCTCCAGCATGCTGAACGCGTGGTTGTTGCCCGCCGCATCCACCGCCTGGGGCAGGTCGATGATCACCGGGCCGGTTGGCGTCAGCAGTACGTTGAACTCGGACAAGTCACCGTGCACCAGGCCGGTACACAACATCAGCACGATCTGCGAGATCAGGAAGGCGTGGTATTCGCGCGCCTGGTCCGGATCCAGCGTGACGTCGTTGAGACGTGGCGCGGCGTCGCCATACTCGTCGGCCACCAGTTCCATCAACAGCACGCCTTCCAGGAAGTCGTAAGGCTTGGGCACGCGAACGCCCGCGCCGGCCAAGCGGAACAACGCCGCCACTTCGGCATTCTGCCAGGCATCTTCGGTTTCTTTCTTGCCGAACTTGGAGCCCTTGGCCATGGCCCGGGCCTGGCGGCTGTTACGGACCTTACGGCCTTCCTGGTATTCGGACGCTTGACGAAAACTTCGTTTGTTCGCCTCCTTGTAAACCTTGGCGCAACGCAATTCGTTGCCGCAGCGCACCACATAAACAGCTGCTTCTTTACCACTCATGAGTGGGCGCAGCACTTCGTCGACCAGACCGTCTTCGATCAGGGGTTCAATGCGTTTAGGAGTCTTCATCAGCTTTTATTGTGGGTCCTGTATTACCAAACACGCGTGTGGCACTCGTTATACGGCAATCGGCTCGCCGGTGGGAGAGGCTACCGACCTCTGACCCCTTCAGAATGCATCCTATATGCCAATTTGCGGCGCAATCAACGCTCGATGATCGCCGTCACGCCTTGACCGCCGGCGGCACAGATCGAAATCAGGCCACGCCCCTTACCTGCTGCGTCGAGCAACTTGGCCAGATTGGCGACGATACGCCCACCTGTGGCGGCAAACGGATGTCCGGCGGCCAGGGAACTGCCTTTTACATTAAGCCGGCTGCGGTCGATGGACCCCAACGGCGCGTCAAGCCCAAGGCGCGTCTTGCAATAGTCCGCATCTTCCCAGGCCTTGAGTGTGCACAAAACCTGGGCAGCGAAGGCTTCGTGGATCTCGTAGTAATCGAAGTCTTGCAGCGTCAGGCCATTCCTCGCCAGCAGCCGCGGCACGGCATATACCGGCGCCATCAGCAGGCCTTCGGCGCCGTTGACGAAATCCACCGCCGCCGCTTCACCATCGCGCAGATACGCCAGGATCGGCAAACCGCGCTCTTGGGCCCAGGCTTCACTGCCCAGCAGCACCAGCGACGCGCCGTCCGTGAGGGGCGTGGAGTTGCCGGCAGTCAGCGTGCCCTTTTCGCTGCGTTCGAAGGCGGGTTTAAGCGCGGCGAGTTTTTCCAGGGTCAGGTCGGGGCGCAGGTTGTTGTCGCGGGTCAGGCCCAGGAACGGTGTGAGTAGATCGTTGTGCCAGCCTTCAGCGTAGGCGGCCGCCATTTTCTGGTGGCTTTCCAGGGCCAACTGGTCCTGTTCGGCGCGGGGAATCTGCCACGTCTGCGCCATCAATTCGCAATGTTGGCCCATGGACAGGCCTGTGCGCGGCTCGCCATTACGTGGCAGTTCGGGCTTGAGGTGATGGGGACGAAGTTGTAACAGGACTTTTAATTTATCCGCCATGGATTTGCTGCGGTTGGCTTGCAGCAGAATCTTGCGCAGGCCCTCATTTACACCGATGGGCGCGTCGGAAGTGGTGTCCACCCCGCCGGCAATCGCGCATTCGATCTGGCCCAGGGCAATCTTGTTGGCCACCAGTAATGCGGCTTCCAGCCCGGTGCCGCAGGCCTGTTGAATGTCATAGGCCGGTGTCTGCGGCGACAAGCGCGAGCCCAGCACACATTCGCGGGTGAGGTTGAAGTCGCGCGAATGCTTGAGCACCGCGCCCGCCGCCACTTCGCCCATGCGCAGGCCGTGCAGGTTGTAGCGTTCGATCAGGCCTTCCAGCGCAGCCGTCAGCATCGCCTGGTTGCTCGCGGTGGCATACGGGCCATTGGAGCGAGCGAAAGGAATGCGGTTACCGCCAATGATCGCTACACGGCGCAATTGAGTCATGGAAAGCTCCCTGATGGTTGTGGGTGGAATCATCAAGCCTAGCCTAGGCTCAATCGAACGACTGCCACCCCGGGGTGGTCAACCCTTTGAACCCCAGCCTTCGGAGAGCGTTCCATGTCTGACCGTTATATCGACTTCGCCAACTCAAGCCTCGGCCATCGCCTGGTCGCCGCCATTGGCCTGCCGTCACCGGTACGCCTGGAACGCTGGCAAGCCGGGCGCCTGCGTCCGGTCGAAGGCGCGTTGCTGCTGGGCGGTGGAGCACTGGCAACCAACGTGCAGGCGTTTGCGCACAAACTCACCGACGCTATCTACACCTACGGCAGCGAGACCTCGACGTGGATTCCCGGCCATGGCCCCAAACTCAAGGCCGTGGTGTTCGATGCCAGCGATCTGCAGCACACCGACACCCTCAAGCAACTGCGCGAGTTCTTCCAGCCGTTGCTGAAAAACCTGGATAACAGCGCCCACGTGGTGATCCTCGGCCGCGCGCCGGAGAGCCTCCGCGACCCGTTCGCCGCCAGCGCCCAGCGTGCCCTGGAAGGTTTCAGCCGCTCGTTGGCCAAAGAGTTGCGCAATGGCGGCGTGTTGCAATTGCTCTACGTCGGCGAGGGTGCCGAAGACCAACTGGAAGGCGCGCTGCGCTTTTTCCTCTCGCCGAAAAGTGCGTATATCTCCGGCCAGGTGATTCGCCTGCAAGCCTGCGCCACACCCGTTGAGGATTGGACGCGACCACTGGCCGGGCGCAAAGCGCTGGTCACCGGCGGCGCCCGAGGCATTGGCGCGTCCATCGCTGAAACCCTGGCCCGCGACGGCGCGGAGGTCATCCTGCTCGACGTGCCGCAGGCCAAGGCCGACCTAGAAGCCCTGGCCGCGCGCCTGGGCGCCCGCACCGTGGTGCTGGATATCTGCGCCGAAGGCGCCGCCAGCCAATTGATCGAACAACTGCCCGATGGCCTCGACATTCTGGTGCACAACGCCGGTATCACCCGCGATAAAACCCTGGCGAATATGACCCCGGAATACTGGGACGCGGTGCTGGCAGTCAACCTTAACGCACCGCAAGTATTGACCAAGGCTCTGCTCGACAGCGGCACCCTGCACGACAACGCCCGCGTGGTGCTGCTGGCATCGATCAGCGGTATCGCCGGTAACCGTGGGCAAACCAACTATGCCGCGAGCAAGGCCGGGTTGATCGGCCTCGCGCAAGCCTGGGCGCCACTGCTCAACGAACGCGGCATCACCATTAATGCCGTGGCCCCCGGTTTTATCGAAACCCAGATGACGGCGCATATTCCGTTCGCGCTGCGTGAGGCCGGGCGGCGCATGAGTTCGCTGGGCCAGGGTGGCTTGCCGCAAGACGTCGCCGAAGCGGTGGCCTGGCTTGGCCAACCGGGTTCCGGTGCGGTCAGCGGGCAAGCGCTGCGGGTGTGTGGGCAAAGTCTCCTGGGAGCATAGGCATGCAATGGAAGACATTAGGCGCTACGCCGTTTCTGCCGCCGTTGTATTGGCGCGCGGCGCTCAAGCGCAAGATTACCGGTAGCACCCTGCCCGAACAGGGGTTGCGCTGCCGGGTGAGCATCGACCCTAACCATGTGGCGGCGTATCGCAAAGTCTGTGGCTTTACCGACAGCCCGATTCTGCCGGCGACTTATCCGCATATCCTGGCGTTTGGTTTGCAGATGCAGTTGCTGACGGACAGCAACTTTCCCTTCCCTCTGCTGGGGTTGATTCACCTGAATAATCGCATCCGCATTCACCGTCCTCTCGGCGGCGTCAGCGAGCTGTCCATCAGCGTGCACACCCAGAACCTCAAGCCCCATCCCAAAGGCGCGACGTTTGAATTAGTGACCAGCGTGGAGGATTCCCTCGGCCTGCTCTGGGAAGCTGAGAGCCGCATGCTGTGCCGAGGCGTGAAACTGGAAGGCGAGACCGAGGATGACGCCCAGCCTTCCCCTACCCAGGTCAGCGAACTGATTCGCTGGAAAGCCCCCGCTGATATCGGCCGCCGTTATGCGCGGGTCTCCGGCGACTACAACCCGATTCACCTCAGCGCCCTGACCGCCAAGCTGTTTGGCTTCCCCCAGGCCATCGCTCATGGGTTATGGAACAAGGCGCGCACCCTCGCCGCCCTCAGCGAACACCTGCCCGCCGCCAATATCGAGATAGACGTCGAGTTCAAGAAACCCGTGCGCCTGCCCGGTGATGTGACGTTATTAGCCAGCGCCGCCGGTTCCAGCGGTGAGTGGTGGTTGAAAGGCGCTGGCGACATTGAACACATGGTAGGTAAATGGCGACCGATCACCTGAAACACACTGATTAATTGTATATACACACCTTAAGTATTAGCGGGCTTTTCAAGTCCGCTTTTTTATTCAACTGATTGATTTCAAAAACATATATATCTTGATACACCCCCCTCTAAACCCTTGGCACTAGTCGCTTAACCGGCACATTGCTGCGGTATAAAAATCGTTAATACCCAGTAGATAACTGAGAGAGCACCGTCTGGGCGGTTATAGCCACACGGACAAACGCATCGCTGCCCCAAGACATAGCGAGCGTTTGAAGACAACTAAGGTTGTACAGGTGCAAGGAACTCAATCATGAACACTCAAATCGTGTTTTGGAAAGCAAGTACCGCGCTGGCCCTGGCAGTAGCACTGGCACTCGGCGGCTGCAGCGGTGGGGCTGCGCTTTGGCAGCGCCAAGTGCTACAACATCGCGTTGGAAGTCGCCAAGCCGATGTCCGACGTAGCGCTGGACAGCTTCGATCGGCGGCCGCGCTACTCGTTAAGCTTCGGCTATCAGCTCTGACTTTAGTGAGCATTGGGAAGGGGAAACAAGTTGTTCAACGTGTCGATCAGCCGCACCAGGTAGATCGGCTTGCGGAACAGGTCCAGCACGTGCAGCCGCAGCATGTCGCTCACATCATCCATTTCGGCGTGGCCCGACATCACAATCACGGGCAGATGAGAACGTGAGGTGTGTTCGCGCAGGCGCTTGATCAAGGAAATGCCACTTTCCTCGGGCATACGCAGGTCGGTGATGACCAGGGCGATGTCGGGATGGAGTGTCAATTCTTGCAGGGCGAAGGTGACGGAGTTGGCGGTTAAACAGACAAACCCCTCGTTTTCGAGGGACTCGGCGAGTTCGATCAGGGCGTCCTCTTCATCATCTACCAAAAGAATTTGTTGGCGGGAAGAAGAGGCGGCGCTCATGGCTGTACCTGGATAGAAAGAACTTTAATGAGGGTTCCCCACATTTTTCAGCAGGCTATCAAGTCGTCATTTTAGTCGCGACGCTATCAAAGATGGACTTGATCTTAGTTCCAAGTCCTGTACCTGCACCGACGATCACCAGTGCAACCATGGCCACGATAATCGCGTATTCAATACCCGACGCGCCGTCTTTGCGTTGAAAAAACAAGTGCGTCTGGACATAAAGTTTCAACACCAAGTCAAGGAACATAATACTTCTCCCTAAAACGCCACTGAAAGCCGGAAGGGCTCTATTACCAGATGATCGCGGCGTGCCACTAAAGCATTGTCAACAAACCTCAGACTCACAACTGTAAGAACGGATTAATCACAAAGTATTAGTCGCAACGTTGGCGCCATGAACGTAGGGTTTAAAAGGCAAGGTTCAAAGGACCGATAAATTTTTCCTGGGTTAATGGCTTTTTGTCCTAGCTGAGCTACCTTCAAATAGCCAATTCGTTAGATGTTCATCACAGCCAGGTTGCGGATTAACTCGTTTGGATTAGACGGGCATGCAGTGCAACGGGAAGGGAGAGCCGTCATGAACAGTCGCATCAGCATGGTCCTGGCCGGCTTGTTGCTGATCGGGGCATTGTTCGCCGGGTACTGGGGGCTTGTTTTGAGCCGCGCACCGGATCCTGTCGCAGTCCCCACCGCACCTGTCGTTTCCGTGGAAAACACCGCCGCCGCCGCTGAAGACCAGACCCGCCAACCGGTAGTGGTCCTGGTGCATGACGTGCCCGCCTTTATTCCGCTGACCGCCGCCGACCTGGCGGTGGAAAAACTGCGTACAGTGCCCGCCGGCAGCCTCACCCAGCTCGACCAGGCCATCGGCCGCATGCCGCTGCGCGCCCTGGGCGCAGGCATCTGGCTCACCGAGGACAGCTTCAGCGGCGGTGGCCCGCTGGCGCGCATGATTCGTCCCAACGAACGCGCGCTGGCCGTCGCGGTGGATGAGGTGATCGGCGCGGGCGGCCAGTTGACCCCCGGGGATTACGTAGATGTGTTGCTGTTCCTGCGCCAGGATGCCAGCAACACCGAGCAATCGGCCCAGGTCGCACTTCCGGCGATGCGCCTACTCAGTGTCGGCGACCAGTTGGGTTTGGCCAACGATGGCCAGCCCGCAGTGCCACCGCCGGCCACGGTCGAAGAGCGCGCCCAAGCCGCCCAACGCCGCGCCGCCGCACGCACCGTGGTGCTGGCCGTGCCGGAGCCTTTATTAAGCCGCCTGATGCTCGCGGCGCAAGCCGGCACCTTGCGCCTGGCCGTACGCAGCGCCGAGGAGCAACTGCTCAGCCGCTACTGGGCCGGCGAAAACGACGCGCCGGAAAAACTCGAAAGCGCCAACCGCGACCTTTACCAATTCACCCAATTAGCCCTGACCGGCCCGCCAAAAAGAATCGCGCCGGCCGGTGGTGAGCCTAGCGTGCGCCGTGGCATTGAAGTGATTCGCGGTGCCCAAGCGGCGCCACAAACTCCGTGATAGAGCAAGGATGCCTTGAATGAGCCATCGCTACGCACCCATGTTCACGCAAATGGCTTGGGCCTTGATGCTGTCGATCTTTCCGGTCGGCATGGCCTTGGCGGCGCCGGGCAACTGCAGCACCCTGGGCCAACTGCCGGCCGTGGTCGAGGTGGGAGAAGGCCTGCAACAAGAGCTGCAGTCGCCGGTGGCGATCACGCGCCTGGCAATCGGCGACCCGAAAATTGCCGATGTGCGCGTCAACGGCGACCGTAACTTCCTGCTGACCGGCGTCACCAGTGGCGCCACCAGCCTGATGGTGTGGACCGCCTGTGCCAGCGCGCCGCGCCAGAGCATGGTGTTCGTCAAGGGCAAGGCCACCTCGGCGCTGACCAGCCTGTCGCTGTCGCCATCGGAAGACCCACTGCTGCCCAGCCAGGTGCAGACCGATATCCGCTTTGTGGAAGTCAGCCGCTCCAAGCTCAAGGAAGCCAGTACGACCATCCTCGGCACCGCCAAGAATGCGTTCTTCGGCAGCCCTAACTTGCTGTTTCCGACCACCACCACCCAGGCCCTGGCTATCAGCAGCACCAACTTCAATATTGGCTTTGGCGGTGGCCGGGTCTCGGCGATGATCAACGCCCTCGAACGCAGCGGTTTCGCTTACACCTTGGCGCGCCCGAGCCTGGTGGCCATGAGCGGTCAGAGCGCCTCCTTCCTGGCCGGCGGCGAGGTGCCGGTCCCGGTGCCCAGCGCCGGCAGCGACACCATCTCCATCGAATACAAGGAGTTCGGCATTCGCCTGACCCTGACCCCCACCGTCATTGACCGTAACCGCATCACCCTCAAGGTCGCGCCGGAAGTCAGTGAGCTGGACTACAGCAACGCTGTGCAGATCCAAGGCATCCAGGTGCCTGCCCTGACGGTGCGCCGAACCGACACCAGCGTGTCCCTGGCCGATGGCGAAAGTTTCGTGATCAGCGGCCTGATCAGTACCAATAATCGCTCCACCGTCAGCAAGTTCCCCGGGCTGGGCGATATCCCGATCCTCGGGGCATTTTTCCGCGACTCAAACATCAGCCGCGAAGAAAAAGAACTGCTGATGATCGTCACGCCGCACCTGGTGCAGCCGTTGGCCGCCAACGCCCAACTGCCGTCGCTGCCTGGTGAAAAATTGCGCAGCTACGACCCGAACTGGTACCGGCTGTTCTTCCTGGAAAACGGTAATTTCGACCGTCGCAGTGGACTTTCCCAATGAGCGATAGCCTGAACCAGACCTTCCTCGCCATCACGCGCAACACCACCGACCTGGAGTGGCTGCAGGGTGCCCTTGCGCCCCTTGGCCAAGTCGTCAGTGCCGGCACCGGCAGCCTGGACGAACTGCTGGCGCTGGTGGACGTGACGTCCGCCAATCTGGTGTTCGTCGGCCTCGACCGAGAAAACGTCGTGGCCCAGAGCGCGCTCATCGAAGGTGCCCTGGAAGCCAAGCCGATGCTCGCCGTGGTCGCCCTCGGCGATGGCATGGACAACCAACTGGTACTCAACGCCATGCGCGCCGGTGCCCGCGACTTCATAGCCTACGGCTCGCGTTCCAGCGAAGTGGCGGGGCTGGTGCGTCGCCTGAGCAAGCGCCTGCCAGCCGTCGCCCACAATGCACAGCTGGGTGGGCTGACCGTACTGTTTGGCACTCAGAGCAACGCTGACGGCGCAATACTGGCAACCCACCTGGCCTTGGTCGTGCAGAAAAGCGGGCAGCAGACCTTACTGCTCGACCTGGGCCTGCCACGCAGCGACAGCCTGGCCTTGCTGGGCCTGGAGAGTACGTTCAATTTCGGTGATGCGTTGCGGCATTTACGCCGCCTTGATACCACGTTGATCAACAGTGCGTTTACCACCGCCCTGGATGGCCTGCGCATCCTGGCGTACGCCACCGGTGACGAGCCACTCAAACTGACCAGCGCCGCCGAGCTGTACATGTTGCTCAGCGCTCTGCGCCAACACTTCCAGCACATCGTCGTGAACATCACCGGGCAGCCAGACAGTGAAGCGCTGCGCACCTTTGTCAGCCATTGCGACAAGCTGCTGTGGTGCACCGACCAGAGCGTACTGGACTGTCGCCGCAACCTCGCGGTGATAAGCCGCTGGCGCGAAAAAGGCATGAAGCTTGATCACGCCAAGCTGGTGATCGACCGCTACATCAAGGCCTGTGCGCCGGACACCGACGCCCTGGAAAAAAGCTACGGCCTTGAATGCGTCGCCGTGCTGCCCCTGAGCGCTGAGCTGCGCCTGAACGTGAAAAACCAAGGCCAGACCCTGTTCGCCCTGGCCCCACGTGAACCCCTGACCCAAGCCGTACGCACCTTGGGCGAGCGCCTGGCAAAACGCTCCGAGGGCCTTGCAAAGCCCTCAATGCGCTGGTTTGAACGCATCCTGGGGTCGGGACGATGAGCGGCGAAAAACTGTTTGGCGGCCCGGCCCGCAGCGTCAGCGGCAACAGCGATCACGATGGGCTGAAACTGGTGCTGCATCGCTACATCATCGACGCCATCGAGGAGTCGGGCAAAAACCTGCTCGAAGGCACGCGCCAGTCGCTGGCGCAATTTGTCATCGACAAGGTTTCGGAATACATCACGCGCATGCGCCTGGCGATTTCGCGCTATGAGATAGAGCGCCTGGCCGAAGAGATAGTCGACGAACTCACCGGTTTCGGCCCACTGGAAGTGCTGTTGCGCGACCCATCGGTCACCGAAATCCTGGTCAACGGGCCGCACCGGGTGTTTATCGAACGTGATGGCCTGCTGCACCAGAGTGACTTGCGCTTCATCGACGACCACCACGTGGAACGCGTGATGCAACGTATCCTTGCGCCGCTGGGCCGGCGCCTGGATGAGTCCTCGCCGATGGTGGACGCACGCTTGCCCGACGGCAGCCGGGTGAACGCGATCATCCCGCCGATTGCCCTGGACGGCCCGTGCCTGTCGATTCGAAAGTTTCGTAAAGACATGCTCAAGAGCAGCGATCTGGTCGCCATGCAGACTATCGACCAGAGCATTTTCGGGTTCTTCCAGGAGGCCGTGGGCAGGCGCTGCAACATCCTGATCAGCGGCGGTACGGGTACCGGCAAGACCACTTTGCTGAATATTCTCAGTCAGTTGATCAACCCCCACGAGCGCCTGGTAACGATCGAAGACGTTGCCGAGCTGCAATTGGGCCACCCGCACGTGGTCCGCCTGGAAACCCGTCCGCCCAACGCTGAGGGACACGGCGAGGTCAGGTCCAGCGACCTGATCCGCAACGCGTTGCGGATGCGCCCGGACCGCATCATTCTCGGGGAAATTCGTGGTGTGGAAGTGCTCGACGTAATGACCGCGATGAACACCGGTCACGACGGTTCCATGAGCACGGTACACGCCAACAATGCCCAGGATGCGTTGCTGCGCCTGGAAACCCTGGTGGGCCTGACCGGCCGCGTGATCGCGGAAAAAACCTTGCGGCAGATGATCTGCGCCGCGCTGGACGTGATCATCCAGCTGACGCGCATGCCCGATGGCCGTCGCTGCGTGAGCGAGGTAGTGGAAGTGGTCGGCGTGCGCGATGACGTGTATGTCACCAACACCCTGTTCCGCCTGGATCGGCGCACCGGCTTTGGTTTCTTGCGCGAAGCCCTCAACCCGGCCGGCGACAAACTGCGCCGCGAATCGGCCTTGCCACCCTAGGGAGCGCGTGATGACTGGACCGGCGTTGCTGCTTGTCTGCCTGCTGCTGATCGGCTTGTCGTTCTGGCTGCTTCAACATGGCCTGCGCAAGGCCCGGACGGATCGCGTGCTGGAGCGCCTCGGCGATGGCCAGCCCGAGGCCCAGGAGCCGAGTACCCGATGGACCGGCCTTGAACGCATGTTCCTGCGCGCGGGGCTGGGCAAACCTACAGACCGTTTGGGCCTGTGGCTGAGCGCCTGGGTCATCGGCGCATTGTTGGGCGGGTTGCTCGCCGACGGGCTGGGCCTGTTCGCGATGATCGTGGGACCGCCGCTGGTTTTGCGCATGTACATCAGCTGGCGCTACCAACGTCGCGTGCAGCGTATGGTCGAGCAACTGCCGCAGTTGCTCGACCACAGCGTACGCAGCCTCAAATCCGGCAGAACCCTGGCCGATGCCATATTGGGCGGCGTCGATAGCGTTGAAAACCCACTCAAGGATGCGATGGGCCGCGTGCAGCGCAACGTGCGCATGGGGGTCAGCCTGCCGGATTCGGTCAGCGACTTCGCCGAGTTCTACGAACAGGACGAATTCCGCCTGTTTGCCCTTGGCTTGAAGGTCAACCATCGCTACGGCGGCAACGCCAGCGAACTGCTGGAAAACCTGATCAAAATGATTCGCGAGCGAGAACAGGGCGCACGTCAACTCAAAGCCATGACCGGCGAAACGCGCATGACGGCCTATGTGCTGGGCGGCCTGCCCGTGTTGATCGTGGGTTACTTCATGGTGGTCAACCCCAGCTATTTGATGACCATGTGGAACGACAGCACGGGGCGCATGATGCTGTTCACCGCGCTGGCCATGGACCTCGGCGGCACTTTTATCATGTGGCGCATGCTGAGGAGTGTCTGAGATGGCACTTCTGGCCTGCGCCTTGTTGTTGCTCGCAGCCGTGGTATTGGTGGGCGGCCAAGAGCTCGAGAATCGACGTCGCAAGCGCCGGGTGGCTGAACGCTTGCAGGGGCGGATGAGCGGCGATGCAAGGTTCGGCACGCTCATGCGTCAATTGGGCGCAAGCACCCTGGCGCAGCGCTCGGTCAGCCTGGACAACGAGACGCAGGTCCTGCTCAACCGGGTCGGCTGGCGCAAGGCTAGCCAGCGCTCACTGTTTGCTGCGTTCCAGATTGGTTTGCCTGTCGTGCTGCTGGGCCTGACGCTCCTCGGCCAGCAACTGCTGTTTCCTCATGCAGACCCTGCCTGGATTGCCCCGATATTTGCGCTGGGCATCGGTTACCTGTTGCCAAAACGCGTGCTGGCTGCGGCGGCCAAATACCGCCAGCAGGCCATCGCCAAAGAAATCTCAACGTTCATTCCGCTGCTGCGCATCCTGTTCGAGTCGGGCATGGCGATTGAGCAGTCGCTGCGCGTGCTGGGCAACGAAGCCGAACGCCTGCTACCCGCGCTTACCCATGAATTGCGGCTGATCCTGGCGCGTGTCGATTCCGGCCTGGAGCTGAGCGAAGAGCTGGGCAAGACCGCACGCTTGCTCGAAGTGGATGAATTCACCGACACCTGCATCATCCTGCAGCAATTGATCCATCAGGGCGGCGGCGCGATGAAATCCTTGCTGGCGCTAAAGCAGTTGCTCGACGACCGACGCCTGACTCGCCTGCAGGAATACATCTCGAAGATGTCGGCAAAAATGTCAGTGGTGATGATGGTGTTTCTGTTCCCCGCGTTGCTGATCGTGCTCGGTGGCCCTGCGTTTATCGGCATCGCCCGCGCTTTGAATCACTTTTGAGGAGACGTTGATGAAAGTACTGATTGCCGGCGTGGCCCTGCTAATGCTCGGCGGCTGCGCCACCAACGGCCAATCACCCTGGGCCGCGTTGATCTCGTCCGGCAGTTGCGCCAAGCCGAGTTCAGACCAGGGATTGGCGCTCAACCTGTCGGACGACCTGGCCAACGAAGGCAAGCTGCACGCCAGCCTCGCCAACCTGCAAAACCTGCCCGAGTCCTTGCCCCAGGTGCGCCAGCGCAAGGCACGCGCTTACCGCTTGCTGGGGCGCAGCGAGGCCGAGCCGTTCTACCGCAGCCTGCTCGGCACCTGCATGACCGCTGAAGGCGAACACGGTTTGGGGCAATTGGCGGCGGCCAAGGGCGACAACGACCAGGCGATGGCGCATATGCAGCGAGCGGCGCGGCTGGCGCCCACGGACGAAAAAATCCGCAATGACCTGGGCGTGGTGTACCTCAACCAATTGCGCCTGGAAGACGCCCGCTTTGAATTCATGACCGCCATCGAGCTCAAGCAGGGCAATCCCTTGGCTGCCGTCAACCTGGTGACGCTGTTGATCTATCAGGACGACTGGGGTCAAGCGGCGAAAGTGGTCAGCCAGTTGGGCCTGACCCCCGAGCAAGTCACCGTTGCCCAGGCACGCGCGGAAAAACTCAAGGGCTCCCGCGCGGCGACGCGCAAAGTAGCGGCGGTGAGCGATGCCCTGCCGGTGACCCTAAAGTAAGGAGTGATTGATGAAAGCACATTACCTTATTGGCCTGGCGATGCTACCGCTGAGCGCACTGGCCCTCGAACCCGGCCCGTCGTCCCCGCAACAAGCGGAGACGGAAAACTGGCTGGCCTTGCAGGTCAATGGTCGGGCTGCTTCGGCGACGCCGCAAAGGACCACTCCCGCAGAACGGGAGCAAGCCTTGCAGCGCTGGCTGGACAGTAATAAGCATCCGATTCCGGAGTTCTTTGAATCGGAGTCGGGAGGGTCTGCCCAAGGCGGGAAGAGCCAGTGACACCCTAGTGGGCGGTGAACCGTTGGCGAATCGCGGAGTTATTCGGTGACAAGGCCAACGCCAGCTGGGTGCGGTTGCGCATGTGGGTGAGGCGAAGCACCTGGGACACGTACAGCTTGACGGTGTTCTCGGTGATCCCCAGCTCACAGGCAATCTGGTAGTTGGTCTGGCCCTTGCCCACCAGACGTGCAACGTCAAGCTGGCGCGGCGACAGCTGGTTGAAAATGGTCGGAATCTCCACGGGCCCAGCCTCTTCGGCGACCAGCTCGCCATCGTCCACCAAGCCGGGACTTGGGCTGCGGCGCACTTTATCGAGGTCCTGGTACAGGTCATTGATGGATTCGGAGAGGTATTGCAGCTTCTGGTTCAAGTGCCCCAGTTGCAGCTCTTTTTGCCGTTCTTCCAACGCCGCTTCCTGGCGTTGCAGGCCTTCGAGCAACTCATCGAGATTGATCGGCTTCTGGTAGTAATCCGAGATCCCTGCGCGCAGGGCCTTGATCACGTCCTGCTTGTCGACACGCCCGGTCAGCATGATCGCTTCGAACGCCCGCTGCTTGCCCGCCACCTTCTGCATGGCCTGCACCAGCTCGATGCCATCCATGTCCGGTATATGCAGATCGCACAGGACCAAGCCAATGTCGGCATCCTCGCCGAAGCGTTGCAACGCATGCCGACTGGATTCACAAGGGACGCAGCGGTAACCACTGCCTTCAAGAAATTCGCAGAGTTCTTCCACGATCATCGGCTGATCGTCGACAACGAGCACTTTCACCGCCGAGGTAAGCTTGTTCACACGCCACTCCATGCCCGGAAAGCCAAAAGATTGAGCTATCCCTTTTGACAAAAAATCCTACACATCCAGTTAATAAACGTAGACCTACTTTCTGACTCTGTACACAGTGACAGAGGCCTCGTCAGCCTAATCGATCCAAAGCCAATATAGCCCAAACCCAGTCAATACAAAGGGCGCAAAAGGCTGTTTTGTTGACGCTCCCGCAGCCGCGATTAGAAGAGGCGCGCTAAGCCTTTGACGCACAATCACCCAGCCACTTTGGAACAGCGCTGCGCCGATTAAAGACCACAATAAATAGTCCAGCGTACTGGCCAGCGCCAGGGCGGCCAGCAGCTTCACATCACCCGCGCCAAAGCGGCCCAGCGCATAGCCGGGCAAGGTCAGCAGCAGCGCCACGGCAAAGGCCCCGCCACCTTCGCCGGCGGGCGCTCCGAGCCAGGTGGTGCCCGTCCATGACAGGTAGAACAGCGCCAGCAGCGCCGCCCCCAGGGTCAAGCCGTTGGCGATTTGCCGTTGACGCATGTCCTGCCACGCACAGAGCCCCAACCAGAGCAGTATCACCACGCCATGGATCACGTAAAAAACATCCCTTTTTGCTGAATGATTCTATGCTCATATCAAGTAGTAGCCGTCAGGGTAGACGCAGTCATGAAAACAAGCCTCCCTAGAAAGCAAAAAGGTGCGGCGGCGATTGAGTTCGCGCTGGTCTTCGGGATCTTTTTTGCGGTGTTCTATGGATTGATCAGCTATAGCCTGCCTCTGTTGTTGATGCAGTCGTTCAACCAGGCGGCAGCGGAGGCCGTACGCCAGGCGATGGCGGTGGACCCGGTCGCTGCGGGCACTGCCTATGGCACCGAGCTGATTGATCGCGCCAAAACCAAGGCGATCCTGCAGTTGGACTGGATTCCACCCAGCTTCCAATTTACCGACGATTTAATCACCGCCGCCTACAACGGCACTACGCTGACTGTGACGATTAAATACCCCACCAGCCGCCTCTATTCAGTGTTTCCGGCGTTGGTAGTGCCGGGCATAGGCACCGTGCCGAATCTGCCGGCCAACCTGACAGCCATTTCGAGTCTGCAGTTTTGACCTCGGGGGATAGCCTCTTCGGGCGCCTGCTCGGCCGCACCAGCGCAACGCCCCTCGACACGCCCGGCGCACCCACGCCAGGGTTGCACCTGCAACTGGATCACCAGGGCCACGTATTGAGCATCAGCGGCACGCTGCGCCCGCAGCTCGCGTCGCATGGAGTGGGCGAAACCCGGCCGCTATTGCGTGAACTGTTGTGCGCCAGCAGCACCTTGAGCATTGAAGGTCGCCCGGCCGACTGGCAGCGCCAGAGCCTGGACCTGGACCTGGACTTCCAGGGTGCTACCGGCCAGGTCTTGCACACCCGCGGCTGGATCGAAGCCGAGGGTGACGGCTGGAGCCTGCGCCTGCTGGACGTCAGCGACTTGCTGGCTGGCTCGCAACTGGCCCAACACCGTGAGCAGAACCATCAACTGACCTGCCAGATGAGCGGCCAGTTGCGGGTGTGCAGCCTGGCCCGACTGCCCGAGGTGTTCAACGAGCACCTGCGAAGCGTGGCGCAGCGCTGGCGCATGCCCTGCCTCGCGCTGGCGTTGCTCGATGAAGAAGACCAGGGCTGGCGGATCTACAGCCACTACGCCGCCCACGATGCCCCCGCCTTGTGGCGGACCGGCCAACACCTGGGCACCAGCCTCGACAGTGTGAGTGGCAACACGCCGTTGAGCCTGGCCCAAGAGCGCAGCGACAACCTGCGCCTGCAGAGCATTTTCGGCAACGCCGATGGATTTTTGGTGCCCTACCGTGACAGCCAGGGCGTCGCCGCATGGTTACTCTGCGGCCTCTACAACGGCCAGCAACACACCCGCGAACAGGACTGGCTGAACCTCACCGCCGCCCTCGCCGCCCCACTGCTGAGCCGCTTGCGCGAGCAACGCTATCATCAACAGCTCGACCGCATGGAAGCCCTGCAAGGCCTGCTCGGCACCGGCTGGTGGGAGCTGCTGCCGGCTACCCAAGAAATCCAGCTCGCCCCGCAGTTGCTGCACAGCCTCAGCCCGGAAGACGGTCCCACCCGCCAACCGCTGGGCCTGTGGCTGGAACTGATCCACCCCGCCGACCGCCAGGAACTCAACAGCCGCCTGCACGATCTGCAAGCCCTGGGCAAACCGCTGCTGACCACCGTACGCCTGCAACGCACCGACGCCGAGCACAACCCCCTCTGGTACCGCGTACAGGGCCAGGTGCTGGGCATGGGCGATGACCGCCGCTGGGTCGGCTTCATGCTCGACATCAGCGACATCAAGAACCAACAACTGCAAGCCGCCGCCGCCCATGCGCGCCTGGACAACCTCATCGCCAGTTCACCAGCAGTGATCTATGTGCAGCGCTATGTCAGCGGCGCCCTGCACCCTGCGTTCTTCAGCGATAGCCTGCTGCCCCTGCTGGGCTGGACGTTGGCCGAGTGTAACCACGACAGCCTGGCATCGCTGATTCACCCCGAAGACCGCGATTTGTACTTCGAACGCACCCGCCAACTGTTGCGCGAAGGCGCCGTGCGCAGCCGCTACCGCCTGCGCGACAAACAAGGCCAATACCATTGGCTGCTGGATGAGGCCAAATTACTGCGCGATGACCTTGGATTGCCGCTGGAAGCCGTCGGGCTGTGGCTGGACGTCACCGAGACAACCCAGGCTGCCGAGCAGATCAAACAAAGCGAAGAGCGCTACCGCATGCTCGTCGAAGACTCCCCGGCAATGATCTGCCGCTACCGCCCGGACCTGACCCTGACCTTTGGCAACACGCCGCTGGCCAATTACCTGGAATGCCTGCCCGCACAGCTGCCGGGGCAGAACCTGGGTAACTGGCTGTCGGAAGAACAACACCAGGCCTTTGTGCAACGTATCGGCCAATTGAGCGCGGAATTTCCGGTCAGCACCGCCGAAATCAGCCTGGAATTGCCCGGCCGCGAACACGCCTGGTGGGTATGGTCAGACCGTGGCGTGTTCGATGAACAGGGCACGCTGGTGGAAGTGCAAGCGGTGGGCCGCGACAACACCGAAGTGCGCCGCTCCCAGCAGCAACTGACCCAAAGCGCAAAAATGGCCACCCTTGGCGAAATGGCCACGGGCCTGGCCCATGAGATCAACCAGCCGCTTAACGTGATGCGCATGGCGATCGTCAATGTGCTCAAGCGGCTAAGCACTGGTGATGCTCAAATCGACTACCTCACTGACAAGCTCCAGCGCATCGACACCCAGGTGCAGCGCGCGGCGCGGGTGGTGGACCATATGCGCGTGTTTGGCCGCCGCTCGGAAATCGAACAACAGCCCTTCGACCCGTCACAGGCGGTAGAAGGCACGCTGTCACTGCTCGGCGAAGGCTTGCGCGGCAAAGGTGTGGAGGTGCGCGTCACGCCAGCGGACGCTGCGGTGCAGGTCAAAGGTTACGTCGACCAGCTTGAGCAGGTGCTGATCAACCTGGTGGTCAATGCCCGTGATGCGCTGTTGAGCAAACAGGACAAGGACCCGGCGTTCCGCCCCTGGATCGCAGTGCATTGCGAGCACGACAGTCGGCATGCGCGGATCTGGGTGGAAGACAACGCGGGTGGCATTGACCCTCGGTTGCTGGAGCGGATTTTCGAGCCGTTCTTTACCACCAAGCCGATTGGCGTGGGCACGGGGTTGGGGTTGTCGGTGAGCTACGGGATTGTGGACAACATGGGCGGACGGTTGAGCGTTGCCAAGGGGGAGCACGGTGCGCGGTTTTGTGTGGAGTTGCCGATCAGTTAGATCACCAGGTAGGCGCGACCCATGTGGCAACTGAGGTTGGCGCCGACTTCGGAGTTGCCGAGGCTGATCCCTAGGGCTAAGAGCAGCGTGTTGACGATGGGGTCGAGTATCGGAGTCAGGACGCTTTTTACAAGCGTGATCACCGAACTGATGATGGTAGCCATAGCACTTGTGACAGTGCCGTTCGCCGCACCGGGTGTGCTGCCGCTGGGCGGTACGTAGGTGACCTCTAGACCGTTCAACGTAGCCCCCAGGCTACTGACGATATTGGCGGTGCCAGGTGGGCTTTTATAGATCGTCGCCGCGTTGATGTCATTCACCGGAGAAAACAGCAACGTATTAGTCTGCGCGCCCACCGTGGACAACGCTCTCAGATTCAAGCCGCCGCCGACGCCTGCTGTGCGCGGACCGCAAACCAGTGTCAGCAGGCAAAAGCGCTGGCCAAAGTCGATCAGCCTCACTGGCTGCACGTTGACAGGCGCAGACGATGAAAATGCCGCCACCGGATCCACATAACCAACGCCCAGGGTAGCGAGTGAGGTGGTGGCCTGCACCGTCAAAGACTTAGTGGCCGGTGTGGCGCAACTGAAGTCGGTTACATGGCTTTGCGCACTGGCCGCCTCGATATAAATGCTCAAGGGCTGGGTGATATCCACGTCAGTGAGATTGCACCCCAATAAGCACACGACACCGGCCACCGTATCAACAAGGTTCAGGTTCAACAAACCGCCGACCACCTTTGACACTGGCGTCGCAAGCCCGGTCAGAATCGGTGAAACCCCAGAAACCATCTTGATTACCGGCGCATCAATGGTGACCAAAGTGCGCACTTGGGCGGTTCGTACAAAAATCTGATCTGTCTGCGGGTTATTCAGGAGTCCGGCCTTGGCCTTTGCGGGATTGCCAATCGCCGACAGTTGCGGCGGCTTGATGACTTTGGTCTGGATCGAGACATTGCCCACCAGTGGAATATTCACCTGCGTTGCGGCACTCACCGCGCTCTTGCTATTGGACAGTTGCGCCACAGTCTCAAGCAGTTGAAACAACTGCAGGCTGGTATTCAAGGCAGCGGCCGGTGTTCCAGTGGCGACCTTCAGCAGGTCTCCGACCTTCAACAGCTGTGTGTTGGGCGCGATTGCTTTCACTGAAATCACGTCGTTAATGATCGCCGTGGCCACCGAGCCATTTTTTTGCAGCACCTTTACCGCGGCTTCGATCAACTGGCTGGCGGACACAGCGGTGTTGAGCAATGCATCGTAGTCACCTGCCTTGACATTCAATTCAATCGCCAACTGATCCAAGTAGCTGAGCAGATTAACGTTCGTCGTCAAAAAGCCGTTCCAGGCCGCCGCCGTCAGGGACAGGTTGCCGCCCAAAAGATTGCCGATGACCATGTTCAATATAGGAGATTTACTGGCATCGACCGTTCCTAGGCTGCTGCGAATCGTCAGCTGCGCCACCGGTGGCGCATATGCAGCAACGGCGGTGGCACTCAAGATCATCTGGGTGGACATTGGCCCGCCGCTGAACATGCTCCAGATCCCACCGGCAATGCTGGTCATCACGCTACGCGTGGCCACCACACGCACGGCATCGTTTTTGGTGGCGTCTGCGGTGAATACGCGGATATTGCTGGCATTGGTGGTCAATGTGCCGCAGGTCACGGCCAGGCCACGGCTGTTGTCGCCGGCGACCACGGTGAAGCCGTTGCGCGTGGCGTTTTCCTTGGCGTAGTCATTGGCGCTGGTGGTGGGCGTGCACAGGCCACCACGGCTGGCGGCCTCCACGGCCGAGGTGTCGGCGATGGATTGCAATTTGCGCTTTTCCAGGTGGAGGCGGCCGCTGTCTACCGCGAGCAGCATGAACACCAGGGCCACTGCGAGGGTGCCCGCAGCCATCAGGCCAATCGCACCACGCTGACGGGAACCAAGTCGGGGAGACATCAGGCACTCCTTAGCGCTTACTCTCCTTAGTTGGTATTGAGTGTAGACAAGGGCTGGCCAGTCTCCACAAATCAATGTGGGGGCTGGCTTGTGTGGGAGCCGGGCTTGCCCGCGATGCAGGCACCTCGGTTTTTCAGATGCCCCGAGGTGATGCTATCGCAGGCAAGCCAGCTCCCACAGGGTTCAGCGGTGGTTTTAGTGGGGTGGGTAGCTGGAGAGGATTCGGGTGATCGTGGTGCGGATGGCGTTGTTGCGGTCCTGCGGGCTGGGCGAGTTGGCCATCATTTGCTCGTCGCTGCCGCGCCAGACCAGTTTGCCGTCTTTGCCGTCGAGCAGGTCGATCTGGAGGGTGGCGACTTTGTAGGTGATGTTGCGGGTTTCATTGTACATCGGCGCGCCCCAATAGCCGTTCCATGGGCCGCCCCATGCGCCGCCATAGTTGGTGGTGACTTGTTGCTGGCGGTCTTCGACGATCAGGTAGGCCTGTACGTTCAAGTCGGCCTTGCTGCCCGGTGCCGCTGAGCGCAGGCCGCGTTGGTCGAGTTGTTCGCCCACCGCCTGACGGATGCGTTGTTCGGTGAGGTCGCTCTTGATGCGCGGGTCATCCGGGCGATATTGCAAGGCCGGGTCTTTCCAGGCCCAACTGCGGTAGGCGCCAAAATCACGGCTGGCGTCAAAATCGTGGTTGACTTGGCTGGTCTGGCAACCGCCCAGCAACATGACAACAGCGAGCATAGCGATACGACAAAACATGGGTTTTCTCCAAAAAGCGACCCGCGCTCAGGATGAGAATAGCTGTTAACTGGGAGGATACGCCGTCATTGCCTTTTGCACCGCCTGGCGCAAGGCATCTCCCCGTTCACTGAGGCTGCCCTGGCTGCCCGTTTCCGCGCTGGCACTCCACACCGGCTGCCCCGTGCGGGCATCGAATAGATTGACGCGCACCACCACGACCTGGACTTCATAGGTGCGTACGATCGGCACCGAGTTGTACATGCCATAGCCATTGCCATAGCGGTTGTAGCCGCCGTAACCGTAGCCATAATCATCCTGGACCTGCTTGAGGCGCTTTTCCTGGCGCACATCGGCGCTCACCAGCAGGTCTGCCGGGCGGTTGTCGTGCAAGGGACGCAGACCGCGCTGGTCAAGCGCGCCGCTGACCGCTTCGGCAATTTGCGCCGAATCCGCCCAGGCCGTGCCCGCCGGGAGCTGGCCATTGCGCCACGCCCAGTTGCGGTAGGCGCCGTAGTCGCGCACGGGCGCGGGATAGGCGCTGGCATCAAAGGTATTGGCTGCCTGCGGCGGCGCCGGTGGAATCGGCGCCGAAGCGGAGACATAAGGGTTGGGGCTCGAACACGCACCCAAGCCGAGAGATAACAGGATCAAACAGAGACGACGCATTTCGACCTCCGCAGACTGGGCCGTTTAAACCGGACGGCAGACCCAGTGCAAATAACGCCCAAGTCCGGCAAAGCTTGGGTGACGACGGTGAGCGAGTTCCATCTCCAAAAGGCCCTGCAAATCCGCGCGGGCCTGGAATTCCACCGGCATATAGTCGTGGAATACGCGAACGCCACTTTGGCTTTCGACCTGCCAAAGGCCTTCGAGTTGCGCCGCCAATTCACGCGGGTCGAGCGGCTGCTGCGGGGTGAGGCTCTGCTTTTCGCCGGCCATGTCGTTCTTGCGCATTTTGCGGAAGTGGCCTTTGAGCAGGTTGCGGTAAATCAGCGCATCGCGGTTGTAGAACGCCAACGACAACCAGCCGCCAGGCAGCGTGAGCTGATGCAGCACCGGCAGGATCGCATGAGGTTCGGCCAGCCATTCCAACACGGCGTGGCACAGCACCAGGTCGTAGGGTTCGGTGAGTTGGCCGAGCAGGTCTTGCCAGGGCGCATGAATAAAGGTCGCGGTCTGCCCGGCGTCGGCAAAACGTTGGCGGGCGCCGGCGAGCATCGGTTCGGCAGGTTCGGCCAGGGTGACCTGATGGCCTTGCTCCGCCAGCCACAGCGACATGTGGCCCAGGCCTGCGCCGATATCCAGAACGCGCAAGGGGCGTTTGGGCAGGGCTTCGGTGAGGTCGGCCTGGAGCACCGCCAGGCGAATCGCGCCTTTGGCACCGCCGTAGATTTTTTCGGCAAAGCGCGTGGCCAGTTGGTCGAAATGACGATCACTCATGGGCAAACCGCCGTTCGCTGTCGGCCAATTTGGCGCGCACCACCTCGTTCATGTCCAGGCCCAGTTCGCTGCACAGCAACAGCAGGTACAGCACAATATCGCCGACTTCCTGGCCGGCGTGGGCGAGTTTCTCAGCCGGGAGCTGGCGCGATTGGTCTTCGCTCAGCCATTGGAAGATTTCCACCAGTTCAGCCATTTCTACGCTGGCGGCCATGGCCAGGTTTTTTGGGCTGTGGAACTGTTTCCAATTATTTGTATCGCGAATGCGGTGCAGGCGTTCGGTGAGGTGTTCGAGGTTCATGCGGGGGCTCCTGAAGATGGGTAGCTTCGGGGGGATTGGCGGTTAAGGCAAGTGAATCTGTGGGGGGTTGAGGAGGCTCGACAGCTGCTACGCAGAGGGCCCGCTCTAGAGGTGTAGATGCCTGGGCTGCAATGAGGCTCTAGTCGATGACGCTGAATTCTAGGCGGGCGGTTTGGCCGGCTTCGTCGAGGACGCTGAGTTGGTAACGGCCCAGGTGTTCGAAGCTGGCGTTGATGAAGTCCTGGTTGGCGCTGTCGCCCAGTGGCGCGCCGTTGAGGAACCACCAGCGCCGACCACTGCCGCCGAGGGCGGAGATTTTCAGGCGCAAGGTTTGCTGGCTGGCGGCGGGCAGACGCAGCTGGTCGCCCTCGCGTACGCCAACGATCGACAGCGGTGAAGACGCGGCCAGCGCCGGTGGCGGGCAATCGGAGTCAGCGGGCGGGATGCGTGCTTCGCGGCGTTCGGCCCTTGGCAGCCAGGGTTCCAAGGGCGCAGGCCACAGGGCGATGTTTTTCGGCTCTGCCCCCGGGCAATGGGCGTCGACCCGCGAGCCTTTGGCATTGACCCATACGCTTTCCATCAGGCCCACGCTCAACGGTTGGTCCAGTGCCTGCAAGGTCGGCGGCGTGGTGTTGTCCAGCGTCCAGGCGAAGCGCTGGCGACGGCAATTGGGGTCGCTGCGGCTCATGGGCTGGCCTAGTGGCCAACAGATCGCTGCCACGCCGACATTGGCAGGCACAGGTTTGACCGGCGCGCTGATGCCGCGCTGGCTGTCGCGGTTGCTCAGTACGTCGTGCACCTGCAACATCAACGGCGCCGCCGAGGCCAGCCCGAACTGGCCCGGCACCGGTGTGCCGTCCGGGCGGCCGATCCACACGCCGATCAAGTAACGCGGCCCCACCCCAATCGCCCAGGCATCACGAAAGCCGTAGCTGGTGCCGGTCTTCCAGGCCAGCATCGGGCGCTGCACCAGTTCGGCCCGCGGGTCGCGGTCGGGACGCGCCTGGCCGCTGAGGATGCGCCGCACAATCCAGGCGGACCCTGGCGACAGTAATGGTCGCTCCCTAAGCGTATCATCCGGCTGTAATCGAATAGTTGCACTCCTGCCGTTCCGGGCGAAGGCGCTATAGCCGCTCACCAGATCTTCCAGACGGCTGCCTGCGCCGCCCAGGATCAAGGCCAGGTTCGGCTCGGCCAACGCCGGCAACGCCAAAGGCACGCCGCCAATACGCATCTCGGCGGCGAACCGCTTCGGCCCATAGGCTTCCAGCAACTGTACCGCTGGCAGGTTGAGCGAACTGGACAACGCCGTACTCGCCGGCACTGCGCCGGTAAAACCCAGGGAGAAGTTGCCCGGCCGGTAATCCCCGTAACGCCGCGGCACGTCCTGCAGCAGGGACTCAGAGTGAATCAGCCCGTCATCAAGGGCCATGCCGTAGAGAAAGGGTTTCAAGGTGGAGCCCGGCGAACGCAGTGCGCGGATCATGTCCACATGGCCAAAACGCTTGGCATCATTGATGTCCACCGAGCCGAGGTAGGCGCGTACCGCCATGGTTTCTTCCTCCACCACCAGGATCGCGGCGGAGGTGTGCTCCGGCAAGCGTGCACGCCAACCCAACAGCAGGTCTTCGAGGCGGCGTTGCAGGGTGGCATCCAGGGTGGTGCGGATCAGCGGCGGGCTGTCGGGGCGGTTCAGGCGGCGCGCGAGCAGGGGCGCCAAGCTCGGCTCCAGCCGCGGGGCGAGCAGCAGCGGTTCCTGCAGGGTTTCATCGACGGCGGCTTGCGGCCACACCTTGAACTCGGCAAGACGACGCAGCACTTTGTCGCGCGCTTCCTGGGCACGCTGCGGGTGACGGTCCGGGCGCAAACGGCTGGGTGCCTGGGGCAAAACCGCGAGCAAGGCGGCTTCGGCATGGGTCAATTGTGATGGAGACTTGCCCAGATACGCCCAACTGGCCGCCGCCACGCCCTGCAATGTTCCGCCAAACGGTGCGCGGTTCAGGTAGAGGTTGAGGATCTCCTCCTTGGACAGGTGCCATTCCAACTGCGCCGTGCGCCACAACTGGCGCAACTTGCCGTGGAAGGTACGCGAATGCGGATCCAACAACCGCGCCACCTGCATCGACAACGTACTGCCCCCCGACACCACACGCGCCCCGGTCAGGTTCTGCCACGTCGCCCGCACCAGCGCCAGTGGGTTTACGCCAGGATGCTGATAGAACCAACGGTCTTCATAGGTGAGCAACGCATCCAGGTAATACGGCGACACTTCGCTGGTTTGCACTGGATAGCGCCACACCCCATTCGCATCGGCAAACCGCCACAACGGCGTGCCATCCTCAGCCAACACCACCCGCGCCAAATCATCCTGAGGCAACGGCAACGGCCAAACCCGATCCGCTCCCCACAACAACACCACCACCAACACCACTGCCCCCAGAGCCCAGCGCAGTAAATGTGGGAGCGTACACCCGCAAATGACGCAACTTAATCGCAAATTCAACCGGGCAAACCTCTATGCTTGTAGGGAACTAGCCAGTCGCAATAACAACCAAAGACACGGATACGCCCACCTCTTCATCAGGACACACACATGCAGGTAGAAAGCTTTTTCGAATGGCTGGGCCAGGCGCTCGGTTCCATCATCCGCTTTATCGTCGACGGCCTCAGCGGCCTGTTCGGTGCCCTGACCAACGCCGGCGGCAACTTCGTCGAAGGCCTGTCCCGCACCTTGGGCATGGATACCTCGATCATCAGCATCATCACCCTGATCGTCGGCCTGCTATTCCTGTATTCAGCCGTACGCGCCTTCATGCGCGCCTCGGTCATCATGGGCATCATCTGGCTACTGCTCGGCCTATGGCTCCTGAGCTGGGTCGTCCACTAACCCACAGAGTATCCCCAAACTAATGTGGGAGCGAGCAAGCCCGCTCCCACATTTAGCCCCTATTTTATGTTGGAATATCAGCGCCCCTTGATCACCAAATCTGCCGGCGTCTCCCCCACCGCCTGCCAATTCGGCCGATACATCGACTCCACCTGCGGCGGTGGTACGCGATAAGTCCCCGGTGTCACCGCCCGCGCCAGATACAGCAGGTGCGTGGTGCCAGACCCCTCCAGATTAATCGCCGCCACATACCGATCATCCCTGAACTCCTGATGCTTGAGCGACGCGTTCTGCATCGACTCACGCCACTCCTTCACTTGGCTGCTGGCGTTCTCCAGGCTGGCGGCACTCTGCGCCAGGTTCTGGTTTTCAAGCTCCAGGCCAGCGGGCAGCAAATCCACCACCAAGGCATCCGGCACACGCTGCTTGGCACCGACCGCCAGATGCACCAGCACCAGGTCCCCACTGTTGAGGTTACGAAGATTCAACGGCTGGCCATTCATGCCCAGGTACTCACGGCGAATGCTCAGGTTGTCGCCGCCGGCAGCCGGTGGCAGCTGTGGATAACCCGAAATCGTCAGTTGCTGATACACCGGCGTTTCGCCCTGATTGCTCAAGGTTAAATCACTGGAAAGCAGCTTGCCTTCCAGCGCCAGCGTCGACTGCTGATCATTCAACGCCTGCACACCGCCACTGCCGGTGAGCGACACCTGCCAGTTCGAATCCGGCTTGGCGAAACCGAGGCGCCCCGCCAGGAACAGCGAATTACGCTCCTGGGTCGACAGATACGCACTGGCCGCCAGTTGATCCGACAGCGTAAACAAGCGCTCCTCACGCTTGCCCTTGGCCAAGTCATTTTCTTCCAGCAACGCCAGGATCATTGCCTGGTCGCGCAGCGGGCTGCCGTAATCGGCCAACCATTCACTGGCACTGCGCTGCGCCGCCAGCCCCGCCAGCAAGGCTTGGTCCGCGCGCGGCTGGTCGCCCATCTTCTGCAACGCGACAGCCAACTGCACCAGCGGCAAACCGGAGCGCGCGTCGCTGCGTCGTTCAAAAATGCTGCGCAACGCACCCAACGGCGCCTGCTGACTGCGCGCCAACACCATGCCGGCGTAGGCCTGCACGGCAAAGCGCGTGTGATCAGCGTTATCGCTGTAGTCGACATCGATCAAGTTGCGCTCCTGTACATAACGCAGCAGGCGTTCGCTGGCCTTTTTCATGGCTTCAGGCGGTACCGCGAAACCCTGATCTCGGGCGCGCAACAGGAAATCGGTGACATAGGCGGTCAGCCAGTACTCCTCTTCACCGTCGGCGCCCCACAAACCAAAACTGCCGTTGTAGCGCTGCATGCCCAGCAAACGCTCTATGCCCAGCTCGATCTTGCGCTTGCGCTCGCTGTCCGACTCGCCCTTTATCGACAGGCGCTTGAGCAACGCATCGTCCGCATACAGCGATGGGTACAGGCCGCTTGCCGTCTGTTCCAGGCAACCGTAAGGGTAAGCTTTGAGTGCACTTATCTGCGCACCGAGGTTCAACGGCGGCCGGCTCGACAGGCTCAGCAGCGCCTGACGCCCCGAGGTATCGAATTGATCCAGGGTACCCGGTGGCAAGGTCCACGGCTGATCCTTGAGTACCGCGCGATAATGCTTAAGCAGTGCCGGATAGGCCGGCCGCACGCCCAAGGTCCATTCACGCGTGAACGGCGGCAGGTGCTCACCTGGCAAGTCCAGCCCATTGACGGTCACCTTGACCTTGCCCTGCCCCAACCCGCCCCAGGCTTTTACAGGGATGCGCAGCGTGGTGCGTTGGCCTTGTGTCAGCTCGACGGTTTGCGCGCCACTGTTGACCAGTTCCAACTGCCCCTCGGCAGTCAGTTGCACATCAAGCTTCTGCGCCTTGCCCGACAGGTTGGACAGGTCCAGCGCTAACGTTGTCTGGTCACCACCGGCCAGGAAGCGTGGCGCCGACAGTTCGGCAATCAGCGGCGCGGCAATCACTGTCTTGGCTTCGGCCATGCCATAGCGGTCATCGCCCCAGGCCTGGGCCATCAGGCGCAGTTCGCCGTTGAAGTCGGGAATGTTGACGCTGACTTCGCCCTCGCCCTGCTCATTCAACGTCACCGGCGCGCTTTGCAGGGCGACGATGGTCACACTGGTGTCCGGACGCTTGCCGCCCTTGGCCAGCGCCGCGTCACCACCAAACGCCAGGCTGGCCAGGCGACCCTGGCCGGCCTCGATCAACTGGCCGTAGATATCGAACTGGTCCACGCCATACGCCTTGCGGCCGAACAGGCTGGAGTACGGGTCCGGTGTCGGGTATTCGGTGATATTGAGGATGCCCACGTCCACCGCTGCCACCAGTACGTGCACCTGTTTCGGCACGCTGCCATCGGCATTTTTTGCCGATATCTTCACCGTCAGCGGTTGTTTGGGGCGCATTTTTTCCGGCGCAGTGAGGGTCACGCCCAGTTTGCGCTGGGTGCGATCCAGCGGCAGGTGCAGCAGGCCCACTGCGCGTTTGGGGGTGATATTGGCTTTACGCTCGCCTGGGCGAATCACCAGGGCACTCACGTACAAGTCATGCCGCGACCATTTCGGGTCGAGCTTCACAGCGAAGCTTTTGCCCTCGGCCGGCACGTCGATTTCCTGCCACCACAGCGGCCCTTCGGCGGACTCCACCAGCAGGTAGCCTTTACCGGCTGCCGGTGGCGTCACGGTGACATTGGCGGTGTCACCATCGCCATACGCTGGTTTGTCCAGCGCCAGCTTGACCTGATCGGGGCGCACGGCGCCGCCTTCGGTGTTGTCCTGGGCCTGGTAACCGGCCCAGAAGCGCAGGCTGCTGACCAACCCGGTCTGCGGGTCTTCGACCTCGACGCGGTACGGGCCCCACTCCACCTGGAAGCTGACCTTGGCGGTGTCGCCAGCCTTGATAGTCAGGGTCTGCTCGTCGAGGTTGAGGAATTTCTCGTTGAAGTGATAGCTCCAGCCATCGTTCTCTGAGTAATTCCAGTAATAGTCACGGCGCTCGCGAACCAGGCGCACCTTGAGGTTTTGCGCGGCGAGTTTCTGCCCATACTGGTTGGCCAGCAGTACTTCAAATTCCGCCGGGCCATCGCCATTGGTTTCGGTGCCGTCAAACAACCCGCGCAGGCCCGGAAGCTGCTCGGCGGGCCAGATCGGCTGCACCAGACGCCGCGTGATCGGGCGCCCGCCGGACTCTTGCAGGCTGGCTTGCACGATTAATTGCAACGGCGACTTCGCGTCGGCCCACTTGCTTTCCAGGGTCAGCGCTTCCTGGCCCTTGGCGTCGAGCACGCTTTCATCCAGTTCGAAATCCTGGCTCAACTCTTCTTCGGTAACAGAGCCGAACTGGTAGCCCGGCAACGACTTGACCGCTTCGCGCAACGGGCGCACATAAACCTGACCACTGACGCGGTTGCCCGATGCTGGCGCACCGTACAGGTAACGGCCGTTAACCTGAATGACCGGGTTGTCCGCGGGGCTCAGCGCGGTGTCGCTGCCCTTGAGTTCCAGCGCCAGGCGCTCGGGCAGGAAGTCTTCAACGAGAAATTCATACAACTGCGGTTTGCCATCGCCCAGGTCGAACACCAACTGCCAGCGCCCAGTCGGCGCTTCGCCGGCCAGTTGCAGCGGATATTGATAAAGACCGGAGGCATCCGCATCCCAGACAAATTTGCGGCTCACCTGCTCATCCGGGCGACGCACTTCCACGCTCACCGGCTGCGGTTTGACGGCATGGCCATCCTTGTCCCGCAACAATGCATTGAGCAGCACCGTTTCACCGGGGCGATACAGATCACGCGGGCCGAACACAAAGAACTGCAAGGGGTGGGAAGGCTGGCCGCCAATGTCGAACTCGGCCAGGTCCAGTGCAGCGCTGTCGAGGCGCAACAGACTGGTCTGCTCACCCTGCTTGGCCAGGAGCACCTGAGCCTTTTTCGGCAGCGGCAACTCAGCGTGGCCGCCCTTCTCGGTCTTGCCCTGGCCCAACACACGGCCTTCGGCGTCGAGCACTTCGAGGTCAACCCCGTCCAGTGCCTTGCCGCCTTCCAGCGCCTGGGTAAACACATCTAATCGGTTGGCGTAGCGGTGCACCGACAGGCCGATGTCACTCAAGGTGAACAGCGTGGCCGGTTGCGAATAGTTGTAGGTGCCCGACGCACGCATCACCGCCAGGTACACGCCCGGCTGCTGCAATTGCTTGAGGCCGGCGATCGGCAGTAAAAGGGTTTCGCGGGTGTTGCGCGCTGGGTTCAAGTCGAAACGGCCACCGTAGACCAGGTCGGCCAGCGGCAGCAGTTCGCGGGATTCGTAACTTTGCAGGCTGGTATTACGCCCCCACTGCGCCAGGAATGACGGCAAGGATTCGGGCTTGATGCGGAAGAACTCGACGTCGATCTTGTCGACGTTCAGCGCGATCACTGGCAGGCCTTCGGCCAGGCGCGTCGGCAACAAGGTGCCACGGCTGGCGAAGCCGACAGTGGCTTGCAGGTCGCGGGTTTCCAGACGGGCGATGTACTCGGCGGCGAGCGTGTTGTCGTTGACCGCCTTCACCCCGGCATCCACCGTAAGCACCAGTTTGCGCTGTGGCTCCAGGTGGCGAAGGCGCAGTTCCATGAGGTTGTCGGAGATTTCCCAGGCGCCATCGACCTTGCCGGACTTGCTGTCCACCAAGTGCAATTTGTCGGCGAATTTCTGATCGCGGTCCAGCGGAATGGAAAAGCTCACCGACAAGGTACTGGCCCCATCGAGCTGCACTTCAGACACGTCCACCACGCTCAACTCACGCCCGGCGTAGCGTTGCTTCAGCGCCGCCACATCCACCGCCGCTTTAGCCGGCGTGGTTGCAACCGTTGCCACCGCAGGAGCGCTCGGAGCAGTCGGTTTATCGGAAGAATCGCAGGCGCTGAGCAGGGCCAGCGCGCAGGCCAGGAACAATCCTTTGTTAAGCATGAGACACTCGTAGTGAGAGGGACCGAAGGGCTAACTATATATCAGCCAGAGTGGGGCCGATGAGATGCTGCTCACATTGACCGACGGAGGGTGGTTTGGTTCTGAGCTGCCCCCAGCCCCAGCCAAATCCCACAAGCACTGAAGATCAAAATGTGGGACCTGGCTTGGCTGCTCCCACATTGGTTCTGCGGCGTGTCTGACGGCCAGTTACACTGCTGCTCTCCCAAGGAGCCCCCATGACCAACCTGCTCACCGACTGGCGCCACCGCCCCACCCACCGCCGCGTCTGGGCCCTGGCCGCGCCTATGATTCTTTCGAACATCTCGGTGCCGCTCGTAGCGCTGGTCGACAGCATGGTCATCGGCCACCTGCCCCACGCCCACCAACTGGGTGCCGTGGCCGTCGGTGCCAGCCTGTATACCTTCCTCGCCTGGGCCATGGGTTTCCTGCGCATGGGCTCCACCGGTTTCGCCGCCCAAGCAGCCGGGCGCAATGATGGGGCGGCGCTGCGGCAAATCCTGCTGCAAGGTTTGCTGTTGGCACTGGGCCTGGCGATGCTGCTCGGCACCGTGGGCATCCCGCTGAGCCATCTGGCGTTGCAGTGGATGCAGCCCTCCCCCGAGCTCAATCAACTGACGCAGGATTTCTTCCACACCCGTCTGTTCGGCCTGCCCGCCGCGCTGGCCAGCTACGCGCTGGTCGGTTGGTTCCTCGGCACACAAAACGCCCGCGCGCCGCTGGCGATTCTGTTGACCACCAACCTGGTCAACATCGCCCTGAACCTGTGGTTCGTACTGGGCCTGGATTGGGGTGTGGTCGGCTCCGCGCGCGCCTCGGTTGTTGCTGAATGGACCGGCGCCCTGCTGGGCCTCGCACTGACGCAAAAAGCCCTGCGCGCCTACCCCGGTCACATCGCCTGGGCGGCACTGAAGTTGTGGGAAAGCTGGCGTCCACTGCTGGCGGTCAACCGCGACATCTTCATCCGCAGCCTCGCGCTGCAATCGGTGTTTTTCATGATCACCGTGCAAGGCGCCCGCCTGGGCGACGCTACCGTGGCCGCCAACGCGCTGCTGCTCAACGGCCTGTTGCTGACCGCCCACGCCCTGGATGGATTGGCTCACGCCGTCGAAGCCCTGTGCGGTCACGCTATCGGCGCCCATGACCGCCCAGCGCTGCGCCGTTCGCTGGTGGTGGCCGGCGGCTGGTCGCTGATCGCCAGCGTCGGTTTCGCGCTGCTGTTCACCGTCGCTGGCCACGTGTTTATCGCCATGCAGACCGATATTCCCAGCGTGCGCGAAACCGCCGACAGCTACCTGCCTTACCTCGCGGTATTGCCGTTGATTGCGGTGTGGAGTTACTTGCTGGATGGTTTGTTTATCGGCGCGACACGCGCGCGGGAGATGCGCAATGGGATGCTGCTGACGGTGGTTGTGGTGCTGCCCATTGCCTGGGCGTTGCAGGGGCTGGGTAACCACGGGCTGTGGATAACCTTCCTGGTGTTTATGGCGGTGCGCAGTTTGACGCTGTGGGCGATTGCCTGGCGTTTAAATCGGCAGGGGCTTTGGCTGGGCAGCAACTGAAGGAATTAGATGCAAATGTGGGAGCGAGCAAGCCCGCTCCCACATGGGATTTATGTCAATCCAGCTTAAGAGGACAGGTACGAAGAGCGGGTCAGGCCCAGGCGCAGCGCATCCAGGAACTGGGTACGCTCAGATGCAGAGATCTTCGCACTCGCACACTTGTCGCGGTAATGCGTCATCAACTCTTCCGGCGACAAGTGCACATACCGCAGCATGTCTTCAATAGTGTCGTGGGTCTCGATACCCGCGCTGTACACCGACCCATCTTCACGCTGGTAGATGTTCACCGAATCGGTGTCACCAAACAGATTGTGCATGTCACCAAGGATTTCCTGGTAGGCACCCACCAGGAAGATCCCCAGCAAGTAGTCCTCACCTTCTTTCAAGGCGTGAACCGGCAGGCTGGTCTCGATGCTCTGCTCGTCGACGTACTGCTTGATCTTGCCGTCGGAGTCACAGGTAAGGTCTTGCAGTACGGCACGGCGCAACGGCTCTTCGTCGAGGCGGTGCAGCGGCAGGATCGGCAATACCTGGCCGATGGCCCAGGTGTCCGGCAGGCTCTGGAAAACCGAGAAGTTACAGATGTACTTGTCGGCCAGCTTGTCGTTGAGTTCGTCCAGCACTTGGCGGTGCGAGCGCTGGCGGGCTTTCAACGAGTTATGCAGGCGACGGCACACGGCGAAGTAGCACTGCTCGGCCAGGGCTTTTTCGGCCAGGGTCAGTTTGCCGTCGGCGTACTGGGTGGCCACGTCGCTCATGTAGTGAGTGGCGCGCCAGTAGGTCTCGGTGACCATCTCGATGTCGGTCGGGCCGAGCAGGTCCACCAGCCATTGCACGGTTTCCGGCAGGCTTTCCTTGTTTTCGATGGTCGGGATTTCGTCGTTGTGTTTCTCGACGTCGGTGACCTGCACCACCAGCATGGCGTGGTGGGCGGTCAGCGAGCGGCCGCTTTCAGAGAAGATGTTCGGGTGCGGCAGGCTCTGCGCGTCGCAGAACTCCTTGAGCATGCCCACGACCACGCCGGCGTAGTCGTCCATGTCGTAGTTGATCGAGCTGGCGTTACGCGAGTGCGTACCGTCGTAGTCCACGCCCAAACCGCCGCCGACGTCGATGTGGTCCACCGGCAAGCCGAGGTTGCGCAGTTCGCCGTAGTAACGAATGGCTTCCTTGAACCCGTGCTGGTAGTCGGCCAGGTTGGCGATCTGCGAGCCCATGTGGAAGTGCAGCAGGCGAATGCCCTGGTCCAGACCCGCCGCGCGGAAGCGCTCGACCACAGACAGCAGTTGCGCCGCCGACAGACCGAACTTGGACTTCTCGCCACCGGTGTCTGCCCACTTGCTCGACGCCAGGGACGACAAGCGCACGCGCAGGCCGACCTGTGGCTTGACCTTGAGGCTGGCGGCCTCTTCGATCACCAGCTCAACTTCGGACTCTTTCTCGATCACGATGAACACGTTGTGGCCGAGCTTTTGGCCCATCAGCGCGAGGCGGATGAACTCACGGTCTTTGTAACCGTTGCAGACGATGGTGCCGCCCTTCGGCGCCAGGGCCAGTACGGCCAGCAGCTCAGGCTTGGAGCCGGCTTCCAGGCCGATGGACACGTTCTGGGTGGCGATGATGTTCTCGATCACCGCTTCCTGCTGGTTCACCTTGATCGGGTACAGCGCGGTGTACTTGCTCTGGTATTCCAGGCGCTCGATGTTCGAATCGAAGGCGCCGGTCAGCTGGCGTACACGGTCTTGCAGAATGTCGGGAAAACGCACCAGCAACGGCAGCGACAGGCCGCTTTTACGCAACGCGTCGACTTGCTCGTAGAGGTCGACGGGCGTGCTGTTCGGGCCGTTCGGACGGACTTCAACGCGACCGGCTTCATTGATCGCGAAATACCCGGCCCCCCAATGGCGGATCCCGTAAACACTGCGGCTGTCCGCAACTGTCCATTGGCTGCCATCGTCTTTGCGTGTGCGTCGTACGGACATCGAAGTCCCCTATAAATGAAGGCGAAGGCGCCACCTCTCGCGGAGGCTGGCGCAGTCTAAAGAATGAAAATGACGATTTGCCTGCGAGGGAGGTAGACCTCATTCGCAGGACAGAGTTTAGACACAGGTCGGGAAGAGGCTTTCAGCCGCCGGACTTCTTGGCCTTGTAACCGAGCTTGATCAGCTCGGCCAACAGCAATTCAACGTGATCGCCCTGGATCTCGATGACGCCCTCTTTCAACGCGCCGCCGGTGCCACAGCGCTTTTTCAGCGTGGTGGCGAGCGCCTTCAGCGCGTCTTCTGCCAGCGGCACGCCGGTGATGGTGGTCACCGTCTTGCCGCCACGGCCCTTGCTCTCGCGTCGCACGCGGGCAATACCGTCGCCTTCGGGGATCAGGGTCTGTTTGCAGGTACACGCGTCCACGGGCTGGCGACAGTCCGGGCAGTGTCGACCTGCGTCGGTGGAAAATACCAGGCCGCCCAGGGCGGCGAAGGATGCGGCTTTTTTGGCCACCGGCAATCCTCTTGGGGGCTGAAAAGTGGCGCAGTGTAACGGCAAAAAGTCCACTTGCTAAGGGCCAAATGGCGCCATTTCATGCAACTTTAGCGACGTGACACCAGATAGCGCCGCAAGCCTTCTTGAGCGTCCGGGCAGTAAGGCTTTTGTTCAGCCTCCTGCAGGACTGTTTCAATAGGTAAAAAGCGCGCTTCCATGACCTCTTCAGGCTGCAGGCGCAGCGGCCCGTCCCAGACAGCGGAGTAGGATTTGCACCAGAGTTTGCTGTCACCGTCTTCGAAGTAGAAATGATCGTGCTCAGTCAACGCCACGCCGCTGACGCCCAACTCTTCCTCTAACTCGCGGGCCGCCGATAAGGCGTACGACTCGCCCGCCGCCACCATCCCACCCGCTGCCGTGTCCCAGAAACCGGGATACATGGCTTTGCTTAGGGTTCGCCGATGCACACACAGCTCACCCTGGGAGTTAAACAGAAAGATAAAGGTGCACCGGCCGATTAGGCCGCGTTGGCGCAAATCGGACCTGACAAGGGTGCCGAGCAGGTTGTCCTGCTCGTCGACCCAGCAGATCAGTTCAGCATCGGACGCCGCACGGTGCGCGGCCTCCTTTTGAATAGCGTCCATCATCAACCCTGGTTGAGGAGCTGACGCAAGTCGATCACTGCAGCGTTTGCCCGGGAAATGTAGTTGGCCATGACGAGCGAGTGGTTCGCCAGTACCCCGAAGCCACTGCCATTAAGGATCATAGGACTCCAAACCGGTTCCTGCGAAGCTTCCAGCTCACGGATGATCTGGCGCACGCTGACGGTGGCGTTTTTCTTGGCCAGCACGTCGGCGAAGTCGACTTCGATGGCACGCAGCAGGTGGGACAGGGCCCAAGCTTGACCGCGAGCCTCGTAGAACACGTTATCGATCTGCATCCATGGGGTTTCCACCACTTCTTCATCGACCTGCGGTACTTGACCCGGCGCCAGGGCCTCGGTTTTCAGAGCGGTGTTCAATTTCACCCGACCCACACTGGCCGACAGGCGTTGCGACAGCGAACCCAAGCGGGTCGCGACGTCGCCCAGCCAGTTGTTCAGGTTGTCGGCACGGGCATAGAACAGCGCACCGCGCTGATTCGGGTCAGACAGACGTGTTTCATAACGGCTCAGAGAGTTGATGCCTTCTTGGTACTCCGACTCACTGGACGGCAGCACCCAGCTCTTATTGCCGAAGTTGAAGCGCGGCTCGGCCTTGGCCAAATCGGCGTCTTCGGCCGACTGCGACTGGGAACGGGCGAAGTCCTTACGCAGAGCGCGCGTCAGGTCGCGCACCTGCACCAGCACGCCATATTCCCAACTCGGCATGTTGTCCATCCAAAGGCCAGGCGGGAAGCGGTCATTGGAAATGTAGCCACCCGGCTTGTTCAGCAAGGTGCCGGCTACGGTCTTGAGGGTTTCGACGGTCGTAAACCCTAACACCATCTGCTTGCCGTCTTTTTCGGCCGCAATCTGCGCATTTTGCTGGACCGGAAACAGCGCCGGCTCTTCGCTCCAGTACCAGCCAAGCGCGCCGGTGACCAACAGGTACAGGCAGAGGACGCTCAGCAACGCCCGGCTCAGCAGCAGCGTACGGAAGTAGCTGCGGTTGGCCGACTTGGGCTCAGGCGCAGGGCCTTTGGCGCTGCCTGCACGGTTTTTCCAGTCCAGCATGGCGATATCCTTTCAATCACTTGAGTTCATGCACTTGAATTGATGGCGTGCGTTCAAACACTCCGACCACAACCCTACCCCATCGTGCCCGCCCATGCGGGGCTTTTCGCCAAACTGGCGAACAGGGAGAGTTCGACTATAAAGGATGCACGCTTTTTCCGCTGCGCGACCACTGGGTCAGCAAATGACTATCAGGGAAGAGCAGTTTATTGACGCAAGACACTCATTCCATCGGAAAGATAGTGCTAGCATAGAGCCATTATTGGACCTCAGCGTGCCCCCTAACTAGTAGTCAGGATATGACCGAGCCAGAAGACCCCAGCCGTGAGCGTCTCAAGCAGCATTTTGCCCAGCGGGTAATTCATCAGGCACGTCAAATTCTTGAGATCTGGCAGCGCCTGCAACGCAGCGAATGGTCCAGCGCCGACCTCTGCGAACTCAGCGAAGCCAATTTGCGCCTGCTGCGCTTTGCCGAGCGCTTCGAACAACCCGAGCACGGCCAATTGGCGCGGCATATCGGCGAATCACTCAAAGCGGTGGACGACAACCGTGGCCGCCTGAGCAGCCAACTGATCACCGAACTCAACCGCTTGATGCAGCGCCTGTCGCGCACTGGACTGCGCCAGGGCGACCAGTTCGAACACACCTTCCTGCCGCCGATGCGCAAGCCAATCTACGTGATGCTGGCCGATCACGATCGCGCCGAGCGCCTGGCCAAGCAACTGGAATTCTTTGGCATGAGCGCCCAATCCCTCGACAGCGTGGCGGCATTTCGCGCGTCGATGGCCGAGCGCTTGCCTTCGGCGATTGTGATGGATGTGGATTTCTGCGGCGCAGGGCTGGGGCTCAAGCTTGCCGCCGAAGCCCAGGAAGGCCTGGAGCACAAGCTGCCGCTGCTGTTTTTCAGCCTGCACGAAACCGATACGCCGACTCGCCTGGCCGCCGTGCGCGCCGGGGGCCAGGAATTTCTTACCGGCACCCTGGAAGCCTCCAGCCTGCTGGAAAAAATCGAAGTACTGACCTGCGTCGCCCAGTACGAGCCGTATAAAGTGCTGATCATCGATGACTCGCGGGCGCAGGCACTGCACACCGAGCGGCTGCTCAACAGTGCAGGCATCGTCACCCGCACGCTGATCGAACCGATCCAGGCCATGGCCGAGCTGGCGGATTTCCAACCGGACCTGATCATCCTCGACATGTACATGCCCGCCTGTACCGGTACCGAACTGGCCAAGGTCATCCGGCACAACGACCGCTACGTCAGCGTGCCGATCATTTACCTTTCGGCCGAGGACGACCTGGACAAGCAACTGGACGCCATGAGTGAAGGCGGCGACGACTTCCTCACCAAGCCGATCAAGCCGCGCCACCTGATCACCACCGTGCGCAACCGCGCGGCACGTGCGCGCAACCTCAAGGCACGGATGGTGCGCGACAGCCTGACCGGCCTGTACAACCACACCCATATCCTGCAATTGCTCGAAGACTGCAGCTTCCGCGCGCGCCGCGAAAACAAGCCGCTGAGCTTTGCCATGCTCGATATCGACCACTTCAAGCGGGTCAATGACAGCCACGGCCACCCCATGGGCGACCGAGTGATCAAGAGCCTGGCGCTGTTTCTCAAGCAGCGACTGCGCAAGACCGACTACATCGGGCGCTACGGCGGCGAAGAATTCGCCATCGTGATGCCAGACACCGACCTGGAATCGGCCTGCAAGGTGCTGGATGAAATCCGTGAGCGCTTTGCGGAAATCCACTACCCGGCCCAGCCCGAGGATTTGTGGTGCACCTTCAGTGCAGGGCTGGTGGAACTGGGCGACGGTTCCGACAGCCTGATGATGGCCGCCCAGGCCGATGAAGCGCTGTACCGTGCCAAGAATGCCGGGCGTAACCGCGTGCAAGGGACGCACACGCCAAGGCAAAGTGCCATCTTTTCACCTGAATTCACCAATTCAGTCATAACGCTGTAATAGAAACGCAATAACTTCAGGCACTTATCTTTTGCTGTCGGTTGAAACCACGCATGCGCCTGAAGCTGCTGACCAATCTCAATACCCTTCTTCTGGTGGCCGTGTGCCTGGCGCTCGGGGCGACGCTGTGGTGGTCGCAGCGCGCTTTGGAACGGCCGTATTTATTGATGGAGCGCTACCTGGGCCTGTCGCAGGCATTTCAGAACCAGGCCGCGCGCAATATTGACGATTACATGGCCAGCGGCGACGCCCTGCGCCTGAGCAGCGCCAGCCAGAGCCTGGAAAGCCTGTTGCTGGATCTGGATCAACTGCCCGTCGACCTGGCGCAAAACGTGCGCCCCAGCCTGGTGGACCTGGATGCCTTCAGCAAGACCGACCTGCTCGCCGCCGGCAAATTAGCGGGTGACCCACAGGCCCTGCTGCTGCAAGCCGAGCGCGAACTCGGCGCGAACCTGGAGCAACTGAGCCAGTACGCCATCGGCGTCAACTCTGCAGAGGCCGCACGTTACCTGCCGCCACTGCTGGCGGCGTCCCAGCATCTGGCCAAACTGTCGCTGGCCCGCGACAAACTGGTGAGCAGCGGGCGCGCGGAACTGGCTGATGATGTGGAGCGCGAAGTCGGCAATATCCGCAGCCAGGCGGATGTGCTGGAACAACTGCCGCTGTTGGGCGTGAAGGCCAGCGCCGAATCCAGCGCGGATGATTTTTCCGCGCTGATGGGCCTGGAAAACACTGAAAAAACTGAAGCACAGGACACCGGCGTCGACCTCAAGCGCGAACTCAATAGCCTGCTGAAACGCTACCCTGCTGAACTCAAGCGCACTCGCGAACAGATCCAGCAACGCGCCGAACTGGCCGCCGCTACCCACCTGAAAATCAACGCCGTGCAGCAAGCCATCGCCGGTCTGGAGCCCGTGGTGCGCGCGCAGCACGGCAAGATCCAGGGCGAAGTGCGCCTGCTGCAAGGCGTGATGATCGGCCTGATCCTGCTGATCGCGCTGTTGATCGACACCTTGCAACGCCGCCTGGCGCGGGTGCTGACCAACTTGGCACCGGCCTTATCGACCTGGGCCGAAGGCGACTTCAGCCAGCCGATTGCCTTGGGCAAGACCAACCGCGAGCTGCACGATATCGAAGCCTCCTTGAACCGTCTGCGCGCCTACCTGGTGGACCTGGTGGGCACTATTCGCGGCAACGCCGAGGAAGTTGCCGGCAGCAGCCGCGCCCTTGCCGAACTGAGCAGCGGCCTGCATGACGGCGCCGAACGCCAAGCCGGCGATACCGCGCAGATCCGCGACTCGCTGGGGGAACTGGAAGCGACCATCCAGCAAGTCGCCGGCGATGCCAGCCAGGCCGCGGACGCCAGTCGCAGTGCCGGCCAAGCGGTAGAGCAAGGCCAACGCGTGATCGGCCTGAGCCTGACCGGGCTGCACGCCCTGGTGGGTGAAGTGCAGCAAAACGCGCAGATGATCGAAAAACTCGCCGAAGAATCCGCCACCATCGGCGGCGTGCTCACGGTGATTCGCGCGATTGCCGACCAGACCAATCTGCTGGCCCTCAACGCCGCCATCGAGGCCGCCCGTGCCGGTGAAGCCGGACGTGGTTTTGCCGTAGTCGCCGACGAAGTCCGCTCCCTAGCTCAACGCACCGCTGGCGCCACGGCGCAGATCCAGACCCTGATTGCCGGCCTGCAAAGCGCCGCCCATCAATCCGTGCAAGGCATGCGCGCCCAGGTCGAACACGCCGAAGCCACCGCCCAGCAGGCCCAGGCGGCGGACGGAGCACTGGATGAGATCGTCGGCGCGATCCAGACCATTTCCGACACCGCCGTGCGCATCGCCGATGTGACGGCGCAGCAGAGTGGGGCCGTGAGTGAGATTCGCGATAACAGCGAGCGGATTCATCAGATGGGTGAGGATAACTTGCTGCGCATTGGTCAGGGACGCCGCCAGGGCGAGCACTTGTTGGTCCTCGGTGGGCAGCTCAATACTGCGGTGCAAGCCTTCCGCGTCTAATCCGATCTCCCGCCTCACGACGATCCAAAATCATATGGAGATCAGAAATGTGTGCGGGCTTGCTCCCTCCCACATTTGATCTTCAGTGCACTCAGAACCGTATTATCAATGACCAGAACCCACTACTTGGTCACATACTTTTCGCTATCCTCGCTAATCGTGCTGCCTACTGCATAGAACTGGACAGTCACAAAGGCTTTGCGGCATAGTCGCCGGGTTCTGCCGTACTCACATCAATAACAAGGAACAGCCGATGGCGACCTTACTGGTTCTTCACGGACCCAACCTGAACCTGCTCGGCACCCGTGAACCGGGCGTCTACGGGGCAGTTACCCTGGATCAGATCAACCTCGATCTTGAGCGCAGGGCGCGTGAAGCCGGCCACCATCTGCTCTACCTGCAAAGCAATGCCGAGTACGAATTGATTGATCGCATCCATGCCGCGCGCGGCGAAGGCGTGGACTTTATCCTGATCAATCCCGCCGCTTTTACGCACACAAGCGTTGCATTACGTGACGCGCTGCTGGCGGTGAGCATCCCATTCATCGAAGTGCATTTGTCGAACGTGCACAAACGTGAACCTTTCCGCCATCACTCTTACTTCTCCGACGTAGCGGTAGGAGTGATCTGCGGCCTTGGCGCCAGCGGTTACCGACTGGCCCTGGAGGCCGCCCTGGAACAGCTTGAACAACCGGCCAAGCGCCCCTGACCGACCCTTGGGAGTTGATGATTCATGGATATCCGTAAAGTTAAGAAACTGATCGAGCTGCTGGAAGAATCCGGTATCGACGAGCTGGAAATCAAGGAAGGCGAAGAGTCCGTACGGATCAGCCGTCACAGCAAGACGCCAGCCCAACAGTTCTACGCGCCACAGATGCAAGCGCCGGCTCCGGCCGCTGCTGCTCCGGCCGCCGCACCTGCTGCCGCCGCACCTGCAGCACCCGCAGCGCCTGCGCTGAACGGTTTCGTGGTCAAGTCGCCAATGGTCGGTACTTTCTACCGCACCCCGGCACCCACTTCGCCAGCCTTCGTTGAAGTCGGCAAGACGGTGAAAGTGGGCGACACCATCTGCATCGTTGAAGCGATGAAGATGATGAACCACATCACCGCTGAGAAAGCCGGCGTCATCGAATCCATCCTGGTAGAAAACGGTCAGCCGGTTGAGTACGACCAGCCGCTGTTCACCATCGTTTGAACCGCGGAGCGCCTTCGATGTTGAAACCTGCGAAGAAACTGCAAAAAGTCCTGATCGCTAACCGCGGCGAGATCGCGCTGCGTATCCTGCGCGCCTGTAAGGAAGAGGGCATCAAGACCGTCGCTGTTTACTCGACGGCCGATACCGAATTGATGCACGTGAAACTGGCGGACGAAAGCATCTGCATCGGCCCGCCACTGGCCACGAACTCGTACCTGAAAGTCTCGAACATCATCGCGGCCGCTGAAGTGACCGGCGCTGATGGCATCCACCCGGGTTACGGCTTCCTCGCGGAAAACGCCGATTTCGCCGAACAAGTGGAAAAATCCGGCTTCGCCTTCATCGGCCCGAAAGCCGACACCATTCGCCTGATGGGTGACAAGGTCTCAGCCAAGGACGCCATGATCGCGGCCGGCGTGCCCACCGTTCCTGGCTCCGACGGCCCGCTGCCTGAAGACGAGGAAACCGCTCTGCGCATTGGTCGCGAAGTCGGTTACCCGGTAATCATCAAGGCCGCCGGTGGCGGTGGTGGTCGCGGCATGCGCGTGGTGCACAAGGAAGAAGACCTGATCGAGGCCGCCAAGCAGACGCGCTCCGAAGCGGGCGCCTGGTTCGGCAACCCAATGGTCTACCTGGAAAAGTACCTGACCAACCCACGTCACGTGGAAGTGCAGGTACTGTCCGACGGCCAGGGCCACGCCATCCACCTGGGCGACCGCGATTGCTCCCTGCAACGTCGTCACCAGAAGGTGCTGGAAGAAGCGCCGGCACCGGGTCTGGACGAGAAAGCGCGCGCGGAAGTGCTGGCTCGCTGCGTCAAGGCGTGCATCGACATCAACTACCGTGGCGCCGGTACCTTCGAGTTCCTCTACGAGAACGGTCGTTTCTACTTCATCGAGATGAACACTCGTGTGCAGGTAGAGCACCCGGTTTCGGAGATGGTCACCGGTATCGACATCGTCAAGGAGATGCTCAGCATCGCCGCTGGCAACGTGCTGTCTTTCACACAGGACGACGTGAAGATCCACGGCCACTCCCTGGAGTGCCGGATCAACGCCGAAGACCCGAAAACCTTTATGCCAAGTCCAGGCCTGGTCAAGCATTTCCATGCGCCAGGCGGCAACGGCGTTCGCGTCGATTCGCACCTGTACAGCGGCTACAAGGTTCCGTCCAACTACGACTCGCTGATCGGCAAGCTGATCACCTGGGGCGCTACCCGCGACGAGGCTATGGCCCGTATGCGTAACGCCCTGGACGAAATCGTGGTCGACGGCATCAAGACCAACATCCCGCTGCACCGGGACCTGGTTCGCGATGAAGGCTTCTGCGAGGGTGGTGTGAACATTCACTACCTGGAACACAAGCTGGCCAACCAGTAAGTGCTCCACCCAACAAAGCCGCCTTCGGGCGGTTTTGTTGTTTCTGGATCACCTGGATTTTGTGGACCCACATTTGAACGCAGTGCAGTCAGTGGTGTCGTCTTCTGCCCGCCGCTCGCGTAAACTTGCGCCCTTTCGCAGCCCCACCCCGCTGCACACTCATTTTCTCAAAGGTGCCCGCCATGCCTTGGCTGCAAGTCCGTCTCGCCATCAGCCCAGAACAAGCCGAAACCTATGAAGACGCTTTCCTCGAAGTGGGCGCTGTCTCGGTCACCTTCATGGACGCCGAAGACCAACCGATCTTCGAACCCGAACTCAACACCACCCCGCTGTGGTCCCACACCCATTTGCTGGCCCTGTTCGAAGACGGCACCGACGCTGCCGCCGTGCTGGCCCACATGGAATTGCTCACCGGCGGCCCATTGCCGGAGCATCACAGCGAAGTGATCGAAGACCAGGACTGGGAACGCAGCTGGATGGACAACTTCCAGCCGATGCGTTTCGGCCAGCGCCTGTGGATCGTGCCAAGCTGGCACGCCGCGCCTGAGCCGGATGCCGTCAACCTGCTGCTGGACCCGGGCCTGGCGTTCGGTACCGGCACCCACCCGACCACCGCACTGTGCCTGGAATGGCTGGACGGCCAGGACCTGACCGACAGCCACGTGCTGGACTTCGGCTGCGGCTCGGGCATCCTGGCGATTGCCGCCCTGCTGCTCGGCGCAAAGGAAGCTGTGGGCACCGATATCGACGTACAGGCCCTGGAAGCCTCCCGCGATAACGCCGGACGCAACAACATTGCTGAAAGCAAATTCCCGCTCTACCTGCCAGAGCAATTGCCCCAGGTGCAGGCCGATGTGCTCGTGGCGAACATTCTCGCCGGGCCGCTGGTGTCCCTGGCGCCGCAGCTGTCCAGCCTGGTCAAGCCGGGCGGCCGCCTGGCGCTGTCGGGCATCCTCGCTGAGCAAGGCGAAGACGTCGCCGCTGCCTACGCGCGGGATTTCGAACTGGACCCCATCGCTAACCGTGATGGCTGGGTACGCATCAGTGGTCGTCGGCGCTAGAATGAGCGCTTGCCTGAATCGGATGGCCGCATGACCGACAGTTTCGTCACCCAGTGCCCGCATTGCCAAGCGCGTTTTCGCGTCAACCACGCCCAATTGAGCGTGGCCCGCGGCGTGGTGCGCTGCGGCTCGTGCCTGCAAGTGTTCAATGCGGCTCGCCAGTTGCTGGAGCAGCGCGGCCCAGTGCCGGCGCCGCAGCCTGATCTGCCTGCTGCCGAGCCTGTTCCAGACATCACACTTGAGGCACCGCGGGCAATCAGCCAGAAGCAGTGGGCCGCCGAAGAGCTCGACCTGGACAACCTTGACCTGGACGAAGAACTGGCCAAGCTGGAACGTCGCGAGATTCAGCACACGCTGCCGGCGGGTGCAGAACGTCGCCAGCCCGGCGCCGAGCGTCACCAAAAAGAAGAATCCTTCAGCGCCAGCCGCGACACGGTTAAAACCGAAGAAGAAAAATGGGCCGCCAGCCTGTTCAGCGAACCGCCTGAAGAGCGCGGCCAAAGCACTGAAGCCAAAGCCGAGCCGACGAACGCACCTGCGACCAAGCTGCGCACCGAACCGTCCATGTCGCTCCACACCGACGATATCGACGATGAACCGCCACTGCGTTCAACGCCAGAAAATGACGATACCGATCCGCCGTTCACGCCATTGACCCAGTCGGCCGATGACGTTGAACCCGAAGAACGCCCCAAACCCCGGCGCAAGCGCCCGCGCGCCGAAACGAGTGTGCACGACGACCAACTGCTGGATCTCGAAGACGACCCGCTGCACCTCTACGCGCAAAAGCGTCCGGCCAGCCTGGGCCGTCGCCTGATCTGGCTGTTGCTGGTACTGATCGCTGCCGCCAGTCTCGCAGGCCAGTACATCGCCTACCAATTCGACGATCTGGCCCGCCAGGACGCCTATCGCCCCTGGTTCCAGGAACTGTGCCCTACACTGGGCTGCACCGTGCCGTCGCGGGTCGATATTGCCCATATCAAGAGCAGCAACCTGGTGGTGCGCAGCCATCCGGACTTCGCCGGGGCGCTGGTAGTGGACGCGATCATCTACAACCGCGCGATGTTCTCCCAGCCCTTCCCGCTGCTGGAGCTGCGTTTTGCCGACTTGAACGGCGGCCTGATTGCCAGTCGTCGCTTCAAACCCGCCGAATACCTCAGCGGCGAATTGGCCGGCGTTAGCGAAATGCCATCGCAGGTCCCGATTCATATCTCCCTGGACATCCTCGATCCGGGCAATAAAGCCGTGAATTACAGCCTGAGCTTTCACTCGCCCGAGTAAATCAAGGCCCGCATCTTGGATTGAATGGCTGGACCATCGGCAACCAAACCGGTGGCGATAAGAAAATAACTGTTCAGATTTTATCCAATTCAGCCTTTATCCAGTCATCGAGAGCGGGTATCATGCCAACCCTTTTTCGAACTCTAATGATCCGGCCCCACAACAGGGAAGTCCTATGTCGGCGGTACGCATCGGCCCATACACATTGCAGAACGGCTTGATTCTCGCCCCAATGGCGGGCGTCACTGACCAGCCCTTTCGTCAGCTGTGCAAACGTTTGGGCGCGGGTCTAGTAGTCTCGGAAATGGTCACCAGCGACATGAGCTTGTGGAACACCCGCAAATCGCGGATGCGCATGATCCACGAAGGTGATCCCGAGCCACGCTCGGTACAGATCGCCGGGGGAGATGCACAGATGCTCGCGGATGCGGCCCGGGCCAACGTGGAGTTGGGGGCGCAGATCATCGATATCAACATGGGCTGCCCGGCCAAGAAGGTCTGCAACAAGGCCGCCGGTTCCGCGCTATTGAAAGATGAGCAGTTGGTTGCCGAGATCCTGCAGGCCGTTGTCGCCGCAGTGGATGTGCCGGTCACCCTGAAGATTCGTACCGGTTGGGACCGGGATAACAAGAACGGCCTGACGGTGGCGAAGATCGCCGAACAGGCAGGAATTACAGCGCTGGCGGTGCATGGCCGCACCCGCGCCGACCTTTACACCGGTGAAGCCGAGTACGACACCATTGCTGCGATCAAGCAGGCGGTGTCGATGCCGGTGTTTGCCAATGGCGACATCGACTCAGCCGAGAAAGCCCGGCGCGTACTGCACGCAACCGGCGCCGATGGTTTGTTGATTGGCCGGGCCGCCCAGGGGCGTCCGTGGATTTTTCGTGAGATCGAGCATTTCCTGCGTACCGGCGAAGTGTTACCGGCGCCAGGGTTGGTCGAGGTGGAACGTATTCTGCTAGAGCATTTGAATGCCCTGCACGTCTTCTACGGAGACGTGATGGGCGTGCGCATTGCTCGCAAGCATGTCGGCTGGTATCTCGCAACCTTGCCGGGCGCCAAGGAGTTTCGCGCCCAGTTCAATCGTTTGGATGAAACGCAGGCACAGGTCGCCACCGTTCGTGAGTTCTTCGCCGAACGTGACAACAGCCTGGAAACAGGGGATGCAAAGGGGGTGGCCGCATGACGATGATGACCGAGACTTTAGTGAGTGGAACAACACCCGTGAGCGACAACGTCAATTTGAAACAGCACCTCAACACGCCGAGCGAAGAAGGCCAAACCCTTCGCGGGAGTGTCGAGAAGGCGCTGCACAATTATTTCGCCCACCTTGAGGGCGCTTCCGTCACGGACGTGTACAACCTGGTGCTCTCCGAAGTCGAGGCGCCCTTGCTCGAAAGCGTGATGAACTACGTCAAGGGCAACCAGACCAAAGCCAGTGAGTTGCTGGGCCTCAACCGTGGCACCTTGCGCAAAAAGCTCAAACAATACGATTTGCTGTAAGCATTCAATCCAAACAGAAAGGCGCCCGCGTAAAACCGGTCGCCTTTTTTGCTGACTCCTTTGCTTTTGATGGAAATTGAAATGACCGACCAGACTACCCGCCTGCCGATCCGCCGCGCCTTGATCAGTGTTTCCGACAAGACCGGGATCCTCGAATTTGCCCGGGAGCTGGAAGCCCTGGGTGTGGAAATCCTCTCCACGGGCGGGACCTTCAAACTGCTGCAGGACAACGGCGTGGCCGCAGTGGAAGTGGCGGACTACACCGGTTTCGCAGAAATGATGGACGGTCGGGTCAAGACCCTGCACCCGAAAATCCACGGCGGCATTCTCGGCCGTCGCGGTATCGACGACTCAATCATGACCGAGCACGGCATCAAGCCGATCGACCTGGTGGCCGTTAACCTCTACCCGTTCGAAGCCACCATCAACAAGCCAGGCTGCGACCTGCCGACCGCTATCGAAAACATCGATATCGGCGGCCCAACCATGGTGCGCTCGGCGGCCAAGAACCACAAAGACGTGGCCATCGTGGTTAACGCCAGCGACTACGCCCAGGTGCTAGAAAGCCTGAAAGCCGGTGGCCTGACCTACGCCCAGCGTTTCGACCTGATGCTCAAGGCGTTCGAACACACCGCCGCCTACGACGGCATGATCGCCAACTACATGGGCACCGTGAACCAGGCCGCTGAAACACTCTCGACCGAAGGCCGCAGCCAGTTCCCGCGCACCTTCAACAGCCAGTTCATCAAGGCCCAGGAAATGCGCTACGGCGAGAACCCGCACCAGAGCGCGGCGTTCTACGTTGAGGCAAAACCGGCCGAAGTCGGCATCGCCACCGCGACCCAACTGCAAGGTAAAGAGCTGTCCTACAACAACGTGGCCGACACCGACGCCGCGCTGGAATGCGTGAAAAGCTTCGTCAAACCGGCCTGCGTGATCGTCAAGCACGCCAACCCGTGCGGCGTGGCCGTGAGCCCGGACGCTGAAGGCGGCATTCGCCAGGCCTACGAACTGGCCTACGCCACCGACACCGAATCGGCCTTCGGCGGCATCATCGCCTTCAACCGTGAACTGGATGCCGAGACCGCCAAGGCGATCGTCGAGCGTCAGTTCGTCGAAGTGATCATCGCGCCAAGCGTCAGCGAAGAAGCCCGCGCCATCGTCGCCGCCAAGGCCAATGTGCGCCTGCTGGCCTGCGGCGAGTGGTCGGCTGACCGCGCCGCTGCCTGGGACTACAAGCGCGTCAACGGGGGTCTGCTGGTCCAGAGCCGCGACATCGGCATGATCGGCAGCGAAGACCTGAAAGTGGTGACCAAGCGCGCACCGACCGAGCAAGAGATCAACGACCTGATCTTCGCCTGGAAAGTGGCCAAGTACGTTAAATCCAACGCCATCGTCTACGCCAAGAACCGCCAGACCATCGGCGTCGGCGCCGGCCAGATGAGCCGCGTGAACTCGGCGCGTATCGCCGCGATCAAGGCTGAACACGCCGGTTTGCAGGTCGTGGGTTCGGTAATGGCTTCCGATGCGTTCTTCCCGTTCCGTGATGGCCTGGACAATGCCGCAAAAGCCGGCGTTACCGCCGTCATCCAGCCGGGTGGTTCGATGCGTGATGCTGAAGTCATCGCTGCCGCTGACGAAGCCGGCATCGCCATGGTCTTCACCGGCATGCGCCATTTCCGTCACTAATCCACTAGCGTGGAGCGGCAAGTTTCAAGCTGCAAGCGACAAGTAAAAGCAGGACTTTGCCGCTTTTGATCTTGCTTGCAGCCTCTAAAATTCAAAGTCGCATGCTGCACTTCAGAGCAATGCAGATTGCTCTTAACTTGTAGCTTGCAGCTTGTAACTTCCTCCGAAGGAGTCTGACTTGAACGTCCTTATCATTGGCAGCGGTGGCCGTGAACACGCCCTGGCCTGGAAAGTTGCCCAGGACCCGCGCGTCCAGAAAGTGTTCGTTGCACCCGGCAACGCCGGCACCGCCATTGAAGCCAAGTGCGAGAACGTTGCTATCGACGTGCTCGCCCTTGAGCAACTGGCCGACTTTGCTGAAAAGAATGTGTCCCTGACCATCGTCGGTCCGGAAGTCCCATTGGTTGCCGGCGTGGTGGACCTGTTCCGCAGCCGTGGCCTGGACTGCTTCGGCCCAACCGCCGGCGCTGCCCAGCTGGAAGGCTCCAAGGCGTTCACCAAGGATTTCCTGGCGCGCCACAAGATCCCGACCGCCGACTACCAGAACTTCACCGAGATCGAGCCGGCCCTGGCTTACCTGCGTGAAAAAGGTGCGCCAATCGTGATCAAGGCCGATGGCCTGGCCGCTGGTAAAGGCGTGATCGTCGCCATGACCCTGCAAGAAGCCGAAGACGCCGTGCGCGATATGCTCGCCGGCAACGCTTTCGGTGACGCAGGTTCCCGCGTGGTGATCGAGGAGTTCCTCGACGGCGAAGAAGCCAGCTTTATCGTGATGGTAGACGGCAAGAACGTATTGCCGATGGCCACCAGCCAGGACCATAAACGCGTCGGCGACGGCGACAGCGGCCCGAACACCGGCGGCATGGGTGCCTACTCCCCTGCCCCGGTCGTCACCGCCGACGTGCACAAGCGCGTGATGGACCTGGTGATCTGGCCAACCGTGCGTGGCATGGCCGATGAGGGCAATGTCTACACCGGCTTCCTGTACGCCGGTTTGATGATCGACAAAGCCGGCAACCCGAAAGTCATCGAGTTCAACTGCCGCTTTGGCGACCCGGAAACCCAACCGGTGATGCTGCGCCTGCAATCGAGCCTGGTGCTGTTGGTGGAAGCCGCCCTGGCCCAGGCCCTGGACAAGGTTGAAGCGCAATGGGACCCACGTCCGAGCGTTGGCATTGTGCTGGCGGCCGGTGGTTACCCTGCCGACTACGCCAAGGGCGACGTCATCGAAGGCCTCGACGCTGCAGCTACGCTGGAAGGCAAGGTGTTCCATGCGGGCACCGCGCTGAAGGATGGCCAGGTCGTGACCGCCGGTGGCCGTGTGTTGTGCGCCACCGCCATGGGCGCCAGTGTCGACGCCGCGCAGCAGCAAGCGTATAAGCTGGCCGCGAAAATCGATTGGAAAGGCTGCTTCTACCGCAAGGACATCGGCTACCGCGCCATCGCCCGCGAACGTGGCGAAAACAGCTAAGCAGCCGACGTCAGTAGCTATCCGTTCGGCTAGGCAAGGGCCTCAGGCCCTTGCCGTATACAGGCCTCCCCGCGCATAGTTACGCCGTGCCTCAACCTACGAAGGGATTTCGCCGTGCGCTGGCTCAGGATCGCCATAGGTTTTACTGTCAGCCTGCTGACGCTGCTCTGCCTGTTCCCGGCCCAGGCCGCCGCGCAAGGCAGTGGCTGGGCAGTATTGCTTGATGAACAGGCCGACCTGCAGCTCAGCGACATCCGCTCCCCACGCTACACCAATCAATTCAGCCCCATCGAACTGGACCGCATTAGCGCCGCGCAACCGAACGGCGCGCTGTGGATACGTTTTAAGTTGCAACCCGGCAAGCACGAGCAAGTGCTGCGGGTATTTGCCCCGGATTTGTCCCACCTGAACCTCTATGTACTGGACGGCGATACCCTGGTGGAACAACAGAGCACCGGCACGCGCCAGCCCCAGACTGAGCGGCCGTTGCCCAGCAGCGACTTCATGCTGCCGATGCCCCAGAGCCAGAAACCGTTAGAGGTTTACCTGCGCCTGGTCTCGGAGCACGAACTGCGCCCGTATATCACCCTGGAACCGGCTGTGCTCGCCGCCGCCGACCAGACCCAGACGCTGATCTACGGGCTATTGTTCGGCTGCCTGCTGATGCTGATCCTGCACAACCTCACGCGCTTCGCCTACCACCGATCGCGCAGCAGCCTGTGGCTGGCGGCCTGCGAAGCGCTGTTGATGCTCAGCCTGGCGCTATTGCTGAACCTGTTGGGCCCATGGCTGCCGAACTGGCATGCAATCCAGACACCGGGCGCCTACCTGGCGTTGCTACTGACCGCGCCCTGCGGGCTGATGTTCGCCTACCGTTTCTTCATGCCTCTGGGCCCACATCCACTGAACAAGCTGTTGATGGCCGATATCCTGATCATCGTGCTGTGCGGCCTGCTGCTGTTGTTCGTCAACACCCTGCCGCTGAACATCATCACGTACGCGCTGGTGGCCCTGGCTGGCTTGAGCATGCTGTTTATCTCGGCCTATCACTGGCAGAAAGGCTACCGCCCGGCACGCTTGTTCGTGGCGGCAATGGTGGTATTCAACATCGGTACGCTGATCATCCTGCCGGCGCTGCTTGGCCTGACGATGATTTCGCCCCAGGGCCTGATAGTCACGCTGCTGGCGTTCATCTGCCTCAGCGGCTTGTTGATGAGCCTGGCGTTAGGCGAACGCCAGCGCGCGATTGTCGAGGCACGTTTCAGCCTCAGTCGCGACCTGGCAGCGAGCAATGCCGAGATCGCCGCCAAGGCCGAGTTCCTGGCCAAGATCAGCCACGAAATCCGTACACCCATGAACGGCGTGCTAGGCATGACCGAGCTGCTGCTGGGCACGCCGCTGTCGGTGAAACAGCGCGACTACGTGCAAACCATCCACAGCGCGGGCAATGAACTGCTTACCCTGATCAACGAAATCCTCGACATCTCCAAGCTGGAGTCCGGCCAGATCGAACTGGACGACGTGCAGTTCGACCTCAACGCGCTGATCGAAGATTGCCTGAGCATCTTCCGCGCCAAGGCCGAACAGCAGAACGTCGAACTGATCAGCTTTATCCAGCCCCAGGTGCCCCGCGTGATCAGCGGCGACCCGACGCGCCTGCGTCAGGCCATGTTGAGCCTGCTGGAAAATGCCCTGAAAAAAACCGACGAAGGCGAAGTGCTGATCGTGGTTGCCCTGGACGACCGCAGCACCACGCCACGCCTGCGCATTGCCGTCCAGGACAGCGGCCTGCCGATGGAAGCGGCCGAGCGCGACGCCCTTCTGCACAGCGAACTGCACAGCAAGAATTTCTTCTCGGCCACCCGCTTGAACGGCCACTTGGGCCTGGTTATCGCCCGTCAGTTGATCCTGCTGATGAACGGCGAGTTCGGCATCAAGAGCGGCAGCCATCAGGGCAGCACCCTGTGGCTGACCTTGCCGCTGGACCCGGAACGCCTGGAACACCCGACCTCCGACCTAGACGGCCCGCTCAAAGGCGCGCGGGTGCTGGTGGTGGACGACAACGACACCTGCCGCAAAGTGCTGGTGCAGCAATGCTCGGCCTGGGGCCTTAACGTCAGCGCCGTGCCATCGGGCAAGGAAGCCCTGGCGTTACTGCGCACCAAGGCGCACCTGCGTGACTACTTCGACGTGGTGCTGCTGGACCAGAACATGCCCGGCATGACCGGCATGCAACTGGCGGCAAAGATCAAGGAAGACCCAAGCCTGAACCACGACATCCTGCTGATCATGCTCACCGGCATCAGCAATGCGCCAAGCAAGATCATCGCGCGCAATTGCGGGATCAAACGTATCCTCGCCAAGCCAGTCGCCGGTTACACACTCAAGACGACCTTGGCGGATGAACTGACCCAGCGCAGCAAGGGCAACGTGCAACCGCGCGCGGTGCTCAGCGCACCAGCCGCCGTCACCGTACCCAGCGATTTCCGCATCCTGGTGGCCGAAGACAACAGCATTTCCACTAAAGTGATCCGTGGCATGCTCGGCAAGCTCAACCTCAACCCGGACACCGCCAGCAACGGCGAGGAAGCGCTGGAGGCGATGAAAGCCCAGCGTTATGACCTAGTGTTGATGGACTGCGAAATGCCAATCCTCGATGGCTTCTCGGCGACTCAGCAACTGCGTGCGTGGGAAGTCAGCCACCAGCGCATTCGCACACCCGTGGTGGCGCTGACGGCGCATATCCTTTCGGAACATAAAGAGCGCGCACGCCAGGCTGGTATGGACGGGCACATGGCCAAGCCGGTGGAGTTGTCGCAGTTGCGTGAGTTGGTGGAGTTTTGGGTGGCGCAGCGTCAGCAGCGTCCAGAGCACGCACCCTCCTGACGTGTAATGCAGTACCCATGTAGGAGCGGGCTTGCTCACTCCCACATTTGGTCTCTGTCGCCTGATAGACTCTCAACACTTTTTCCGCCCGCGAGCCACTCACATGCTCCACGTGTTATTCAGCGTCTACCTGAAAATGCTGGTGCTTTACAGCCCTTTCTTCGTGCTGTCCTGCTTTATCAGCCTCACTCGCGGGTACTCCAGCAAAGAGCGGCGGCGCCTGGCCTGGAAAGTGGCGCTGGCGACCCTGGTCTCGAGCGTGTTGCTCTACCTGTTCGGCCGGGTGATTTTCAGCGTGTTCGGCATCACCGTCGACGCCTTCCGCATCGGCGCCGGCAGTGTGCTGTTTATCTCGGCCCTGGGCATGGCCCAAGGCAAATCGGCTGTGCAGACCGACAACGTGCAGCAGGACGTGACCATCGTACCGCTGACCATTCCCCTCACCGTCGGCCCCGGCACCATTGGCGCACTGTTGGTGATGGGTGTGAGCCAGCCGCACTGGGATGACAAGCTCACCGCCATCCTCAGCATCGCCCTGGCCAGCCTCACGGTCGGCGTGGTGCTGTACCTGTCCAACCGTATCGAACGCATCCTCGGTGACCAGGGCTTGCAGATTGTCAGTCGGTTGATGGGGTTGTTTGTGTGCGCCTTGGCCGCGCAAATCATCTTTACCGGGGTGCGCGGCTACCTGGTGCCCTAGATCCGGTACTTGGCGATCGCCAGTTGCACCTTGTCACCCGCGCTCTCGCGCATCAATTGGAGAGTCTTTTCGTTGACCACCGAGGTATTCAGCACCAGGCACGTCTGCCCGCTGAAGGCCTCGAACGAAGAACTGTCCCACTCCAGGAATGGCAGCCCTACCTGTTTACTCACGCTGTGGGTGCTGTAGGTCACCAGCACCATCATCAATTCACCCTCTGTTTCGGCACAGGACGCCAGGCCGAAATCACCGCCCTGGTGTACCGCGCTGTTGCGTTTGAACAGCTCGAAATTCGCAGGCGTCTGCTTCAATGCCTCCAATGCATCGGCGGCCAATTTAGGCAAAGCCGCGAGCAACGCTGCCGACAATGACGTCGACGCCAGCATGGCGCCGATGATATTCAACACCGCCAACTGCACGGTCAGCCCCTTGCCCGAACGTGAGACCCGCTCGAAACGGCTGCGCACCGGCAGCCAGCCCAAACCGACCATCACCTTGATAAATTCCTCGTACCAGACCTCGGTACCGCGCTGGATTTTCAACACATCGCTGACGTAGCTGCTGGCCAGCAGATAGCTCTTGCGAATGTATTCCCGGTTCAGGCCCGACAGGCCATCGGCAAACGAAATCACGCTGTTGTTGACCACCGCCGCGTTGAAATCGTCCCTAGTGTCCAGCGGCAATGCCTTCAGCGTTCCTGGCGCTCCCGGCAGTTTGTAGGCAGCAATCAATTTGCGCCTTTTTGTACTGTTGATCCTTCTGTGATGTCGCTCCATTTTGATTCTCCACAAGCACCCCAATTCGGGGCTTATGTCCACCCTAGTCCACCCACCGACGGGCTTGCCAGACGACAAACATCCCTTGACGCACCTCGTCAAACCACCGCGTCCAGCAATCGCGCGGCGTAACGGGTGAGTTTCCAGACGTCGTCGCAAAAAAAAGAAAAAGCCCCGAACAACGCCAGGAAAATCCCTGGATCATTCGGAGCTTTCCGGCAACCTGCGGGCCGTTTTCAGCAGGCAGGTTTCTCGCCGTACCAGCGCGGTGTGTATACCCATTCACCGCCACCGGCACGGGGGAATGTGCAGGTGGTGGACGAGCCGATCAGCACCATGGTGCGCATGTCCACTTGGTCCGGCGTCAGTTGCCCCAACGTGGTGACACGCAAAGTCTGCCCCGGACGGCCAATATCGCGGCCCAGCACCACCGGCGTGTGCGGCGTGCGATGCAGCGCGACGATTTCCAGGGCACGCCCCAGTTGCCACGGCCGCGAACGGGAAATCGGATTGTAGAACGCCAGGGCGAGATCGGCCTGGGACGCCAGGTCCAGGCGCTTTTCGATGATCGACCAGGGTTTTAGGTTGTCCGACAACGACATCACGCAGAAGTCATGGCCCAACGGCGCACCGGCCTGGGCGGCGGTGGCCAGGGAGGCCGAGACACCGGGCAGGATTTCCAGGTCGACCTGATGCCAGGCCGGGTCGCTGGACTCGTGCAAGGCCTCGATAACCGCGGCGGCCATGGCAAATACGCCAGGGTCGCCGGACGACACCACCACCACCGAACGGCCCTGCGCGGCCAGCTCGAAGGCGTGGCGCGCACGCTGCATTTCTTCGCGGTTGTCGGTGCAGTGCTGCACCTGATCGTCGCGGAACGGCCCGGCCATGCGCACGTAGGTTTCGTAGCCAAGCACGTCAGTGCAACGCGCCAGTTCGGCTTTCACCGCCGGCACCATCAATTCGGCAGCCCCAGGGCCCAGGCCGATCACGGCCAGTCGGCCACGGGGGCGACCGATTTGCGCCAAGTCCAGCGGTTGCTCGGCAACGTTGATGAGGATATCGGCGTTCTGGGTAACGCTGGCAAACCGCAGCGGTACGCCGAGTTCCAGAGCCGCTTCATGCAACGATGCTTCGGCCATCTGCGTATCACTGGCCAGCAAGCAGGCCAGGGATTGCACGGCGATACCCGCCTCATGCAATGCCCTGCGCACACGCTCACCCAACTGAGCGCCTGGTTTGCAGGTCACACATACATTCTTCGGATAGATCAGCAACTCATTGGCCGCCGGCGTGCGCTCGGCGCTGCCCACAAGAATCGCCAGGCGCGCCTGTTGATCCTGCGGCAAGTTGGCCTGCGCCAGCCACGGCGCCGCGCCTTCGATGCGCACGCTTTCGCCGGCCAGCAGGTCCGAGACAAAACGCTTACCCAGCTCCAGATCCGCCAGTTCATACCCCGCGGGCGGATTGAGCAGGCAGGTGCCGAAACGCAACTCACCACTGGTGGTGATTGCAGCGGCAACGTTCAAGGCAGCGGCGATTTCGCGGGCCATGACATTCACCCCGCCAAGGCCACCGAGCAACGGCACTACAGCACTGCCGTCTTCGGCCACGGCCAGCACGGCGGGTTCTTCGCCTTTTTCCAGCAGTAATGGCGCCAGGGTGCGAATGACGATGCCGGCGGCGCACAGGGCAATCAGCGGCGTGCCTTGTTGATAGAGCTGGCGCAGGGTCGCGCCGAACTCGCTATAGGCCTGGTCAGCCCCTTCAACACGTGCGGCCAAGCCGTGGATCACTGCGCCAGGGTAAACCTGCTGGATCTGGCGCGCTGTGGCCAGGCTGCCCTGCCCCAGGATGACAATCGCCGGGCGCATCAACCTTGCCACCGTTCGCCAGGCACGATGATCAGCGAAAAGTACGGCGACGACATCGGCTCCACCTGGTCCAACGGCACGATTTTCTGGTTCGCCATGGTCGCGCGCTCCACATACAGCGCACGCCCGGCCAGGCCGAGCTCTGCGAGCACCTGACGCACTTTGGGGAAGTTACGGCCCAGCTTCATGATCACCGCCGCGTCGGCATCCGCCAGGCGACGCTTGAGGTCGTCATGTGGCAACACGCCTGACAACACCGACAGGCTCTGGTTGCGATACACCAACGGCGCCCCCAGCACCGAGGCGCCACCTAGCATCGAGCACACCCCTGGGATGACTTGCGCTTCGTAGCGTTCGGCGAGACGGTCGTGCAGGTACATGTAGGAGCCGTAGAAGAACGGGTCGCCTTCGCAGATCACCGCCACATCGCGGCCAGCGTCCAAATGCGCGGCGACGTCGGCACTGGCGGCGTCGTAGAAATCGCTGATCACTTGCTCGTAGGACATCGGCGCCGGCAGCGCTTCGGTGGTCACCGGGTACACCAGCGGCATCAGGGTCTGCTGCGGCACCAGGTGATCTTCGATGATGCCGAAGGCGTTGCCCTTCTTGCCCTTGGCCACGAAGTACGCCACGACAGGCGATTCGCGCAGCAGGCGCAGCGCCTTGAGGGTGATCAGTTCGGGATCACCGGGGCCAACGCCCAAGCCGATCAAACGTCCGCGTGCCTGCATTATTCGACCTCCGTGGCCAGGGCATTCACCGCTGCGGCGGCCATCGCACTGCCGCCCAGGCGGCCCTGCATGATCACAAATGGCACGCCGCGGCTGTCGGCGGCCAGCATCGCCTTGGATTCAGCGGCGCCCACAAAACCTACCGGGAAGCCGAGGATCAACGCCGGTTTCGGTGCGCCGGCATCGAGCATTTCCAGCAGGTAGAACAACGCGGTCGGCGCGTTGCCGATCACCACCACGCTGCCTTCAAGGTGCGGGCGCCAGAGTTCCAGGGCGGCAGCGGAACGGGTGTTGCCCAACGCCCGTGCCAGCTCCGGCACGCTGTCGTCGCGCAGGGTGCAGATCACTTGGTTATTGGCCGGCAGGCGCGTGCGGGTCACGCCTTCGGACACCATCCGCGCATCACACAGAATCGGCGCGCCAGCGGCCAACGCATCGCGCCCGGCCTTGCCTGCGCCTTCGGAGAACTGCAGGCCGTCGATGGCATCGACCATGCCGCAGGCATGAATCACGCGCACCGCGAGTTTTTCCAGGTCGGCCGGGATGCGGTCCAACTTGGCTTCCGCGCGAATAATGGCGAAGGAGTTGCGATAGATCTCCTGACCGTCGCGGATGTAATCAATCATCGGTGTTGCTCCGTGGGCGAGCGCGCAGCAAGGCGCCCGTCGCTTCAATGGAAAGGTTGCGCGCGTGCAGCCGGCCGAAACCGGGATGGGCTGCTTCGCGGAAATAGAGGTCGTAGTGGCCGGGGCTCACGGCCAGCAAAGTCACCGGCGCGACGTGCGCAGCGGCGCAGGAACGTGGGCAGCCGGACAGGTGCACGTCGTGATCGGGTTTCAGCGCGGCGAGTTGCACCGCATCAGCCTTGGTGTCGGCCAGGGCTTTGCCGCACCCCCTGGAACCGGTGCAGGCTTTCATGCGCGCCAGGGGTTGGTCGATGGAGCAGAGAAAGCCCAACTGCGCCAGGCGTTCGGTCACGGTGTGAGGTTTTTCGACGGAGGGCAGTAGCACGCCCTGCCAGGGGGTGAAGCGCAAGGTGCCGTCGCCGTACTCGCTGGCGAGTTGCGCGGCGCCGTTGAGCATCGTCGAGTCCAGGCGACCCAGAGGTGCGATGGCGGCGACGTAGAACTGATTTTTTTGATCTTGTGGATAAGTGCCGAGGTGCAGCAAAGCGCCGCTGGGCGGGCGATGGAAGCTGTCGACTGGCAGCAGCGGCAGAGTTAGACGGCTCAGCAAAGTATCCACAGGCAGATGGCGCATTCGGGTCTGCTCTGGGGTAGCAAGGTCTAAAAATACTTCCAGCACGGCCACCACCAGCGCGTGGCCTTGCGTCAGAGGCACTGCCGCCAGCGGCGCATCCAGCCCCGGGCAACCGGCCAGGCCGAACGCGAGCAGCGTCTCACCCTCGCGTACAAACGCCGAAAGCCACAGGTCATGGTGATGTTCGAGCATCGCCAGGGCCTCTGCGCCATCCAACTGCACAGCGAACTTGGCCGACAGCTCATGGAAACGTGGGTGGTTTTGCAGGGTGGCGAGGATCTGATCGGCCAGCGGGCGGGTGTCGAACAGCATCTGCGGGTCGATACCGGCGCTGGGGCTGAGCATCAGGTTGCGCACATCGTCGCCGGCGGCGTTGCTCGGGCCGAGATCGGCGGACAGCAGCATGGCAATCAACGCGTCCTGCTCGGCGCCGATCCCGCGAATCTGCAGGTTGGCGCGGTTGGTCGCCTCGATCACCCCACCCGCATAGGCCTGGGCCGCGTCGGCGACCGCGTGGGCTTGCGCGGCGGTGATTGATCCGCCAGCCAATTTGATCCGGCAAATGCCGCCGTCCAGCGCCTGGACAATACGCAGCAACCCCGGACAAGCCGAGGGGCGCAAGGTATTCACAGCGGGCGTCTGGTTCACGGGGCTACCGGTTCGCGGGTAAAGGCGCGGTATTATGCCTGCTTTGTCCGGCGGCATGAAAAGCCTGCCCGTCGGATGTCGTTCAAGGAATTCATATGTCGCCCTGGCTGACGGTTGTAGGCATCGGTGAAGACGGCTTCAAAGGGCTGGGCAGGAATGCCCGGCATGCCCTGTTGCGCGCCTCGCGGATTATAGGGGGTCAACGCCAGTTGGACCTGTTGCCGGTGTGCATTCGTGGCGAGCGCGAAATGTGGCCGAGTCCGTTTTCGCTGGAGCCTGTGCTGGCGCGGCGAGGCGAGCCTGTCTGTGTGCTGGCCAGTGGCGACCCGATGTTTTACGGCGTGGGGGCGAGTTTGGCGCGACAGGTGACGGCGGATGAGCTGCTGATTTTGCCAGCGCCTTCGTCGGTATCGTTGGCGGCGGCGCGGTTGGGTTGGCCGTTGCAGGAGGTGGTGACGCTATCCGTGGTGGCGCGGCCGTTGGCGGCGTTGAAGGCGCATCTGGCCAGTGGTGTGCGCGTGTTGGTGTTGAGCAATGACGGGCGTAGCCCTGCGTTGATTGCGTCGTTGCTGAGTGAGTCCGGATTCGGCCCTAGCCGTTTGTCTGTGTTTGAACACCTGGGCGGCGCGAATGAGCGGCGTATCGACGGGCTGGCGCAGTCGTGGGAGCACACCTCGGTCGCCGATTTGAATCTCGTCGCCATCGACTGCCTGGTGTCTGACGACACACACCGCCTGTCGCGCCTCGCCGGCCTGCCGGATTCGGCGTTCAAACACGACGGCCAACTGACCAAACGCGATGTCCGCGCCATGACCCTCGCCCGCCTTGCGCCGATGCCCGGCGAATTACTGTGGGATGTGGGCGCGGGCAGCGGCTCCATCGGGATTGAATGGATGCGTGCACACCCGAGTTGCCGTGCGCTGGCGATTGAAGCCGACGAGGGTCGCCAAGGCCTGATCGAACACAACCGCGACGCCCTTGGCGTGCCCGGCCTGCAACTGATTCGCGGCAAGGCCCCCGATGCGTTGCTCGACCTGGAAGCACCGGACGCCATCTTCATCGGCGGCGGCGTTACTCGCGAAGGCGTGCTCGACACCTGCTGGCAACACCTGCGTCCTGGCGGCCGGTTGGTCGCCAACGCAGTGACCCTGCAAAGTGAAATGACCTTGATGAACTGGCGCGTCCAGCATGGCGGCGAACTGACGCGCATCCATGTCGCTCAGGCTCAGCCGCTGGGGGAATTCGATACGTGGCGCCAGGCGTTGCCGATCACCTTGCTGGAAGTGGTCAAGCCGCGATGAAACGCATCCTGCTGCTGGGCGGCGTGACTGAAGCGCTGGCCATTGCACGGACCTTGGGCCCGGAACATATCTACAGTTTGGCCGGCGTTGGCCGCGTGCCTACTGACCTGACCTGCCAAGTGCGGGTCGGCGGTTACGGTGGCGCTGAGGGTTTGGCGCAGTTTGTTCGGGATGAGGGGATTAGCCTGATGCTCGATGCGACCCATCCGTATGCCGCGCAGATCAGCCGCAATGCCGCCGAGGCTGCAAAGGTGTGCGGTGTACCGTGTTGGGCCCTGCGCCGACCGGCGTGGCGGCCGCAGGCGGGGGATGATTGGCGTGAGGTCAGTGATTGGGCTCAATTGATCGAAGCGTTGAAGCCCTTCAAGCGCCCCCTTTTCACCTTGGGTCGCGAACCGCTGCAACACCTCGATGAAATCCCGCAGGACCAGTTCTGGACGCTGCGCGCGCTGGAGGTGTATCCGGGGAATGAGCGGTGTGAAGTGATCGGGGCGCGTGGGCCGTTTTTGATCGAAGACGAACGGGCGTTGTTTGAGCGACGGCAGATTGATGTGCTGATCAGCAAGAACAGCGGCAGCACCGCGACCGAGCCGAAGCTGGAAGTGGCACGGGAGCGCGGAGTACCGGTACTGGTGTTGAAGCGGCCCGTGCTGGCTCAAGTAGATCGGGAATTCTTGTCGCCTGATGAAACACTCACCGCGTTGGCAAATTTCATTCGGTAAGTCAGGATCGCTCGCTTGCTTGATCAGTAACCTATTTGTTACCTTCAGGACGGCTAATGATTGAGATTGAAGAATACCGACGCGATAACCAGTCCAGCCCGTTCAATGAGTGGTTTTCATCCTTGAGTGTGCCGGCAGCCACCAGAGTTTCCACCGCTTTGGTTCGACTTGAAATGGGCAACACCAGCAACATCAAGTGGTTCGATGGGTTGGGCGAATACCGCATCGACTGGGGACCAGGCCTGCGAATCTATCTGATACAAGAAGCCCACCGATTAATCATCCTTTTCGGTGGTGGCGACAAGTCCAGTCAAAAACGCGATATCAAAGTCGTGAAGTCGCTGATCAATGAACATCAGCGTGACAAGAAATTGAAACAACAGAGGTAACCGACATGGCGCTCACCCGCAGCTACAAACACACCATCGCCGAACGTGCTCAGCGCGACCCTGAATTTGCCCAGGCTCTCCTTGATGAGGCTGCTACGTTGTTTCTCAATGGTGAGCCGGAAGTTTCACGTGTCATTCTGCGTGATCTGGTCAACGCCACAGTAGGCTTTGAAGGCCTTGCGAAAGAAACGGCCAAACCGAGTAAAAGCCTGCACCGAATGCTGTCGGCCAGTGGCAATCCAAGCATGGATAACCTCGCGGCAATTTTTGCGGTGATTAGAAAAGCACTGGGTGTTGATATGCAGGTCCACGGAGTTCCCACTGCATAATTTGCGACTCTACGTCACCCATTGTGTCGACGCTGTCGACACAATGTAGTGAGCGGGCTTGTCCCGCGCTGGGCTGCGAAGCGGCCCCAATAAGGCCACCGCGTTTTTTCAGGTAACACGCGATGCCAGGTTTTAGGGCCGCTTCGCAGTCCCCAGCGCGGGACAAGCCCGCTCACTACAAATTGCTCTTAAGCCATTAAAAAATGCGCAGATCCCGATGCCATCACAGGTAAGCAAGCTCCCACAGGTTTGCGCAGCGCCTTGAGCATCGCGCCTAATCTGCAAAAATTGGCAATCCGTGGTTCCCGTCTATCCTGTAACCAGTCACTGCGACACCAAACCACACCCACACTTTTTACTTATCCCCACCGATCAGGCTAAATATCCCCCTGATCGTTTAACCCTACGGATTATCCGCCATGGCCCGTCAACGCTTTGCAATCGCTTGGATCGCCTGCCTGGCAGCGCTGTTCAACGCCTTTGCCATGCCGATGGCCAGCGCGATGCAGCAATCAGACGATCCGATCAAACGCTTGATGTGGGGCAGTTTCTGCTCCTCCAATGGTGCCAGCCTGAAGACCATTGCCCTGGGCAAGCTGGAAATTCCGGCGCCGCAACAGGACGATCACTCCGCCATGCAGCATTGCTGGTGTTGCTCGGGCTCGGCGCCGTTGGTGGCGTTGCCGGGGCATATGCCGCAGTTGTATGTCACGCGGTTCGAGGCGGTGCAAAGCCTGCCGCCGCCCCAGCTGCAAAACCCTACCCCGCGCCAGCAATGGCCGAGTCTCAACCCGCGCGCGTCTCCAACGGTCTGATCCTTCGCAAGTGAACTGCGTTTAGAACCGTTCTGGAGAACTGCCATGCTTAAATCTTCCCTGCTTCTGGCCGCGTTGTTGCTGCCGGTGTTCAGTGCTGCCAATGCCGATGACTACAAGGCCGGCGACTTGCTGGTCAGCGACCCCTGGTCCCAGGAGTTGCCGCCCAACGCGCCGACTGTCGCGGCGTATTTCGTGATTCATAACACCGGAGTGACCCCGGACCGTCTGCTCAGCGTCGAGACGCCGGTGGCCGACAAGGCCGAGCTGCATGAGCATGTGATGCAGGGCGACTTGATGAAGATGCAGCAGGTGCCCAGCGTCGCCGTCCCCGCCAAGGGCGAGCTGACCTTTGCGCCGATGGCGTATCACGTGATGCTACTGGGCCTTAAGGATCGCAGCCTGTTGGCCGACGGCAAGCAATTCCCGCTGACCCTGACCTTCGAAAAGGCCGGCAAGGTCGAGGTGCAAGTGTCGGTACAGAAAGTGCCGCCAATGGCCACACACGCGCATAAACACGCCCAATAGGCAGACTCCAGATGGGCGCCCCTCGCGCCAGGCTGTCTCCACGCCACCGCGTAATGCGCGGCAGTTGGATCAGCCTGTTCGCCATGCTGATGATCTTTATCGGTCCGCTGATTTCCCAAGCGATGCCGATGGATCATCACGCCGGTATGTCGATGAGCATGTCGATGGAGATGCCAGGCGACCATGGCGATTCCCATCACAAAAAGGCCCCTGACGAACACCACGCACTCTGGGCAAAGTGCGGCTATTGCGACCTGCTCTTCAGCTGCCCCGCCCTGCCCGGCAGCGTTTCCCACGTCACCCTAGGCACCCCGCCGCCAGCCAACGCCCTTGTCCCCGCAACGCGCCTGGGCCACGCCCGGCAGAGCATCTTCCCCGGCGCCCGCAGCCGCGCGCCGCCCATCGCTTCGTAAGCACTTCACACCGTTACTTCACCCCGGCCGACTTTAGACAGACAGCCGCAGGCTGCTGGCCGTGTTGTTTACGATTGATTGATGGAATTTGTCATGTCCAGGTTTTCTGCTGACACCCGCTTGGGAAGCACGCCTGTGTTCGCCGTTCTATGCGGCGCACTCCTGGCTCCACAGGCGTATGCCGATGAGCATGCTGAGCACGAGCTCAGCCCCACCGTGATCACCGCAATCGCTCCCAGCTCACCGTTGACCGTGGTCACCAACCCCAAGGACCCGCGCCAACCCGTGCCCGCCAGTGACGGCGGTGACTACCTCAAGACCATCCCAGGCTTCGCGCTGGTGCGCAACGGCGGCACCAATGGCGACCCGGTGCTACGCGGGATGTTCGGCTCACGCCTGAATATCCTCACCAATGGCAGCATGATGCTCGGCGCCTGCCCCGGCCGCATGGATGCGCCGACCTCGTACATCTCGCCGGAAACCTACGACAAGCTCACCGTGATCAAAGGCCCGCAAACCGTACTCTGGGGGCCCGGCGCATCCGCCGGCACGGTGTTGTTCGAGCGCGAGCCGGAGACATTCGGCGAGCTGGGCACGCGCCTCAATGCCAGTGTGCTGGCCGGCTCCAACGGACGCTTCGACAAGGTCATCGATGCCGCTGCCGGCGGGCCTTTGGGCTATGTGCGCGTGGTCGGCAACCAGGCGCATGCCGATGACTACAAGGACGGCAATAACGACACCGTCGCCTCGCGCTATGACAAGTGGAACGGTGATGTAGCGGTCGGTTTCACCCCCGGCGCCGACACGCTGCTCGAACTCACCGCCGGCCGTGGCGATGGCGAGGCACGCTACGCCGGGCGCGGCATGGACGGCTCGCAGTTCCTGCGCGAAAGCCTGGGGCTGCGTTTCGAAAAATCCAACATCGGCGAGGTGCTGGATAAGGTCGAGGCCCAGGTCTACTACAACTACGCTGACCACGTGATGGACAACTACAGCCTGCGCACACCGTCGGGCACCGGCATGATGGCCGGGCCGATGGCCTCCAACGTCGACCGGCGTACCCTCGGCGCGCGGATCAAGGCCACCTGGCGCTGGGCCGATGTGCAACTGATCAGCGGCCTGGACGCGCAGACCAACGAACACCGCCAGCGCAGCAGCATGGGCATCGACACCTACAAGGAGTTGCCCAAGGTCAAGGATGCCAACTTCCACAACTACGGCGTGTTCGGCGAACTCACGTGGTACGCCGCCGACCGCGACCGCCTGATCACTGGCGCACGCCTGGATCGTGCCTCGGCCAAGGACTTCCGGCAAACCACAGGCTCCGGCATGAGCACTCGCGCCAATCCGACCGCCGACGACACCCGCGCTGACACCTTGCCATCGGGCTTCGTGCGTTATGAACACGACCTGGCCGACAGCCCCACCACCCTCTACGCGGGCCTGGGCCACTCGGAGCGTTTTGCGGATTATTGGGAGCTGTTTTCCCCCAACACCGGCGCGGCTGGTTCGGCGAATGCCTTTGACGGTGTGAAGCCGGAGAAAACCACCCAGCTCGACTTCGGCGCGCAATACAAAGCCGAGGCGCTTGAAGCCTGGGCCTCGGGCTACATCGGCCGGGTGCAGGACTTCATCCTGTTCGACTACCGGCCAGGGATGATGGGCACGACTTCCCAGGCCCGCAACGTCGACGCCCGCATCATGGGCGGCGAACTGGGCGCGGCGTACAAGCTGACACGCAACTGGAAAGCCGACGCCACCCTCGCCTACGCCTGGGGCAAGAACAGCAGCGACGGCAAGGCGCTGCCGCAAATGCCGCCGCTGGACGCACGTCTGGGCCTCACCTACAGCGAGGATGACTGGAGTGCCGGCGCCTTGTGGCGCGTGGTCGCCGCGCAAAATCGCATCGACCAGAACAAGGGCAACGTGGTCGGTAAGGACTTCGACAAGAGCGGCGGTTTCGGCGTGTTCTCGTTGAACGCGACGTACCGCATCAACAAGCACTTCAAGGTCAGCACCGGCGTCGACAACCTGTTTGGCAAGGCCTACGCCGAGCACTTGAACCTGGCCGGCAACGCCGGGTTCGGCTACCCGGCCAATGACCCGCAGGCCATCAAGGAGCCTGGTCGTACCCTGTGGACCAAGGTGGACATGAGCTTCTAAAAGCCTCGCGAGCAAGCCCGCTCCCACAGTTGGAATGCATTTCAAATGTAGGAGCGGGCTTGCTCGCGAAGGCGGCACAACTGACAAAAACTTTTAAAGCCTTTGCGGAGCACCTGATGAGCACTCAAAAAATCTCCTTTTACAACCTGGCCTGGCGCTGGCACTTCTACGCCGGCCTCTTCGTCGCCCCTTTCATGGTGCTGCTGGCCCTCACCGGCATCATCTACCTGTTCAAACCCCAGCTCGACCCGCTGATGTACGGCAACCTGCTCACCGTGCCAGCCGCCGAACATGCCCTGAGCGCCGACGAACAACTGCAACGCGCCAAGGCTGCTTACCCTCAGGGCTCAATCAGCAAATACCTGCCGCCGGCCAACGCCACCAGCAGCGCGCAGTTCGTGATGCATAACGGCGGCCGCGAAGTAACGGTCTTCGTCGACCCGTATCGCGGCACCGTGCTCGGTGAGCAGGACTCGAAATACAACCTGCAAGCCATCGCCCGTGCGCTGCATGGCGAGCTGATGATCGGTACCGTCGGCGACCGTCTGGTGGAACTCGTCGCAGGCTGGGGGGTGATGCTGGTGGTATCGGGCCTGTACCTGTGGTGGCCGCGCGGCAAGTCTTCGGCAGGCGTTTTGTGGCCGCGTTTCAGCCGTCGTGGCCGGGTGTTCTGGCGCGACATGCATGCGGTCACCGGCTTCTGGGGCGCGTCACTGTTGCTGGTGATGCTGCTCAGCGGCATGACCTGGACCGGCTTCTGGGGCAAGCAATACGCTGACCTGTGGAACACATTCCCGGCGGCCATGTGGAACGACGTGCCGCAGTCCGATCAACAGGCGCGCGTGCTCAACACCGCCACTCAACAGACCGTGCCCTGGGCCCTGGAAAACACCCCGATGCCCATGTCCGGCGACCACGCCGAGCACATGAACCACGGCGCGATGCACTCAGCGCCGGCAGCGCCGACCCTGCGCCTGCAACAGGTGGTCGACCTGGCCACCGCGCGCAAGGTCGAGCCCGGCTACAGCATCACCTTCCCTACCACCGCCGAGGGCGTGTTCACCCTTGCGGTGTTCGCCAACGACCCGCGCAACGACGCCACCCTGCATGTGGACCAGTACACCGGCAAGGTACTCGCCGATGTGCGTTGGGCGCACTACAACCTGGTCGCCCGCGCCACCGAAACCGGCGTGATGCTGCACGAAGGCAAGATGTTCGGCCCGATCAACCAGATCATCGTGTTGCTGATCTGCCTGATGATCCTGCTCAGCGCCGTCAGCGGTGTGGTGATCTGGTGGAAGCGTCGGCCACAGGGTGGCCTGGGAGTTCCGCCGTTACGCCATGACCTGCCGAAATGGAAAACCGCGATGGTGATCATGCTCGGGCTGGCGATCATTTTTCCGCTGGTGGGTGCATCGCTGATCGTCGTGTGGGCGCTGGACCGCCTGGTGCTGTCACGCTTTTTTGGCCAGCATCAACCGGTCTCAGGTTCACGATGAAGCGCACAAACGCCGTCATCAAAGCTCATCTTTTTGATGGCCATACCAGAGCTCGCCTGCATCCGGATCTATCGCTGCCCATTCATCACCCAACGGCCCACGCTTTCTCCAGAAAGCATCAGTGACCAGCACCGACAGGCTGCCCAGTCGCCTCAAACGACTGACCAGCGCACTCGGGGAAGGCGCGGGCCGGGCGCTGAGCATCATCGACTCGGCCGCCGTCAGCGCCGGTATGTACTTGAGTAGGGCCCCCCCCTGGCAGGACAGATAAATACGCCCGGCGTCGGGCTGGTTACTCAGCACCACAGACAGGTAGCTGTTCAGTACGTCGTGGGAGATAAAATTAGGTAACAGGACGAGGTCAAGCGGCTTGAGGTTGGGCCTCGACGGGATTGACTTGTAGAAGGCATGCACCGCCGCAACTTTGTAATTACGCAGCACATTCTCAGCCGGTACGTCGAACCCGGCATGCCCCTTCCAGAACAGCAACTCCAGCGTACTGTTACCAAAACCGGACCGGTCCTCCACGGGATCGATCGCGACAAACCCGGTCATTTTCGCAGGCATCAACACCGCGCCTAAATACGATTTACCGGCAAAGGGCGCGATCAATCGCTGAGCGTAACGGGCTGCGTCATCGGCATAAAAAAACAACGGCCCGCAGAATGAATGGAAATGGGGGTCGGCAGTGAACGAATGCGGCGACCGCTTGGGCCACCATCGCGTCGTGACCCGCTCCTTGCGGCCCCATATTTCACTGGTGAGCCGGATACGCAACTCCCCCATGGCTGCCAGCCGGCGCACATAGTCGCGTACGGTTAATGAGCCATCGCGCAGTCGCGCCGAATCGTGGCTCACATTCCTTGCCCATTCGGACACGGGCGCGGTCTTGGGCACGGTATACCAAAGCAGTGCACGGTCAGCGCATAGCAGGTACAGCGGCAATGCCTCGCCGTTGCGTGGCGTCGTCATGAATGACAACGCTTTGGAGATGACCGGAGGGGCAAAGAAGTGCTGAGCCATTTCATCGTCGGCGGCAGCGATGGTTTCGGTCGACGCACACAGGTACAAACCCGCCAACACATAGCCTTGGGGGAGTTGGCCCTTGACAAAGACCGGTTTCAAATCGTCATAACGGTCTCTGACAAGCGGCAGGGTCGTCATGTACAACTCCTTGCCAAACGCCTTGAGCACATAACCGACGGCAACCTGAGCCTGTGCGTTCCAATTACGGTAGACATGCCGAACCGCATCGAGTGCGCGAGTAAAGATCGGGCCGCACGGTGAGTCGGCTCCAGCATCGCGCACCTCCAATGGGGCAGCGCGGTACTGATTCGGCACAAACCCGATTTGTATCCGCCTGGGACTGCCCCACACTGCATTGCCTTCCACCACACGCAAATCGCCGGCCCGTGCCGCCTGATCGATAAATGCCTGCGGTAGCAGTGCTCCACTGCGCAGTTGTCGTTCGATAGGGTTATCACTCAAGTCGCCAGCGCCAGGGGATGTAGCGGCCAACTTGTTTCTCAACAGCGTTTCCTCGACATCGTTCGTCAACTGGTAACTGAGGATCGTGCCATTTGGCCCGAACACATACTGGCGTTTAACGTGCGCTTCACGGGTCAGCAGCCTGCACAAAACCGCCGTGGGGATCATGCTTTGATAAAGGGCTTTTTGAGACGCCGACAACAGTATCTGCACCTCCTGTTCCATCCGGGACTGATAGAAAGCCGCAAGGGTCGCGCCCCCTGGATAGAGCCCAGTCGCAATCACGGGGTCAGGGTAGATCCAGTCAAGTGTTGGGCCTTGAGCCGGGACCACCAACGGTTCAGTCGCCACAAACAGGCCATTGGTCAGCCTGAGGATGACGCCGCCGTAGGTCCGGCGTTGCCTGCTGCCAACCGCAACCGCGGCATGGCGTGCCGCATCATCCGCTGAGGCAAACGCCGGGCTCAGGCGTCGAGGCGCCAGCGTTTCATAGCCGCTCCACGTCGGCTTGACCTGCCCGCTCGTATCCCAGAGCTGACTGCCGCGCACCACGTAAAGCATGCCCTTGGCGATCCATTCCCGGACAAACTCCAACGCCGTTTTCTTGCCGGACTCCAACTGCATGCTTGCGAGCCCCAGCAGGTTGTCCGCCAGGCCACCGACTTTCACGTCGATCAATGATGGCTGATAGCGCAAAAGCGCACCGTCCAAGTTGGAAAAGTAAACCGGCAGACTCTGCGCTCTATCGCGCAGGCCTTCGGTCAACGCGGCCAGCAATACTCCCGGCCTTACAAAATACAGCGTCAACCACGCATTCGCCCCCTTCAGCCACGGCGGCGACCAATGCTGCGACCGGAACAAGGCGTGCATCTCATAGCCCTCGGGCAATATCGGCTCATTACGTAGGTTGCGAGAGAACAAGCGATTGAACTTAAACAGCTCACCTGCGTTGACGGCGCCTACCGCTTCGGTCGCAATGTACTGCGGCAGGTCTTTATGCTTAAGGATGTACGCATAGCAGGCCGGCTCGGGAACTGTGCGTCCCTGCAAACGCGCATGCAGGTTACGCGCAGCATCATCGCCACTGGAGAACACGGCACTGTAGAGGACGTAATCGAGTGGTCCGAACCTGGCTGCATAGGTGAAGTTGGGCGACCAATCACTGTAGACGGCCCCACGTGGGCCCCACAACTTGTTGCCCTGGATGATTTTGAACTCCCCTGCAACCGCCAGTCTCCGCACCCAATCGGCCGGCCTGATATCACCGCGATCGAGTCGCCGCCCGAGTCGGTTCTCCCCAGCCAGCGGGCCAATATTGGCCAGCAGCAACTTTTCCTGAGGCGAATGATTCGGGGCGAACTCCAACAAACAATCTTGCGCCCCGGACAGGTAGGCCACCCTTTCATCCGAGATGATCGAGTACATCTCGTCATCGGAAAACACTTGCAGGTTGATCAGCGCTTCTTCCTGCGTCCAGCCACGTCGCATAACCCAGTTCGGATGGACCATCGACAGCGCCACATGCGAGCCGTAGCGGGCGTGCAGCTCATAACCCTCCATCGGGATCAGCGCCCCTTGGTCACCCGCGGGAAAAAACAGCGTGGACGAAAACGGATGTCCCATGCTTTCCAGGGGCGGCGTGACCACGAAACGGCCGTCTACCCCCTTGAGCACATACCCGCCGTAATAGAGGCTGCGTCGGCTGCCGATTTGTTCATGGGCGTGCAGAGCCGCATCACGAGCACTGAGAAACGAGCGGCCAAAGGCCGGCGGATACTCCGGGGCCAACAGCGGCGAGTGCGTATCCACGCGCCCGACATCACGCCATAACTTACCCGCCTGCACCACCCACAGTTCAGTGGCTTCGATCACCCTGCGTAAATAGTTGCGCGGTGTCAGCGTACCGGCGACCAGTGCAGCCTGGGCGCCGTTGTCACTGATTACGCCGTCGCTATCTGACTTGAACAGTTCGGTAACCCGTGCTGTCGACGGCACCTTGAGTTTAAGCAACGCGTCGTCATGGGCACGCATGTAGAGGTCAAGACCGCGACTGGGGTTTTGCAGGGCCAGCGTACTGTGCCCCTGACGAATAGCGGCCACCACCTGTGCAGGAGAAAAGAACGCGCTGGCCAGCCAGCGCTCTTTCGCCGCCACGGCATCCTTCTCGTACCAGTCATTGAAGTAAATGGCCTCCAGACGATACTGGGCAGGCAACACCAACGCTCCGCCAGGCCCCTTTGGAAACAACGCATCCAGCGCAAACAAAGGCTCACGCTTGGGCGACGCGAGGGTCGCGATATAACGGTCCTTGCTGATGTGCTTGAGCACAACGCCAACGTGCGGCTCCGCAGGCTGTGCCGACGGTGTAGAGAGCGCCGCCGCCAGCGCCAACGGCACCTGGTCGAAGACGGCAGTGAACAACGGCTGCTCGGTCAGCGCTGATGACGTAAAGGGTTCGAAAACCACCCAATCGGCCGGCACTCGGCCCACGGAGCCACCCCACAATGCGGTAGGCACAACCAGGCTTAACGAGCCGAAGCTGGAAACTTTTTTGACGAACTGATCAAAGCTGCCATACACCCCAACCGGGTTGTTGGGCGGTTTTCCAGCCTGCACCCACAACGCAAAGCTGAACTCCGCCGGTGAACCGGCGGGGGTATGGCAAATCAATGAACCATCCGGGCCGGACAAGTAGGATGACGGGAAAAAATCGCGGTCATGCACATCCCGGTAAAAGTCCACTCCAGACAAGAACCCCAGGAAAGCCTTGGCCATGCGCTCATCAAAACTGGGGTTTTTCTGCAGAATCGCAGCGTGCTGCGCGGGGTGCGAATGGTAGCTGGCGACACAGGTATAGCCCGCTGGCTGAAGATAGTAGCCATCGGCACCGATGCCCAATACCGCGCGCAGATCAAACTGCATCCCCCCACCCGGCACCGGCTGAGTCGCGAAATAGTCACCGGCGGGGTTGCGCACAATCACCCCGCCGTATTCGACGTCGCGCCGGTCGCCGATTGCCTGGTGTGCCCAGTAGGCGGCGTCCGCCTCATTCACAAACGCAGGGCTCAGCGGCGGCAACGTGGCCGCCCCCCGGTTCGAACTCGCAGCGCGTTCTTCACGTGACAATCTGATAGCCATTTCAACTCCTTGAAAGAATGCCTGGGCATAGCGCCCGGCCCCTCATTCTTGCGGCGGGGGGCGTCTTCCAATCGGTAGATAAGTAGCCACCGGGATCAGCGCTCACCGTTGTCCGGGCGTTGGCAGCGCACCATTACGGCACAGACGCGTGCCCAACCGCTGCAACCGGGAGCCACATTGGTGCGCTACGCAACCTTGCGCTACCCCTCCACGCCGTCTGTTCAAGGCTTTTGCGACTTCGGCACACCCCTTGCTATCACCTGTGCAACGTCCCTCATCTGCCACCCATAAAAATATCGGTCACGGAGATCGCACCATGAAGCGTCGCAGCTTGATCAAGGCTTTCACTCTTTCGGCATCCATTGCCGCCATGGGCATGACCTGGACGATCCAGGCTGCCGAGACCATCAAGGTCGGCATCCTGCATTCGCTGTCCGGCACCATGGCGATCTCCGAAACGTCGCTCAAAGACATGGCGTTGATGACCATCGACGAGATCAACGCCAAGGGCGGGGTAAACGGCAAAATGCTCGAACCTGTGGTCGTCGACCCGGCGTCGAACTGGCCGCTGTTCGCCGAGAAAGGCCGCCAGTTGCTGACTCAGGACAAGGTCGCCGTGGTGTTCGGTTGCTGGACATCGGTGTCGCGTAAGTCGGTATTGCCGGTGTTCGAAGAACTCAATGGCCTGCTGTTCTACCCGGTTCAATACGAGGGCGAAGAGATGTCGCCAAACGTGTTCTATACCGGTGCGGCGCCGAACCAGCAGGCGATTCCGGCAGTGGAATACCTGATGAGCGAAGAAGGCGGCAGCGCCAAACGCTTCTTCCTGCTGGGCACCGACTACGTGTACCCACGCACCACCAATAAAATCCTGCGCTCGTTCCTGCATTCCAAAGGCGTAGCGGATAAAGATATCGAAGAGGTCTACACCCCGTTCGGCCATGCCGATTACCAAACCATCGTGGCCAACATCAAAAAATTCTCGGCGGGCGGCAAGACCGCGGTGATCTCCACCGTAAACGGCGACTCCAACGTGCCGTTCTATAAGGAGCTGGCCAACCAGGGCTTGAAAGCGACCGACGTACCGGTGGTGGCGTTCTCCGTGGGTGAAGAAGAACTGCGCGGCATCGACACCAAGCCGCTGGTGGGCAACCTCGCTGCCTGGAACTACTTCCAGTCGGTGGAGAACCCGGTCAACAAGAAATTCGTCGCCGACTGGAAAGCCTACGCGAAGAAACACAACCTGCCGGGCGCCGACAAAGCCGTGACCAACGACCCGATGGAAGCCACTTACGTGGGCATCCACATGTGGGCGCAGGCGGCTGAAAAAGCCAAGTCCACCGACGTCGACAAAGTGCGTGAAGCACTGGCCGGGCAGACCTTTGCTGCGCCGTCCGGCTTCACGCTGACCATGGACAAGACTAACCATCACCTGCACAAACCCGTGATGATCGGCGAGATCCAGGCTGACGGGCAGTTCTCGGTGGTGTGGCAGACCCAGGAGCCGATCCGGGCGCAGCCGTGGAGCCCGTATATCCCTGGCAATGACAAGAAGCCGGATTATGCGGTGAAAAGTAACTAAGCCCGACCCGGTCTAACTGTGGGAGCGAGCAAGCTCGCTCCCACAGTTAGACCACGCATGATCAGGACACTTTGTTATGCCCACTGCCCTCTACCGCTTCATTCTCGCCGCGCTGCTGTTGCTGCCCTTGGCCGCACACGCCAGCGACGCCGAAGACTTCCTGTCTGCCAACCCGACCCAACAAGCCAAGCTCCTGAAGGACTGGGCTGCGCAGCCTGACCCGGCGCGTATCGAGTTGGTGGACGCCTTGCAACAAGGCCAACTCACCGTCAACGGCGAGATCAAAACCGTCCGCCTGAACAACCGTCTGCGCGGCTTGATCGACAACGTACGGGCCAGCCAGCAACTGCTCGCCGCCGACCCCAAGGTGCGCCTCGCCGCCGCGCAAACCCTGCAAAAAAGCGCGCAACCTGCGCAGCTGAAATTCCTCGACAAGCAGGTCGCCGCCGAAACAGACGAGGACGTGCACACGGCACTCAGCCTGGCGTTGGCCAATCTGCAACTGGTCGACCCCGATCCCGTGGTGCGCCTTGCCGCCGTGCGCTTACTCGGCAACACCGGCGACCCGCTGGCCCGCACCCGCCTTGAGGCGCTGCTGGCCCCAGGCGTCGAAACCGATGCCGCCGTGCACACCGCCGCCGAAACCAGCCTGGCCCAGGTCAAACGCAAGTTGATGGTCGGCGAGCTCCTCGGCCAGGCCTTCAGCGGCATGTCCCTGGGCTCGATTCTGTTGCTGGCGGCCCTGGGCCTGGCGATCACCTTCGGCCTGCTCGGCGTGATCAATATGGCCCACGGCGAGATGCTGATGCTCGGCGCCTACTCCACTTACGTTGTGCAAATGCTGATGCAGCGCTACGTGCCGCAAGCCATCGAGTTCTACCCGCTGATCGCGCTGCCGGTGGCGTTTTTTGTCACCGCTGCCATCGGCATGGCGCTGGAGCGCACGGTGATTCGTCACCTGTACGGTCGACCGCTGGAAACCCTGCTGGCCACCTGGGGCATCAGCCTGATGCTGATCCAGTTGGTGCGCCTGGTGTTCGGCGCGCAGAACGTCGAAGTGTCCAACCCCGAATGGCTGTCGGGCGGGATTCAAGTGCTGCCCAACCTCGTGCTGCCGTACAACCGCATTGTGATCATCGCTTTCGCCTTGTGCGTGGTGCTGCTGACCTGGCTGCTGCTGAACAAAACCCGCCTGGGCCTCAACGTGCGTGCCGTGACCCAGAACCGCAGCATGGCCGCGTGCTGCGGCGTACCGACAGGCCGCGTGGACATGCTTGCGTTTGGCCTGGGTTCCGGCATTGCCGGGTTGGGCGGTGTGGCGCTGAGTCAGATCGGCAACGTCGGCCCGGACCTGGGCCAGAGCTACATCATCGACTCGTTCCTCGTCGTGGTGCTCGGCGGCGTCGGCCAGTTGGCCGGGAGTGTCATGGCCGCCTTCGGGCTGGGCATTGCCAATAAGATCCTGGAACCCCAGATCGGTGCCGTGCTCGGCAAAATCCTGATCCTCGCGCTGATCATTCTGTTTATCCAGAAACGCCCGCAGGGACTCTTCGCACTGAAAGGACGGGTGATCGACTGATGAACCAGCCATTGATGCTTACGGCCGCGCAAAAGGCCGGCCCCAAGGTGACGGTTGCCGTCGGCGCAGTGATCCTGACCCTGCTGCTGTCGCTGCCGTTGTGTTCCTTGCTGTCGCCGGAACACCCGCTGCATGTGTCGGCCTACACGCTGACGCTGGTGGGCAAGATTCTCTGCTACGCCATCGTCGCCCTCGCGCTGGACCTGGTGTGGGGCTATGCCGGTATGTTGTCTCTCGGCCACGGTTTGTTCTTTGCCCTGGGCGGCTATGCGATGGGCATGTACTTGATGCGCCAGGCGTCCGGCGATGAATTGCCGGCGTTCATGACCTTCCTCTCGTGGACCGAATTGCCCTGGTACTGGGTCGGCACCGAGCACTTCCTCTGGGCCATGTGCCTGGTGGTGCTGGCGCCCGGTCTGCTGGCACTGGTCTTTGGTTTCTTCGCCTTCCGCTCGCGGATCAAGGGCGTGTATTTCTCGATCATGACCCAGGCCCTGACCTTCGCCGGGATGCTGCTGTTTTTCCGCAACGAGACCGGTTTTGGCGGCAACAACGGCTTCACCAATTTCCGCAGCATTCTCGGCTTTGGGATTACAGAGCCGGGCACGCGGGCGGTGTTGTTTGTGGCAACGGTGCTGCTGCTGGTGGCGAGCCTGTACATCGGCTGGCGCCTGGCCAAGAGCAAGTTCGGTCGGGTGCTGACCGCCCTGCGCGACGCCGAGAACCGCCTGATGTTCTGCGGCTACGACCCACGTGGCTTCAAGCTGTTCGTGTGGGTGTTGAGCGCGGTGTTGTGTGGGTTGGCCGGGGCGTTGTATGTGCCGCAAGTGGGCATCATCAACCCCAGTGAAATGTCGCCGACCAACTCGATCGAAGCGGCGGTGTGGGTGGCCTTGGGCGGGCGCGGGACGTTGATCGGCCCGCTGCTGGGCGCAGGGGTGGTCAATGGCATGAAGAGTTGGTTCACCGTGGCCTTCCCGGAATATTGGCTGTTCTTCCTCGGGGCGCTGTTCATCATCGTCACCCTGTACCTGCCCAAGGGCGTTATCGGTCTGCTGAAGAAATGAGGAACGTCATGCTTGAACCTATTTTCGACGCAGGCAGCGGCCGCGATGCCATCGGCATTGGCCAGGCCGCCGGCAAGGGCCTGAACACCCGCCACGGCACCATCCTGACCCTGGAAGACATCAGCGTCAGCTTCGATGGCTTCAAGGCACTCAACGATTTGAACCTGTACATCGGCGTCGGCGAATTGCGCTGCATCATCGGCCCCAACGGCGCGGGCAAGACCACGCTGATGGACGTGATCACCGGCAAGACCCGCCCCAGCCATGGCACCGCCTGGTTTGGCGAAAACCTCGATCTCACCGGTATGAGCGAAGTGCAGATCGCCCAGGCTGGCATTGGGCGCAAGTTCCAGAAGCCCACGGTATTCGAAGCCCTGAGCGTGTTTGAAAACCTGGAGCTGGCGCAGAAGACCGATAAATCGGTGTGGGCCAGCCTGCGCGCACGCCTGAGCGGCGAGCAGAAGGACCGTATCGATGAAGTGCTCGACACCATCCGTCTCACCGCGTCGGCACAGCGCCCGGCCGGCTTGCTGTCCCACGGCCAGAAGCAGTTCCTGGAGATCGGCATGCTGCTGATGCAAGACCCGCAACTGTTGCTGCTGGACGAGCCGGTAGCGGGCATGACCGACGCCGAAACCGAATTCACCGCCGAACTGTTCAAGCGCCTGGCGGGTAAGCACTCGCTGATGGTGGTGGAACATGACATGGGCTTTGTCGGTTCGATTGCCGACCACGTGACCGTGTTGCACCAAGGCAGCGTGCTGGCCGAAGGGTCGCTGGAGCAGGTGCAGGCCGATGAGCGGGTTATTGAGGTGTATTTGGGCAGATAAATCGGCCAGCTTTGAGTCGCAAGCCGCTTGAAGCCTAACTAACGGAGTTCCAATGCTACAAGTACAACACCTGCACCAATACTACGGCGGTAGCCACATCCTGCGCGGGCTGTCTTTTGACGTGAAGATCGGCGAAGTCACCTGCCTGCTGGGCCGTAACGGCGTAGGCAAGACCACTCTGCTCAAATGCCTGATGGGTCTGCTGCCCTCCAAGGAAGGCGTGGTGAATTGGGAAGGCAAGGTCATCACCGGGGTCAAGCCGCATCAGCGTGTGCATGCCGGGATTGCCTACGTGCCCCAGGGCCGGGAGATTTTTGGCCGGCTGACAGTGGAAGAAAACCTGCTGATGGGGCTCTCGCGTTTTCCGGGCTCAGAAGCCAAGGAAGTGCCCGCCTTCATCTACGAATTGTTCCCGGTGTTGCTGCAAATGAAGCATCGCCGTGGCGGTGACCTGTCCGGCGGCCAGCAACAACAGCTGGCCATCGGCCGGGCGCTGGCCAGCCGTCCGCGCCTGTTGATCCTCGATGAGCCCACCGAAGGCATCCAGCCGTCGGTGATCAAGGAGATCGGCGCGGTGATCAAGAAACTCGCTGAGCGTGGCGATATGGCAATCCTGCTGGTCGAGCAGTTCTACGACTTTGCCGCGGAACTGGCCGACCAGTATCTGGTGATGTCCCGGGGTGAAATCGTGCAGCAGGGCCGTGGTGAAAATATGGAAAACGAGGGTGTACGCGGCCTGGTTACGATCTAACCTGTAGCGTCCTGACGATAAGCACACACCATGAACCTGCCCCTTACTTGCGCCCTGTTCACCCCCAGCTGGCACGCCGAGCTGGAACTCGGCTACGCGCGTTTCGGCGACACCACGCGCCCGGTGATGCGTCGCCACCTCGGCCCGCTGCGCGTGCAAAAACACCTGTACGCCGAAGGCCCCGAGGTGTGCCAGCACATCATCGTGCACCCGCCGGGCGGGATTGCCGGTGGCGATCGCCTGGACATCAGCGCCCACGTCGGTGCCGGTGCCTGGGCGCAGCTGACCAGCCCCGGCGCGGCCAAGTGGTACCGCGCCAACGGGCCGGCGTTTCAGCAGCTCGACCTCAGGGTCGAAGCCGGCGCGACGCTGGAGTGGCTGCCCCAGGAAACCATTGTATTCAGCGCCGCCCAGGCCGAACTCACCACGCGCATTGAGCTGCAAGGCGATGCGCGGCTGTTCTACTGGGACGTGGTCGCCCTCGGTCGCCCGGCCAGTGGCGAGCGTTTTGACCTGGGCCACTTCCAGTCGCACCTGGATATACGCCGCGACGGCCAGTTGCTCTGGCATGAGCGCCAGCGCATTGTGGGCGCCGACGGTTTGCTCGATTCACCTATCGGCCTGGACGGGCAACCGGTGTTTGCCACGCTGTTGCTGACCGCCGATATTGACCCTCAATTACTGGAAACCTGCCGCGCCCTGCCCAACGCGGTACGCGGCGACCTCACCCAATTGCCCGGCTTGCTGGTGGCCCGTTGTTTGGCCAGCGAAGCGCTGCTGGCACGGGGGTGGCTGATCGATTTATGGCGCGTGTTGCGCCCGGCCGTATTAGGCAGGGAAGCGGTATCACCGAGAATCTGGAGCACATGAAGATCAAACATGTGGGAGCGGGCTTGCTCGCCCCCACACGGGATCTCCATTGTTGATAAGAATGCTGCCTAAGAGAGACCTTGAACCATGGACCTGACCCCACGGGAAAAAGACAAACTGCTGATTTTCACCGCCGGCCTGGTAGCCGAGCGCCGCCTGGCGCGCGGGGTGAAGCTCAACTACCCGGAAACCATCGCCTACATCTGCGCCGCCTTGATGGAAGGCGCCCGCGACGGCCGCACCGTGGCCGAGCTGATGCACTACGGTACCACCCTGCTCAGCCGCGAGCAGGTGATGGAAGGCATCCCGGAAATGATCCCGGATGTCCAGGTCGAAGCCACCTTCCCCGACGGCACCAAGCTGGTCACCGTCCACCAACCCATTGCGTAAGAGGCCGGCCATGATTCGTGATGCAACCGAGCAGGACCTGCCTGCGATTCGCGACATCTACAACGATGCGGTGCTGAATACGACGGCGATCTGGAACGAACAACCGGTGGACCTGGCCAACCGTAAAGCCTGGTTCAGCGCGCGCCAGGCTCTGGGATATCCGGTCCTGGTGGCGGTGGAAAACGGCGAAGTCACGGGCTACGTCGCGTTTGGCGACTGGCGCCCGTTCGAGGGCTTCCGCTACAGCGTCGAACACTCGGTGTATGTGCGCAGCGACCAACGCGGCAAGGGCCTGGGCCCGCGCCTGATGGAAGGCTTGATCGAACGCGCGCGCACCTGCGGCAAACACGTGATGGTCGCCGCCATCGAAAGCAGCAACCAGGCCTCGATCCGCCTGCATGAACGCCTGGGGTTCATCACCACCGGGCAGATGCCGCAAGTGGGTATCAAGTTTGGCCGCTGGCTCGACCTCACCTTTATGCAGCTTGCCTTGAATCCGGGCGCAGAACCGCCCCAGGAGTGACATCGATGAACGCGGCTCAACTGCGTCGAGTCCATACTGAAAGTTTTGCCCACTACCGCCTGGGCTTGATCGAGCTGTTGCTGGACGCGGTCAAGCATGGCGCTTCAGTGGGTTTCATGGCCGATTTCGATGAGGCTCAAGCGCGTGCGTATCTGAACGGCGTGCAGGCGAGTATTGAAGACGCCAGCCTGCTGCTGTGGGTGGTGGTGCGCGACGAGCAGGTCATCGCCAGCGTGCAGTTGGCGCTGTGCCAGAAAGCCAACGGCCTGAACCGCGCCGAAGTACAAAAACTGCTGGTGCACAGCCGCGCACGGCGCCATGGCCTGGGCCAGCAACTGATGAACACCCTGGAACTCGCTGCCCGCCAGCACAAACGTGGCCTGCTGTACCTGGACACCGAGGCTGGCTCCGGCGCCGAAGCCTTCTACCAGTCGCTGCGCTACACCAAGATCGGCGAACTGCCCGACTACTGCCAACGCCCGGACGGGCGCTACAGCCCGACCGCTATCTACTTCAAGACCCTGGGGCAACCTGCATGATTCCTGGCGAATATCAGATCCAGCCTGGCGACATCGAACTCAACGTGGGCCGGCGCACCGTCACCCTCAGTGTGGCCAACAGCGGCGACCGGCCTATCCAGGTGGGTTCGCACTACCATTTTTTCGAGACCAATGACGCGCTGACGTTTGACCGCGCGGCAAGCCGTGGCATGCGCTTGAATATTCCGGCGGGAACGGCGGTGCGGTTTGAGCCGGGGCAGGCGAGGACTGTCGAACTCGTCGACCTGAGCGGAATGCGGCGAGTTTATGGGTTTGCGGGAAGAGTCATGGGCGAGCTTTAGGTCGACTGCAAGCATCAAGCTGCAAGCTGCAAGAAAGAGCAGCTTGTGGCGCCACACCTGCTTTTTCTTGAAGCTCGCAGCTTAAAGCTCGCAGCTCATATCCGAGGACCGAGGCTATGAAAATCACCCGTCAGGCATATGCCGACATGTACGGCCCCACCGTCGGTGACAAGGTCCGCCTGGCCGACACTGACCTGTTCGTGGAAGTCGAACAGGACTTCACCGTCTACGGCGAAGAAGTCAAATTCGGCGGCGGCAAGGTCATCCGCGACGGTCAGGGTCAAAGCCAATTACTCGCCCATGAAGTCGTCGACACACTGATCACCAACGCGTTGATCATCGACCACTGGGGCATCGTCAAGGCCGATGTGGGCCTGAAGAACGGGCGCATCCACGCCATCGGCAAGGCCGGCAACCCGGACATCCAGCCCGGCGTGACCATGGCCATCGGCGCCAGTACCGAAGTGATCGCCGGTGAGGGCATGATCCTCACCGCCGGCGGCATCGACAGCCATGTGCATTTCATCTGCCCGCAGCAGATCGAAGAAGCACTGACCAGCGGCGTCACTACCATGATCGGCGGCGGCACCGGCCCGGCCACCGGCACCAACGCGACCACTTGCACCTCCGGGCCCTGGCACCTGGCGCGCATGCTCCAGGCCAGCGATTCGTTTGCGATGAACATCGGCTTTACCGGCAAGGGCAACGCCAGCCTGCCGGAGCCGTTGATCGAACAGGTCAAGGCCGGCGCCATCGGTTTGAAGCTGCACGAAGACTGGGGCACCACGCCCGCGAGCATCGACAACTGCCTGAGCGTCGCCGACCAATACGATGTGCAGGTGGCGATCCACAGCGACACCCTCAACGAGTCCGGCTTTGTCGAAACCACATTGGCCGCGCTCAAGGGCCGCACCATCCACACCTACCACACCGAGGGTGCCGGTGGGGGGCACGCGCCGGATATCATCAAGGCCTGCGGCTTCCCCAACGTGCTCCCCAGTTCCACCAACCCGACGCGGCCGTTCACACGCAATACCATCGACGAACACCTGGACATGCTGATGGTCTGCCATCACCTCGACCCGAGCATTGCCGAAGACGTGGCCTTCGCCGAAAGCCGCATCCGCCGCGAGACCATCGCCGCCGAAGACATCCTGCACGACCTCGGCGCATTCTCGATGATCAGCTCCGACAGCCAGGCCATGGGCCGCGTGGGCGAGGTGATCACGCGCACCTGGCAGACCGCCGACAAGATGAAAAAACAGCGCGGCGCCCTGCCCGGCGACGGCCCCGGCAACGACAACTTCCGCGCCAAGCGCTACATCGCCAAGTACACCATCAACCCGGCGATCACCCACGGCCTCAGCCATATCGTCGGTTCCATCGAAGTCGGCAAATGGGCCGACCTGGTGCTGTGGCGCCCGGCATTCTTTGGCATCAAGCCGACCCTGATCCTCAAGGGCGGCGCGATTGCCTCAAGCCTGATGGGCGATGCCAACGCCTCGATCCCCACGCCGCAGCCGGTGCACTACCGCCCGATGTTCGCCAGCTTCGGCAGTTCGTTGCACGCCACCAGCCTGACCTTTATCAGCCAGGCCGCGCAGGACGCCGGATTGCCCGAAGCCCTGGGTTTGAAAAAGCAGATCGCCGTGGTCAAGGGCTGCCGCGACGTGCAGAAAACCGACTTGATCCACAACGATTACCTGCCGGATATTGAAGTGGACCCGCAAACTTATCAGGTCAAGGCCGACGGCGTGCTGCTGTGGTGTGAACCGGCGGACGTGCTGCCGATGGCCCAGCGGTATTTCCTGTTTTGAACGTCAGCCCAGCGGCTGCACTTCAGCCCGCGATGGGCCGGGCTGGTCCCCGGCCTGGGCCACCACCTCACGTTGCGACAAGTCGAGCAGGGTTTGATAGCGCTCCTCCTCCACCTGACTGTAGAGCGCGTTCAAGGCATTCGTGTAATCCTGATCGAACTGTGGATGGGCGCTTTCCAGTGCATCCAGCCTCGAGTCACGGCTGCGCTGCCACTGCGCGAACGTCTCGGGGTATTTCTGCTGTAAGTAATCAACCCAGTAGCCACGCGCGACCAGTTCGTGGAAAAACGCCTGGGTGCTCTCCGCGGCCAATACGCTCTGGACCGCAGCCTCCAGCTGCTGCCTCGGGAGCGGCATGCCATAGTTCATATGCGCGGGCTGGGCCGGCAGGTCCAGTCTGGACTGCAATCCCACACGGTATTCCAGGCGAATCTCGGCCTCGTCAGGGTGGGCACGCCGTGCAATTTCTGCGGACGCCAACGCTTCAACCTGCCCTAGCCGAAACAATTGCCGGGACAGCTTCAACAGCGCCGGCCCCTTGAGATCCAGCCGCGACGGGTCGATCCCAAACAGAGTGTCGTGCTCGTAAACCTTCACCTCCAGCCCGCTGAAGGTAAGAATACGTCCGTCGACGCAGGTGCCATGAGTATTAGAGATGCCGAATAGGGTTTGCCGCAGCTCAGTGTCAGCGCCCGCGGCCTTGAGTACCCGCCATACGCGTCGTGTCAGGTCGGCGCGAGCCACCCTGAATTCCTTGGTGTCCTGCAACATCTTCAGCAGATTAAAAAACGCCGCGCTGTCCGGCTCCGCCTCTAACTGATCCCAAAGCCCGCGATGTTCTTGCAGCGTTTCAGATTCCAGTGTTTCAAACCACGGATCGCGCTCTGCTGGCGTGGCTTGCACCGGTTCAAGCACTTCATCGGGTTCGGCCGGCGCGTCCTCGTCTTCGCTGCTCGTCGGGCTGTCAAGTTGCTCAAGCATTTGCCGCAACTCGCGCCTGGAAAAGCCCAGCGCATGAGTGCGCTCGGTGCGCTCGGCATAGTCTTGCAGCCGCTCCAGCGCCTCGCGCGGCAGTTGCATGTTGCCGGAAAGATCGGTACCGAACATCAATGCGTCATGGCCACCCTCAAGCGCCAGGGGCGGAATTACATCGATTTCGTTGAGGCTCAGATTCAGTCGGTTCAAGGCCGCATGCTGCAAGACGCCTGCGGGCCAGTCTGTCAGTCGGTTACTGGCAATATCGAGTGTTTGCAGATGCGGGAACGCCTGCATATCGAACGTTTCCAGGTTGCAATGGCTGAGATCCAGCCACCGCAGTTGTGGCATCGTGGCCAATGCGCGGTACAGGCGCGCGGGGTCTATCAGTGGGTTGGTCGACAGTTCCAGGCGCTGCAGATGTTCCATGCGGCTGACAGCCTCGGGCACCTCCACCAGCAGGTTGCCGTTGAGCATCAACGTACGCAGCTGAGGAAATGCGTGCAGAAAACCGTTGGAGCCGTCCTCGGTCAACCTGACGCCCGTCAGGTTCAAGCTTTCAACGTGGGTGAAGCCGGTGGGCAATCCAGGCAAATCGCCGACCTGGACGCCCTCCAGTACCAGCGCGCGCTGAACGGCCTCGCCCGGCAACAGGCTGCTGCGCCAGGACTCAAGAATGCGTTGCGCCGCCCATCGGCGTGTCTGGGACGAAACCCGCCAGCCGTGACCGTGGGCTTCGCGGATAAACATCCAATCATTCAGTTCACGGGTCAACGTCTGCGACGAACGCTCCCACTCCAGAACACGCAAGTGAATGCTCAGCTCGGTGGCGCCATCGGCCTGCAGATGCTGTGCCCAGGCGTGCAAGGCGTCAGGTTGCAGCGCAGGGTTAAGGCGTTGCAGGCGCTGCTCAACCGATAGCGCGCGGCCTGCGGCGTCCGATGGCAGAGGCAGTAACCGCTGGATAACCGTCATACCGGTCTCGATCGGTGGAAACGCGTCCGGAACGTCCTCCAAGGCAAACCGGCCCAGGGCGCCATGCGCCAGACCGTAAGCGTCCTCAACCCGCTGCTGCGCCGCCGCGAATGCCGACTGGGTGGCGGGGTCCAGCGGCGCCCCGGTCAGGTTGCTGGCAATGACCAATCCATCGCGGTCCAGAGCGACCTGCGGCACGTGGGTGAGCTGGCTATCACGCAAATCCAGCCAAGACAGTTGCGTCAGGTTTTGCGCCCCGATCGGCCAACTCTGCAGTTTTGTGCGGCTAAGATTAAGCGCTTGTAAACCCGGCATGGCGCTCACATCCAGCGCGATGATCGGGTTATCTGCCAGGTTGAGGTGCGCAAGCGACGGCAGCGCACCCGGCGCCAGCGGCGACTCGACGAGGGCGCAATTGCTGAGGTCCAGTGTGCGCACGTTGGCAAAATTCTGAATGAACCGGGCCAACTGTGCAGGCGGCACGCGTGCACCGATCAGTTGCAACGTCTCGACATGGGCAAAGCCCTCGGGCGCCAACTCGGGCAGTTCGCTCACGGCCAACGCGCGCACGACCAATTTTGATGACCGTTGCGCGGTACCGAAGCGCTTGAGCAGGCCGTTGTACCAGCACGCCCGCAAAGTGAAGCGCAAATTGGAGCGCCGCATGCCTTCGCCCGAGGTGTCGAGGGTGTGGCTCCAGTCATCCAGTGTGCGGTTCAATTCGGCGTATTCGGTGCTCAAGGCTTCCATGGCATTAAACCGCGCCTGAAAGCCGCTCACCTGTGCCTTGAACGCTTCGAACAATGCCTGACGCTGCTCCATCAGACCCATATAGCTCAGTTCGTCGTGGCCCTGCCATTGCAGCCGGCTCAGTTCGCCCTCGCAGTAACTGCGGACCATTTGCTCCAGGTCCAACAGGTGTTCGGCGTGACGGGTCACGTAGGCGAACGCCGGTAGGAACTGCTCTCGGCTGATGTGCGACCAATTCATGGTCAGCCCCGACCACAGCCGCTCACGCCCCGGCTGGAACATCTCGGGCGGCAGCGTACTGATCGATGAGCTGGAAAAGTCCAGACGTTCCAGCAGAGGCAATTGAAATACGCCGGTCGGGAACCTCCACTGGAAGGCCCTGCCGAGTTTTAACCTGCGCAGTTGGCTCAGACGGCTGACATCCAGCACCTGCCCGGACGTCAACGCACACTCCAGGCTGAGTTCCCGCAAACCGGTGAGATTGCCCAGGCGCATTACCTGCATCTGTTCCAACGGAAAATTCGAGGCGATGCTCAAATTCGTCAGGTGCGGCATGTGCTCCAGCGCCGCGGGAACCGCACTCAGATCGGGAGTGTTGGCCACCAGCCTGAGGGTTTCAATCTGCGGAAAATAGCCGAGCACCTGCTCAACCGTGGCATTGGTGATCCCGCGACCGCTAAGGGTCAAGGTGCGTACATGGGAAAAGTCTGCGGTTAACGCCGGTAAGGGCTCATCGGTAAATATCTCCAGTTCGGCAAAACGCGCTCGCTCGGCCAGGGGCGAACGCCGCCAGCAGGCTTTGATCGCCTGAACGACCTGTCGCTTGCCGCCCATTGCCGCGAAAAATCCCTGCATCAATTCGGCCGAAGGCGCGCCGGCCCATTGGTCGAGGGTACTCTCCAGCGTTTGCCATTCGCGCATACGATTATTGAGCAGGTTGTAGATTTGCGATTCGTCGTCTCCTGCGGTCATGCGCCTGAGGATGAATCCATTGGCTTCGTCCTCCGTGAGTTGTGGATAAACCGCCCGCACCCGGCTGGCCAACGACGCCATCATGCCCTCGCCGCGACCGCTGGCGGGGTAGCCGATCAGCCTCGGCGAAATCCGCTGCGGCGGTTTGAACCAAGGTTGACCTCGCACATGGCCTTCAACGATCTGCGCCGACGCCTGGCGATGCTCCACCGCGTAGTCGATGATTGCTCGACGTAACGCCAGGCTTTGGCTGACCTGCGGCATACCCAGCGCCTGACGCGCATCATCCGGCAAGGCGTGCATGATCGAATCGTAAAAACTATCACCGTGCTGCGTGAGGCTGTTAAGGGCCTCACCGCGCGCGTTGAATGCTTGGTAGCGCGGCCCTTTCTTGACCAAGTATTTGCGTTGCGCGGCGGTCTCGCTGCCGATGCTGTCAAGCAAAGCGCCGTCGATGCTGCCTTCGCGCACCTCAAGTCGCAGTTGGCCCGACCAGCCCGGCAAGTGTCCCAGGGTGTGCAAGGCCAAGCGCTTGCTGTCGGCCGAGGTCAGGTTTTCCATGTGCAGGCCAGCAAACGCGTGGCCGACCCGGCCCTGGCGCACATACCAGCGCGCGCGCTCTTGCATCTCCAACGGCACGCGCCCGGTATCGTGCAGGCGGATCAATTGTTCGGTGTCGGTTTCGTCGAGCAGGGTATGCGCGGCGGATTCGCTCAGGCCAGGGTAAAGCCGTTGCAGTTTGGCCACCCTCGGCGGCGTGCGCCGGGTGCCGGTGTACAAGCTGTCGAATATTGCCGGTTGGCGGGTGCGGGCGTAGTCAGCCAGTTGTTTGCTGAACTCCAATGCGCGGTTATCGCGCACCCGCGCCGGCTCGCTGCCAAGCAGGTCGACCACTTCCGACTCATCCAGCGCCGCCAGGATATGCGACGGTAATTGACCGTTCAGTACGTCGGCACGGCTGATGCGAATCGTCGGTCGCTGCTTCAAGGCATTGTTGATGCGTTCTACACCATAGGTCTGTGAGCGTCCGCTCAGGCCCGGCCCGTCAAACACGCGCAGCGTCCTGCCCGCAGGCCAGCGCGGCAACTCGGTGACCAGTGGCAATACATACAGATAACGGCCATCGACCGCCCGACCGCTGCTCACTTGCTCGATCACTTGTGCCACATCCCGCTCCACGCTGAACAACCGCAAGGCGTCTGCCACTTCAGGCGGCGGCGGTTGGTTGTCCAAGTGCATTTTGCGCAACGTGTGATCGCCGGCCCCAGCGATGTCGGCGATGGCCAACAATTGGTCATCGGTGAAACCGTCCGTCACCGGCCCCATGCGGCGCAACAGCGTGACCCGGTTCCAGCTCGACGGCTGTTCATGGGTCAGGCGCCAGGCCCCGGCGCCATTGTGCGTGAGTGGCGGTTGATAGGCGTCGGGGTCGGCAGGGTGCTTGATCCGCCAGCGTTGCAGGCTTTCGTCGTAGGTTTTTTCGTAGACCTTACCCGACTGACGGATGTAGGTCTTGCCCGCCTGATGATACTGGCCCGCCGCGTTGGGCGCGGCATCCGCGAGCAATACGTCAGGGCTTTCGTAGCCGTCGAATGCAGGTTTCCACAGCCGCCCCTGCCCCCCAGGCAAGGTCACCGGTGCCAGCGCTTCGATCACCGGTTCGGGTTTGGCCGCAAGCAGTTTGCCCGCGACTTTACCGCCTGCCGCCATCGCCCCGAGCAGTGCCAGGTTTTCGGCCACGTCCACCAGGTGGACCTTGGCAGCCTGGCGATCCCCCTCACTCCATTCCAACGAACCTTCAAGCGTTTCGTACAACAACTGGCCCGCCATCACCCCCATCATCACTTCGCCCAGCACCGGGACGAACATCGAGACCGTGTTCAACACCAGCATGCCGATGTTGAGCAAGCGCGCCAGCTTCTCCGAGCGCACCCGCGCGTCCACGTCTGCCGTGGGGACGGCATGGCTGCGCGCGTCGCCGATCATTTTGTCGCGGTGTTGCTCGAAGAGGTAGTGCCACAGGTCGACGTTGGCCGCCCAAATGCCGTGGCCCGCGCGCGTCAACGCGGTGGGCGCGAGAAAGGGGTCAGGGTTGGCTTCCCTGACAGGCGGTGGGCCGGGTGGCAGTTCCTTGATATCGGTGAATACGCGAAAGGGATTGAAGCCCTGGGCCAACTCCGTCAACAACGATACATGAGGTAACAGGGCCTCGCCAAAAGAGCGGGCCGGTGCGTCTTCCGTGAATTGGCTGAAATACGCAGGTCGGTCGCTGTAAGCCACGAACTGGCTGAAAAACCGCTGGTAGGCCGTCGGGCTACCGTCATCTGGGGCTGTGGCGTCGCGCGCAGTAAAGCGCTGCTTGAAGGTGGCCGTCAGTTGCGCCCAGGTAAAGCGCTTGAGCGGGTGCTGCGGGTCGTTGGGGATGTAGAGAATGACGTCGTCGCTGTAACGATATTTTTCGCAGATGACAAAGGCGAGGCAGCCGGTCATGCGCTTATTCATCAAGCCAAGGTCGCGAAACCACACGGGCTTGCCGTTGACTTTGGGGTTGAGCGACCCTTCGATCACGCTCTGCATCAAGCGGTAATCGGCAGGCTCGATATCGTTGCTCAGCAGTGCCTGCTCGGCTGCGGCAGCCAGGGCCGCTTTTTGGGCGCTGATGAATGTGTCGCGCAACGCTTGCTCCGCGCCCGGCTCGGCAGGTTGCAGGTAGTTTTTCAGGTAGCGCTGATATTTCGCACCCACGTCCAACGTGCGGCACAGACGGATGAACTGCGTCACCGTCAGCGGGGTGGCAAGTGTTTCGAAGTGGCCCGGCGTCGCCCCCGGCACCAGAAACCCCGACGAATGATGAAAGGCGCCCGCTTCGCATTCACGGGCTTCAAAACTGTGCAGCGCCGCCTGCAACAAGGGCAGGCGCGACACCTCGAAACGGCTGATCTCGATAGCGAGTATGCCGACCTCGATCGGTTTATTGAGGCACAACAAGGTGGTGTTGAGGTCCAGTTCGACCTTGTAGGTGTCTTTCAAGGCCTTGGCCAATAAGGGGGCGGCAAAGGTGTCGATGTCTTGCAGGGTCGACATGGCTTTGTCGAGCGCGGTCTGTGCAGCAAAGCGCTGAGTGAAACACGCGCGCACGGTCTTGCGCTGGGACGCCGATGCCTGGCGATAGAAGTCGGGCAGTGCGGCCGGGGCTGCTTTTAGGGCAGTGCGACGTTCGGGGGTGGCATTGATCAACCAGGCGGGGCTTGATTGCTCAAGAAAGGTGCGGTGCAGGCTCTGAGTAGCCGGCGGCGTCGCCGAGAGGTCGGGCATGATGTCGCTCCTGTGAAATGGAGCGTCAGCACATCATGCCCACTCGGGCGTTCGACGGTAGATAAATGTAGCGATGAAGGTTTAGAAGTGTTCTCGTGGATTGAACGCAGCTTTTTTCGCCAATTCCTGCCACAGGGCGATGGTCTCGTCATCCGCCTGCTTGGGCATCACGGCCTTGAGCTGTATGTACAGGAAGCCGCGCTCCCCGGCCTTGTTCAACAAGCCATGCCCCTTGGCGCGCACGCGCTGACCATTTTGGCTGCCGGCTGGAACCTTGAGGTTGATCTTGCCGGTGAGGGTCGGGACTGCCACTTCCGTGCCCAGCGCCAGCTCCCAAGGTGCCAGCGGCAAGTTGATGATCAGGTTTTCACCTTCCACTTCAAACTTCGGGTGCGGCGCAAACTTGATGATCAGGTACAGGTCGCCATTGGCCCCACCGCCAATACCCGGCGCGCCTTGCGCCTTGAGGCGGATGCGCTCACCGTCGGCCACGCCGGCGGGGATCTTCACGTTCAGGCTCTTGGTGGTATTGCTCACATGCCGGCCCGAGGCGTCGTATTGCGGCACCTGGAAGCTGATCGGCTTGGACTCGGTCGACAGCGTCTCTTCAAGCGACACGGTGAGCTGCATCTCCACATCCTGGCCCTTGCGCCCGGCAGGGCGACGCTGGCCGCCACCAAAGGCATCGCCGCGGGAGCCGAAGATGGAGCTGAAGAAGTCCGAAAAATCCTCACCGCCACCACCACCGCCATAGCCACCACGGCTCTGCCAGCCTGGTGGCCCCTGGAATGGCTGGCCATGCTGGCCGTATTTGCGCAGCTCGTCGTACTCGGCGCGCTTGTCGGCGCTTTTAAGCGCTTCATAGGCTTCGGACGCGTCCTTGAACTTGGCTTCGGCGTCTTTCTCCTTGCTCACATCCGGGTGATATTTGCGCGCGAGTTTGCGATACGCGGCCTTGATTTCTTTGTCATCGGCCGTCGGCTCGACACCCAGAATCTTGTAGTAGTCTTTGAAATCCATCGGCGGTTCACCCTCCTAAATCGAGATCGCACAGCCCGGGGCACAACGTGCGCTGTATTGCACCTGTAGAGTCTTGTGGCCTGGGGGTGCGTCAAAATGTTTTCGGCACTTGCCGTATGCAGCAGATATTGGGGCAAATCCCCAGGTTTCAAGCTTGATTAAACGGATGGCCGGCCTACGCATCCGCCTTCGACTCGCATACACTGCGCGGCCGTTTTTCGACCGGAACCTGATAGACATGAAAAACCCATCCCCAGCCCGTGCCTGCGGTATCGACTTTGGCACGTCCAACTCCACCGTCGGCTGGATCCGTCCCGGCATGGAAACGCTTATCGCGCTGGAGGACGACAAAATCACCCTGCCGTCGGTGGTGTTCTTCAACTTCGAGGAGCGTCGTCCGGTCTACGGCCGCCTGGCCCTGCATGAGTACCTGGAAAACTACGAAGGCCGGCTGATGCGCTCGCTCAAGAGCCTGCTGGGTTCCAAGTTGATCAAGCACGACACCAGCGTGCTCGGCACCGCAATGCCCTTCACCGACTTGCTGGCGCTGTTTATCGGCCAACTCAAGAGCCGCGCCGAAGCAAACGCCGGCCGTGAGTTCGAAGAAGTGGTGCTGGGCCGCCCGGTGTTTTTCGTCGATGACGACCCGATGGCCGACCAGGAAGCGGAAAACACCCTGGTCGACGTTGCGCGCAAGATCGGCTTCAAGGACATCTCGTTCCAGTACGAACCGATTGCCGCCGCCTTCGACTACGAGTCCACCATCGAGAAGGAAGAGCTGGTACTGATCGTCGACATCGGCGGGGGTACGTCAGACTTCTCGCTGGTGCGCCTGTCGCCGGACCGTCGTCACAACGACAACCGCCACGACGACATCCTCGCCACCGGCGGCGTGCACATCGGCGGTACCGACTTCGATAAACAACTGAGCCTGCAAGGCATGATGCCGTTGTTTGGCTACGGCAGCCGCATGAAAAGTGGCGCCTACATGCCCACCAGCCATCACATGAACCTCGCCACCTGGCACACCATCAACTCGGTGTACTCGCAGAAATCCCAGCTGGCGTTGGGCAGCATGCGCTATGACATCGAGGACACCGGTGGTATCGATCGCCTGTTCAAGCTGATCGAACAGCGCGCCGGGCACTGGTTGGCGATGGAAGTGGAAGAAACCAAGATCCAGCTGACCCATGAAGACAGCCGCCATGTGGCGCTGGACCGGGTTGAGCCGGGGCTGAGCGTGGAGCTGAGCCGGGCGCTGTTCGAGTCGGCCATCGACGGCTTGCTGGAGCGCGTGCGCGGCAGTGTGACGCAGTTGCTCAACGATGCATCGGTCAGTGTGGCGCAGGTAGACACGGTGTTCTTTACCGGCGGTTCCAGCGGGATTCCGGCACTGCGTCACAGCATCTCGGCCATGCTGCCAAATGCGCGGCATGTGGAAGGGAATATCTTTGGCAGCATCGGCAGCGGGCTGGCGATTGAGGCGAGCAAGCGATACGGCTGCTGAAACACTGCGGTTCAAATGTGTGAAGCGGGCTTGCTCGCGAATAGGGAAGTGTCAGTCAAAGCTGACTCTGACTGATCCACCGCATTCACGAGCAAGCCCGCTCCCACATTTTGACCTGCGTACATCTTCCCCCCTACTCAGTAGTGACGCCGTAGCGCTCCACGACTTCGCACAACTGTTGCGGGATGGGTGCGATTGGCCCCAAGCAAACGCAAACCCGCTTTTACTTGCCGCTTGCCGCTTGCAACTCGCCACTCGCAACTGCCCCTAAACCATCCCGCCCAGCTTCAGCTCACTCTTCAAATACGCATAATAAATCGGCCCCGCCACCACCCCCGGCAAACCAAACGCGGCTTCAAACACCAGCATCGCCAGCAACAACTCCCACGATTTGGCACTGATCTGCCCACCCACGATCCGCGCGTTGAGGAAGTACTCGACCTTGTGGATAACAATCAGATACCCCAACGCCGCCACCGCCACCCAGATCGACAGCGACAGCGCGACGATGGTGATCAGGGTGTTGGACATCAGGTTGCCGATCACCGGCAGCAAGCCGAGCAGGAAGGTGAGCACGATCAGGGTTTTGGTCAGCGGCAGGTGAATCCCGCACAGCGGCAGCACCACGGCTAGGAATACAGCGGTGAATGCGGTGTTGAGTGCGGCGATTTTGATCTGGGCGAAAACAATGTTGCGAAAGGCCTGGACCAGCAAGTGCAGGCGATCAAACAGGGCGGCGGCCAAGGGTTTGCGTTTGGTCAGGTCGGGCACGCGCTGCAAGGCGATGATCGCGCCGAGCACCATGCCGATCAGCAGGGTGACGAACATATGCGCGGCATCCTTACCAACAAGCTGCAGTTCGCTCAGGTGTTTACTCAGCCAATCGCCGATGGCCACGCGGAATTCGGCAGCGCTGGCGGGCAGGTAAGCATCGAGAAACGGCGGCAGTTGGCCGCGCGCGCGGTCGACCACGCCCATGAATTTGTCGAGGGAAGCTCCGGGATTTTCCGCTTCGTGGAGCAGGAAGCTGATGGCGCCGGCAAAGATCAGCGTCAGTACGCTGACGATCAGGGTGCCAAGCAGAGCCACCGCCAGCCAACGCGCGCGCCGACCTTCGATCAGCCGTTGCAGTTGGGGGGTGAGCATGTTGACCAGCTCATAGACCAGCAGGCCGGCCAGCAGGCTGGGCAGCAATTTGAGCGGCAGTACCAGCAGCAATCCGCCGAAAATGATGATGTAGCTGGCCTGCAACAACACATGACGCTGAGAAAACGTTGGCATACAGCCTCAAAACGAACGGCGTTAAAGGATGGGCAGTCTGCCAGCCTTGGGGAAATCAAGCGAGAGGTCTTAGTGTTGTGAACACGGCCAGTGTGGGAGCGGGCTTGCTCGCGAAGGCGGTGGTTCAGTCACTGATGTGTTGAACGAAAAACGGCTTTCGAAAGCAAGCCCACAGGAGATTCGCGTACTCAGCTGCCTTTCAGGCAAGTGCTCATAAAGGTTTTGCGCGCATCGCCCGTCAGCGTCTTGGTTTTCGCCGATGCATTGCAATCCTTCATCTTCTGCTGCTGCGGGGTCAGGGTCTTGGCGTCGTTGGCCGCCGGGGCGGACAGGCAGGTTTTCATGAAGGCCTTGCGCTCGTCGCCCTTGAGCGTCTTGGTGGAGGCTTCAGCGTTGCAGGTGGTCATTTTGTTTTGCTGGGCGGTGGCGGCAAAGCCCTGGGAACACAACAGCAGGCCCATCATCAACAGCGGAATTCGCAGCATCTTCATGGAGTTTTCTCCCTGTTACCGTGCCGGAGAGCACGGCCTTCCAGCAGTGTAGTCAAAACCTGCTACATCTTCACCGACTGCGTATATGCGTGCGCCGATAATGCTCCGGGGTACAACCCGCCTGGCGTTGGAACATGGCGATAAAAGCCGAGGCGGTGCTGTAGCCCAAGTCGAATGCCACATGTTGCACGCTGCGCTCGCTGTCGAGGGCTTCGATGGCCGCCAGGTAGCGCAGGCGCTGGCGCCATTCACCAAAGCTCATGCCGAGTTCGCGCACAAACTGACGCGCCAGGGTGCGTTCGCTCACGTGTATCTGCTCGGCCCAATGTGCCAGGGGGCGGTTGTCTGCGGGGTCGGTCTGCATGCCTTCCAATACTGCGAGCAACCCGGGGTGGCGGGCGTAGGGCAGGAAGCACTCGTGGATCGGCGCCTGTTTGAGCTGGTCCACCAGCACTTGGGCCAGGCGGATATCGGATGCGGTCTGCGGCATATGCACGTCGCGCTGTGCGAAGTCGCGAAGGATGGCCTTGAGGATATCGCTGATGGCCAGGGTGCAAGGCTGTTGCGGCAGTGGCTCGCAGAGTTCCGGGGCAAGGCCCACCGAGTGGTAGACAATCGCCTCGGCGTTGTAGGAGCTGTGTTCGGTGTGCGGCGGCACCCACACCGCGTATTGCGGCGGTGACATGAAGCGGCTGCCGGCCACTTCCATGCGCATCACGCCGCTGGCGGAGTAATCCAGCGAGCCCCAGAAATGCTGGTGCGGGGTGCATTCAGTGTCCGGGGCGAAATCAGAATAGCGCAAGTACACCGGGCTCGGCAGCTGGGGGAAATCCTGAAGGCGTACGTTGTGCTTGGCCATTTTGTCTGGATACAGCGGTCACTTGTCTGGATCGAAGTATAAGCTTCAATCCAGACAAGGGATAATCCTGCCTCATCAACACGCCTGGTTTCTTTCGATGCAATACGCTTATCCCCTGCTGGCCATTTTTATCTGGGCCGGCAACACCGTGGTCAACAAACTGGCGGTGGGTTCGATCTTTCCCGCTGAAATCGGTTTTTACCGCTGGTTGCTGGCCGCGCTGCTGTTTACGCCGTTCATGCTCAAGCCGGTGATTGCCAACTGGCCGTTGATCCGCCCGAACCTGGGCAAGATCTTCATCCTCGGCGTGCTGGGCATGGCGGTGTACCAGAGCCTGGCGTATTACGCCGCTACGCTGACCAGCGCCACCAACATGGGCATTATCCTGTCGCTGATGCCGTTGATGGCACTGACGGCGGCCATCATCAGCCTTGGCCAGCGCCTGACCTACGGCGCACTGACCGGTGCTGTGCTGTCGTTTGCCGGCGTAGTCGTGGTGGTGTCGGCGGGCAGCCTGGGCGTACTGCTGCAACACGGGGTCAACCTGGGTGACGGCATGATGCTGGTCGCCACCCTGGCCTACGCGGTCTACAGCACCCTGCTGAAAAAATGGCAACTGCGCTTGCCACCCTTGGTGTTGCTGTATTTGCAGGTGCTGGTGGCCGTGGTGGTGCTGTTTCCGCTGTTCCTGTTCTCGGCAAAAGCCGGCCTTGGCTGGGCGAATATTCCACTGGTGCTGTATGCGTGCCTGCTGGCCTCGATGCTGGCGCCGCTGGCGTGGATGCATTCAGTGAAGACCTTGGGCCCGAGCCGCACCACGCTGTTTTTCAACCTGCTGCCGTTGATCACCGCGCTGATTGCGGCGGCGGTGTTGAAGGAAAAGTTGGCGCTGTACCACTTGGTGGGCGGTTTGCTGACGTTGGGCGGGGTGATTTTGTCGGAGCGATGGACTACCCCCGTCAGTAATGCCTGAACACAGCCTGCTCTCACAGCTACACCCCAGCAGCCTTGAGCCTTTGTGCATGCTCGACAAACAACCGAATAGGCTCGGCCCCCTTTCCCACTAGGCCCAGCGATTGGTTGACGATATCGAAATGGTCCAAGGGGTAGTCATCACCGATCACCAACCCCAGGTGTGAGCTATAGCGCCCTACCATGCCATCGCACTGACCCTTTTCCCGCACAAAGCTGCGGGCGAACAAACGGCAACTGCGGTGCGTACCGTCGAACAGGTTACGACCACGGTCAGTGATGCCCGGCTGCAAGGTGCCGGACCACGAGTAATAGCGCACCCCATTGACCTCTTCGGCGCCCTGCCCGCCCCAGGTCTCGGGCAATCCTTGTGGATATTGCTGATTGAACAGCGCCACACCCGCGCTGGTCAGGGACCTATGGGACGCCTGCAGATCCGTCTTGAAGCGCGGACCGCGATAGCCGGTTTCCAGCACGCCCATCACCCAGGCAACCAGGTGAAACAGCGCGCTCATGATCCGGCCCTTGGCGCCGTCGACGGGATAATGGGTGTGGATATGGTCGGCCAGCTCCGAACCATGATTAGGCCCAGCCACCGACGTCACCGACGCCACCCACTCCGGTCGCTTGGCCGCCGCATATCGCGCGGTGAGCGAGCCCTGGCTGTGGCCGATCAGGTTGACCTTGGCGGCTCCGGTTTCGCGGCGGATGCGCTCGATCTGCACCAGCAATTGCTCGCCGCGCACTTCGCTGGAATCGAGCGGCGCCACCTGCACTGGATACACTTGGGCGCCCCCCGCGCGTAGTGCAGGAACAATGCCGTACCAATAGGGAAACAGTCCCAGGCGCACAAAACCGAGCATGCCGGGTACTAGCACCAACGGGTAACACGTGGCTAACGACTTCGGCATGGTGCGAACGGCCTCGAAAATGCGCAGTTGCCCTGCAGCGTAGGCCAACCTCAAGTCATGTAGATGAAGCCCAGGGTAAATTCGATAAAACTTTTTGCTTCAGCCAACACTCACAACGTGGAGCGATCACGCCGGTAGAGCGTGGCGTAAAACCGGATTAGCACCAGGAGATTGAGATGACTGAAGCAAACTTGACTGACGTAGCAACCCTGCGCCAACGCGCCCGCCAGAACGTCGAAAACGGTGCCGTGACCGAAGGCTACGACGCCGACCGCGAAGAAATCATCCGCTTGCTCAACGGCTCGCTCGCCACTGAATTGGTCTGCGTACTGCGCTACAAGCGCCATTACTTCATGGCCAGCGGCGTCAAAGCCCATGTAGCCGCAGAAGAATTCCTCGAGCACGCCACTCAGGAAGCCGAGCACGCCGACAAACTCGCCGAGCGCATCGTGCAGTTGGGCGGCGAACCGGAGTTCAACCCGGATCTGCTGTCGAAAAACTCCCACGCTCAATACGTGGCAGGTAACAGCTTGAAGGAAATGGTCTACGAAGACCTGGTGGCCGAACGGATCGCGGTGGACAGCTACCGTGAAATCATCCAGTACATCGGTGACAAAGATCCGACCACGCGCCGTCTCTTCGAGGAGATCCTGGCCCAGGAAGAAGAGCACGCCGACGACATGGCGGATATTCTCGAAAGCCTGTAATACCAAAAAACCGGAATACCAAAAAGGGCGCGCTGGATAACCAGCGCGCCCTTTTTGTCTGTGTGGGCGGCGGTGAGTCAGCGTTGGTTTTTTTCAAAATGACTCACCGGCGTCCAATGTGTCTAGCAACCACTGGCCACGCTGCCAAAGTGCCTGCTGTTTGGATTCAGCCATACGGTCGAGATTTTTATAAATCATGCTCATGCGTTGATTGCCGCGTAAGCGGTCACCGTGACGCATCAGAAAGTGCCAATACAGCGCGTTGAAAGGGCAAGCATCGTCGGTGGTGCTTTCGCTCACCTTGTAGGCGCAGCCCCGGCAATAGTCGGACATCCGCTTGATGTATTGGCCACTTGCGCAATAGGGTTTGGAGCCCAGGTAACCGCCATCGGCGTGCATCACCATGCCTAAGGTATTGGGCAATTCCACCCAGTCGAAGGCGTCCATGTAGATGGCCAAGTACCATTCGCAAATCTGACTCGGTGCGATGCCGGCGAGCAGAGCGAAATTGCCGGTGACCATCAGCCGCTGGATATGGTGAGCGTAGGCATGCTCAAGGCTTTGGCTGATTGCTTGGCGCATGCAGTTCATCTGTGTCTCGCCTGTCCAGTAGAACGCTGGAAGCGAGCGTGTGTTGCCGAACACATTGCCATCGGCATAGTCAGGCATCTTCAGCCAGTAGACGCCTCGGACATATTCTCGCCAGCCGATCAGTTGTCGAATAAAGCCTTCGGCAGCGTTAAGTGCAATGCTGCCCGACTCGTAGGCTGACGCCACATCGCCGCACAACTGACGCAGATCGAGCAGGCCAATATTCAGCGCAGCGCTGATACGGGCATGAAACAGAAAAGGCTCGTCGCTGGCCATGGCGTCTTGATAGTCGCCGAAGGCTGCCAAGCCCCAGTCGAGAAAGTATTCCCACAGGGCCTGGGCGTCGGCGTGGGTGACCGGGTAGTCGAATGCGTCGAGGGAGCCGTAGTGACTGGCGAAATGTTTGCCCACCAACGCCATCACTTCCTGGGTGATCGGGTCGGGCGCAAATCGGGCGGGTGAGGGAGGCCTAACCCCCTTCGGTAGCGCCTTGCGGTTTTCTGCATCAAAGTTCCAGGCACCTCCGACCGGGCTGCCATCACCCTTGAGCAACAATCCACTCTTGCGCCGCATTTCTCTGTAGAAGAATTCCATGCGCAGCTGCTTTTTGCCGTGTGCCCAATTGGAGAACTCGGTGCGTGTGCAGAGAAAACGACTGTCGCAATGCCACGTTATGCCTAAGCCACAGTCCCTGAGCGATTGCTCCAAGCGCCAGTCGCCGCATTCGGTGATGTGTATTTCGTCTGCTTGCATCAGCGCCTGCCACCGCTGTAACTCGCTCGGCACTGACCCCGTGTTGTCTGGATCATCGAGCGCAACGTACTGCACGCGAACGCCCCGCTGCTGTAGCGCCTCGGCGAAATGGCGCATGGCGCTGAAGATCAGGGTGATTTTTTGCGGATGATGAGGGACATGGCTGGCTTCCTCCATCACCTCGACAAGCAGCACGGTATCGCTTTGGGCATCCAAGCCCTGCAACGAGGCGAGATCGAACGATAGCTGATCACCCAAGATCAGGCACAAACGGTTAGCGTTCTTCATCAATAACTCTGACCGGCGGCGTCCGGCTGCCAGGGGGGGGTTGGGGGGCTGGCACTGCACAGCGCCCACTGCGACAGCGAACGCTGCCATCCGGATGAGGCAGCCAGGCCAAATGCGGACGCCAGCGGCAAAAAAGACGATAGCCCACGTTAAAAAATGGCCGGGTCAACCGCCACGATAACGGTGCTGCCCAGATACCGAGCCCCGCTGCTCGCCAGCTCCAGAGCGTAGCGTCCAGCCCGGTGACCCAGGTTCCATCGTCAAACCTGGCGTGCAGTGATGCCTCCATTTGTGCACGCGTGAACCCCAGCGCGTTGGCGTCGAAGGCAGCATCGCTGATATCCACAAATAGAAGGCGTTCGGGTGTAGCGCGCGCACTCAGAAGCTTGATTTCTCGAGCGCAAAGTGGGCACTCGCCCTCAAAATAAAGCGTCAGTGGCCACCGCGAATTCTTGTACAATGAGTCGCTTCCTGTATAAGTTTTATAGCACGATATGCTCAAAATCCATCGCTGACAACGGGCACCCACACCGCTGCGAATTTAGTTTTTTGATGGAGCCAGCTCGGCGGCCTCGCCTGATAGCACATAGCTATCAATGCAGTGAGTATTGCTAACTGGATGGACCCTATTGCGTCGACGTATCGTCAATGAACTCAACGTGAGTGGCTAATAGTGCCACTCGCATCAACTCAGCCCAGTGCAGGGCGAATTTCCGAGCTAGCCATGAAAAAAACGCTTTCGTTGGCCACACGTATAGGGCTGAGCTTCGCGGCCATACTGGCGCTTCTCGTAGTGATCACTGCCATCGGCATTCAGCGCGTGGCGTTTATTGATTCCACGTTGGGCGACGTCAGCGAAAACGCCGCGAAGGTACAGCGCTACGCAATCAATTTCCGTGGCAGCGTGCATAACCGTGCCATTGCGATCCGGGATGCGGTGCTGGTGGCGAACAAAGCGGACCTGGAAAAACACTTGGATGAGATTCGAGCCCTGGAAAAGGCCTACTCCGACTCGGCGGCCCCTATGGACCAGCTGTTCAAAGGCACCAGCGTGACCGCCGAAGAGGTTCGATTGCTGAGCGCCATCAAGGCCATCGAACAACAAACCCTGACATCTACCCAGGCGATAATCTCCCTGCGCCAAGCGGGCGATATTCCGGGAGCCCAAGCGCTGCTGATGCGTCAAACGTCTTTGGAATACAGCGAGTGGCTCAAGCGCGTGAATGCGCTGATCGACTATGAAGAGGCGTCGATCAAGGCGAAGCTTGGCGCGGTGCAAGCCACTGCCAGCCAGTTCAGTACGCTGATGATCATCGCGACCGGCATTGCCCTGTTGTTGAGCATTATGTTGTCGGCGGTGATTATTCGCTTCGTCAACTCCACGCTGGGCGCAGAGCCTACGGAAGTTGCATTAGCCATCGCGCGGTTGGCTGCGGGTGATCTGAATCAGACGATTGCCACGAAGTACCCCAATAGCGTGATGGGCGTATTAAAAGACGCACTTAGCCACCTGGCAGAGACTATCCAGCAAGTGCGCAGGGCGGCCCAAGAGGTCAATCACTCGTCGACTCAATTGTCTGCCACCTCATCGGCCAACAATGACCAGATCAGCCTGCAAACCCGTGAAGCCGAGCAGGTGGCCACCGCCATCACGCAAATGGCGGCAACGGTGAATGAAGTCTCAGGGTATGCCGCGCAGGCAGCTGAGGCGTCCCGGTTGGCTGATATAGAAGTGGAAAGCGGCAATCGATTGGTGGCTAGCACCACACAGGCCATCGAACAACTGGCCGTCACGCTGGAGCAGACCACAGGCACCGTGAACCAGGTGTCCAAACACAGCGAAAAGATCGAGTCAGTGATCGATGTTATCAACGCCATCGCTGCGCAAACCAACTTGCTGGCCCTGAACGCCGCCATTGAGGCTGCGCGGGCTGGAGAACATGGGCGCGGGTTTGCGGTAGTCGCCGATGAGGTGCGCTCGCTGGCCAACCGGACTCAGCGGTCGACCGAGGAAATTCGGGAGATGATCAGCACGCTGCAAGTGGGCACTGAAACCGCCTCGCGAACCATGCGTGACAGCTGCGAGCTGGCAAGCCAAACCGTGGCGCAAACCCGCAGGGCGCAGAGTGCGTTAGCCAAGATCAGCGAGCAGGTGGGTGCGATCAGCGACATGAACGCCCAAATCGCCAGTGCCTCCTCGCAGCAGAACAGCGTGGCCGAAGACGTGGCGCAAAACATCAACCGTATTCACGGCTCCACCGTGCAGTCCGCCACCGGCTCACGCCAAGTGGCAACGGCGAGCATGGCACTCGCGCAGTTGGCGGATCGCCTTACTGCGAAAGTTGCGTTTTTCAGCGCTGCTTAGGCGTCACAAAGGACTCAACAAGCTGCTGACTTTGCCGATAGCCTTATCAAGACCCAACAGGCGGTTTCCCCATGTTCAATACCAAAATCAAGAACCAGCTTCAATCTCAGACAGCCGAGCTGGCGCAGCTGCGACAACTGCGTGATGGACTCAGCCATGAAATGCTGACGTTGAGTATCGATTCGACATTTAAAATTACCGCCTGCAACGACAACTTCGCACAGGCCTTGGGCTATACCCAGAATCAGCTTCTGGGCCGTGCCATGGCCGATATCGTCCCCCAGTACGTCTCCAAGCTGCCGTGCTTTCACAACTTTCGAGCCGCCATCGCCGCAGGTAAATCGATCTCTGACGAATACCGTTACCTGCATGCTGACGGTTCGTTAGTGTGGATTCATGCTCATTGGCAGCCGATAACCGATGCGACTGGCCTGTTAAGTCATATCGCTTGCTATGCGACCAACATTACGTCCCGCGTAGAAAAAGCCTCGGAAAACGCCTCGTTCATTGACGCGCTGCTGCGTTCGACGGCGGTGATCGAGTTCGATCTATCCGGGCATGTGCTCACCGCGAATGATCAGTTCTTAAAAGCCATGGGCTACAACTTGAGCCAAGCGAAAGGCAGTCACCACCGTATTTTCTGCAAGCCAGAAGAAATCTCGTCGCAGAACTACAAGGATTTTTGGTCAACGTTGAACAAGGGTGAATTTGTTGCTGGCCGCTTCGAACGAATTGACAGTCGCGGTCAGACTGTATGGCTGGAGGCGACTTATAACCCGGTGTACGACACCGAAGGCACACTCTGCAAGGTCGTTAAGTTTGCGACGGTTGTCACCGACCAAGTGGCCCGTGAACAAGCCGTCAGTGAAGCCGCCCAAACTGCATTTGAAATCTCCCAGCAGACTGACGTGACGGCTCAGCGCGGCGCCGTCGTGGTGAACGACACGATGCACACCATGCGCAAAGTCGCTGTTGATATGCAGGCGGCCTCTGGCGGCGTTGAAGCGCTCGGCAAGCAGTCATTGTTGATCAGCTCGATCATTCAGACGATCAGTAGTATTGCCCAGCAAACCAACTTGCTGGCATTGAACGCTGCGATTGAAGCTGCGCGCGCAGGTGAGCAGGGGCGCGGTTTTGCGGTCGTGGCGGATGAAGTTCGGCAATTGGCTGGGCGCACCAGCACGGCTACCGAAGAAATTGCATCGGTTGTCTTGCAGAACCAGAAGCTGGTGGATGAGACCGTCGCCGAGATGGCAAACAGCAAATCCCAAGCAGAGCAAGGCCTTGAACTCGCCACCCAGGCTGGCCACGTCATTGTTGAGATTCAGGATGGCGCCAAACGAGTGGTCGATGCGGTGGGCAGGTTTGCGACCCAGGTTGCCTAGGGTCGCAACAGCGCTGGCGCAGAATGTTCGCTAGCGCTGTTGCGACACATCGTTTGATTAATGGGCAAGCGGGTGATTTTCAGCAATCACCCTTTGACTGTTTTCGGTGCTTTGCCTTCGCGCATCTGTTGCAGCAAAGGTGCGCACTGGTTAGGCGCGTCGGCGCTGGGTGCGATCAGTGCCAGCAAACCGGCCGCAGGCCCCGCGATCACACCCAGCGCCACCATGCCCGCGCCACGCAGCGCCAGAGGAATGGCTTTCACACCGGCATTCGGCTTGATAAACGGCCCGTTGACGTACAGCGGTGAACGCAGGGAGAACAGTCGAAAACCTTTCGATTCGGGGTTGATGGTCAAGTCCAGTTGCTCCGTGGCCATGTTCGCCGTGCCATCGATATAGATAATGGCGTTCTCGGTATCAAACACAAACAACCGCGTCGTCGCCAGGCCAGTCTTGATGCCGAAGTCCGCCGCGGCGCAATTGATCTTCACTTCCTTGTCGCCAAACAATCGGCCCACCACGTAGTTGCCCACGTTGAGCCCGGCGATTTCCATCAGGCCCCGGCTGATGGCGCCGTCGTTGATCAGCATCTTCAGGTCACCGTTGGAGGTGCCCAGCAATGCCGCCACGGAGTTGCCGCGACCGGAAATCTCGGCGTCGCCGTTGAGTTCACCAAAGCTGGTTTTCATCGGTTCGAATGTCGGGAACAGCTGCTTGAGCTTGAAGTTACGCGCAGTCAGTTTGGCACGACCTTCCATCGGTGCGGTGCGCCCGTTCAGGCGAATCTGTGCATCCAGCTTGCCGCCGGCCACGCCGAAACGCAGGGGCTCCAGGCTCAGTTCGCCGTCATTGAGCACCAAATGGGTGTAGAGGTCGGTGAAGGGTAGATCGGCACTGTGCACGATGCGCTTGCCGGTGAACGCCACATCGGCATCCATGACACGCCAGCGCTCAGTGCGGAACTCTTCCACCGGCAGCACTTTGGTCGCGGGTTGTTTGCTATCGCCGCCACGGGCTTTTTGCTTGGCATTCGAGTCGGCGCCGATCAGGGGGGCGAGGTCGGTCATCAGCAGTTGGTTGGACACCAACGCGCCGCTGAGTTTGGGGCGCGGCTGGCTGGCAACGTAGCCAAGGCTGCCGTGAATATCGCTGTTACCGATCTTGCCGTTGAAGTTTTCGTAGCGGAACGACGCGCCGTTGGCTTCGTGCAGCTTGGCGATCAGATGGCCATCGGTGGAATAGGCCGGCGAATCCGGCAAGGTCACGCCGGTCAGTGGGTAGAGGTTGCCCAGGCTGGAACCTGCGAGTTTCAGGCGCAGGTCCAGGGCCCCCAGATTCAGCGGATCCGTGAGGGTGCCGGCCAGGGCGATGCTGGTGTCCGCAATCTTGACTTGAGCCTGCAAAGGAAACGGCTTGGCCGCGTCTTGCAACGCCAGCAGGCCGCCGATCTTTCCGGTGCCGTCGAGTTTCTGGCCGTGGTACTGGCCTTTGACCTTGAGGCCGAACGCATAGTCCTGCGGCGCCGAGCCCTTTTCCAAAGCCTTCTTGGCATCGGCGTCGCCGACGATTTCACCAAAGGGCACGGGTTTGCCCAGCGGGTCGATGATGACATCCAGCTGGGTCTTGAGGGTCTGGTCGTCGAGGGTCACGTGGCCCTTGTCGAAGCCGATGGCGCCAATGTCCACCACCCAGTTGGAGGGTTCGGCGTTCGGGTCCTTAGGGTCGAACTTGAAGGTCCAGTTGGCGCGGCCGTCGGCCAGGCGCTGCAATTGCGCACTCGGCTCAGTGAGGTCAATGCGCGGGATCACCACGCGCTGCACCAGCAACGCCAGCGGCGAAATGCGCAGTTCGACCTTTTTAAGCGTGACCATCTGCGGGGTTTTCGACCAGTCGGGGTTACCCAGGGTCAGGTCTTCGGCAATCACATGGGGCCACGGCACCCAGGCGCGCCAACCGCCTTCATCGGGCTCACGTGCCCACACCACCGCGAGGTTGCCGTTGATGGCAAAAGGTCGATGCAGCTCTTCGGAAACCTTGGCATTGAGGGGCGGCTTGATGCGGTTCCAGTCAAAGAACACCAGAACCAATACCACCCCGGCAATTAACAGAACGACGCTGGCGCAGCTCCAAGCGACGATTTTACGAGTGCGCGTCATTGCACGGGACTCCTGAATACGACTGGCTGGTTCACAGCCTTTATGGACAGCTTATACGACTACGACTGGCAAACCGTCTGGGGGTTTAACCCAATCGGTCACTTGCCGGGAAAAACATCAATTTCTGACCACTTCGACAGAATCCACCTACGACAGCGCACCATTGTTACCCACGGGCGTGTCGAAAATACCCACACCGGTGCAAAACCGCGGGCTTGAGAGGCCCGGCCTAGAGCCTCCGCTCAGAACAATCAATTCTGTTGATTATTACCATTGCGTTTATGAACTTTTATATCGACTTATCGAGAGTAGCATTAGCCCTGTACCCACTTTATCGCCCTCCCAAGGAGCAACCCATCATGAAACGCCAAGTACTCGCTACCGTCCTGTTATCCATCCTGGCTTCCAGTGCCTTTGCCCTGCCAGCCGTTGAACAGGCCACCCCACAAGTCAAAGCCGATGCCGTTCATTTCAGCCAGACCGTCGCTCGCAGCGGCTCGCAAGAAGAAGAGAACCGTGACTACGCCAAAGGCGCTGTTGCTGAAAATGGTTCGGAGCAAGCCAACAAACGCGCTTACACCGAAGGCCTGACCGAAAACGGCCGCGACCGCCTGGAAGAGAAAGGCCTGGTTGAAGGTGGTGCTGATCGCCTGCTGGAACGTAATGCTGTCGCCGAAGGTGGCCGTGATCGCCTGGAACAGAAAGGCCTGGTTGAAGGCGGTGCTGACCGTTTGCAAGAACTGCATCAAGCACAGAGCTAACCCTGTGGTGGCCCAGAAAAAAGCCCGATCTGTCGATCGGGCTTTTGCTTTCCTGTAGATCGCGTCACGTACTTCCCGCGCCAAGTTCGACGCCGGCAAAGCTGTTTTGCTAGAGTGCGTCGCTGTACTTGCCAACAAAGTCTGCCCGCCCATGCTGCCCCGCGCCGAACAGAAGCAACAGACCCGCCTCGCCTTGATGGACGCAGCCCGCCATCTGATGGAATGTGGCCGTGGGTTTGGCAGCCTGAGCCTGCGCGAAGTGGCGAAGACAGCTGGCATCGTGCCCACCGGTTTTTATCGCCACTTTGCCGATATGGACCAGCTTGGGCTTGTGTTGGTGAGTGAGGTCGGCCAGACCTTTCGCGCTACGATCCGCCTGGTGCGCCACAACGAATTCGTGATGGGCGGCATTATCGATGCCTCCGTGCGGATCTTTCTCGATGTGGTTTCGGCCAACCGTTCGCAATTCCTGTTCCTGGCCCGCGAGCAATACGGCGGCTGCCTGGCCGTGCGCCAAGCCATCGCGGCGTTGCGCGAAGACATCACTCGCGACCTGGCGGCTGACCTCACCTTCATGCCCAAACTGCAGCACCTGGACGCCGAAGGCTTGCACGTGATGGCCGACCTGATCGTCAAAAGTGTGTTCGCCACCCTTCCCGACATCATCGACCCGCCAGCCCAAGCCCTGCCCGCCCACCTCACGCCGCAGGCGAAAATCACACAACAATTGCGCTTTATCTTTATCGGTTTGAAGCACTGGCAAGGCCTGGGCAGCACCGAATAACGCAATCAGCCTGCCGAATGGAAACGCTTGGCCATGGTGTAGTGCTTGTTCCAATAGCGGTTGCTCAGTGAATCGATACGGATGTTTTTGCCGCTGCGCGGTGAATGGATAAATTTACCCTCGCCTATATAAAGGCCCACATGGCTGACCTGGCCGCTTCCGTTTCCTCTGAAAAACACCGCGTCGCCGGGCTGGAGCGCGTTGCGCTTGACCGTCGCAGCCGTCGAACGTTGCATTGCCGTTGTGGTGCGCGGTATTCGGATGTTGGCTTGAGTCTTGAACAGATACACCAGCAGGCTGCTGCAATCGAAGCCCTGCTCTGCCGAGGTGCCACCCCATTTGTAAGGCGTACCCAGCAGTTCGTGGGCGCGGTCGACCACATCGTCGATAGTCGCTTTTTTGTGTGAAGCGCTGAAAGGGGGATGGCCTTTCAGATTGGCCGAAGCCGATGAAAGGGCGAAAGACAGACTGACAATAACCAGGCAACAAAATGACTTGAACATGATGAACGTCGCAGTGGAGTAAACACGGCGCACAGACTAATGATCTCGCAGGTAACCGGATGAATGCCGAATCCTCATGCCCTGTAGGGAAAATCTGAAAACGCCCATCGCGCGTGCAATCAGTAAAATCGCGCACCACTTTGGCGCACGCAGAGAATCCTTCCTCGCTCCATTTAGTGGCGCTACCGCCCTTGCCTACAGGCAATTCCTACTCTCTATCGACATTGGCAAGGCCCTTGCTCTAGCTGTGCTATCGCTCATAGCTGGAAGCTTCCTGATGCTGGTGATCCACCGCCGAATAGCCCCTCAAGCCCTCTGGGCCGCCGAGTTGCTGCTGAATTTCGAAGCACGCAGCAAAAGTCGCCTGCGCTGTTTCAGTGCCGACGGTGAAGACGTTGGCCTTTTCCTGGAGCGCGGCCAGCCGCCGCTGCACGATGGCGAATTCCTACAGGCTGAAGACGGACGCGTCGTACGCGTATGCGCCCGACCTGAACATCTGCTGCACGTCACCTGCAGCAGCGCATTTGAACTGACTCGCGCGGCGTATCACCTGGGTAACCGCCATGTGGCGTTGCAGGTAGGGGACGGCTGGTTGCGCCTGCTAGACGACTACGTGCTCAAGGCCATGCTCGAACAGCTGGGTGCGCAGACCGAAACCATTGAAGCGCCCTTCCAGCCGGAGCACGGTGCTTACGGCGGCGGCCACCATCACTCGCGCCATGGCGATGAAGATTTCAACTACCCACCCAAGCTGCATCAGTTCGGCGTGCGTCTATGAACCCAGCCTGGGCGCTGTTGCGTCTGGCCAGTCCGCAATTGCCGATTGGCGGCTACAGCTATTCCCAGGGCCTGGAAATGGCGGTGGAGAACGGTCGTGTCAATGATGCGGCCACTGCACGACGCTGGATCAGCGATCAGTTGCTGCTCAACCTTGCGCGTTTCGAAGCACCGTTGCTGCTCGCACATTGCCAAGCGGCCTTTGATGAGGATTGGCCGCGCCTGGCGCAATGGTGTGATGAGCATCGCGCCAGCCGCGAGACCCGCGAGCTGTATCAGGAGAGCCGGCAGATGGGCTACTCGCTGCAGCAATTACTCAGCGGCTTGCCGGAACTGGACGACGCCGCCCGCGCATTTCTTGAGCGGTGCGCCGAGCCGCATCTGGCCCTGGGCTGGGCCCTGGCCGCTCGCGCCTGGAGCATCAGCCCCGCTGATGCCCTGGCGGCGTGGTTGTGGAGCTGGCTGGAAAACCAATTGGCCGTGCTGATGAAAACCCTACCCCTCGGCCAGCAAGCCGCCCAGCGCCTGACCAGCGAACTGCTGCCGCTGCTGCAACAAGCCCAGCAGGACGCCAGCCGCATCGACCCTACCCATTTCGGCAGCGCCGCTTTCGGCCTGTCCCTGGCGTGCATGGCCCACGAGCGCCAGTACAGCCGCCTGTTCCGTTCCTAGGAGAACACAGACATGAACTCACAACCTTTACGTGTTGGCATCGGCGGCCCGGTGGGCTCCGGCAAGACGGCCCTGACCCTGGCGCTGTGCCTTGCGCTGCGTGATCGCTACAACCTGGCAGTGGTCACCAACGACATCTATACCCGCGAAGACGCCGATTTCCTGGTGCGTAACCAAGCCCTGGCGCCGGAGCGCATCATCGGCGTGGAAACCGGCGGCTGCCCGCACACGGCGATCCGTGAAGACGCCTCGATCAACCTCGAAGCCGTGGATCAGCTCAACCGCCGTTTCCCCGGCCTGGACCTGATCCTGGTGGAGTCCGGCGGCGACAACCTTTCGGCCACCTTCAGCCCCGAGCTGTCGGACCTGACCATCTATGTGATCGATGTGTCTGCCGGCGACAAGCTGCCACGCAAGGGCGGGCCTGGTATTTGCAAATCCGACCTGCTGGTGATCAACAAGATCGACCTGGCACCGCTGGTGGGCGCCTCGCTGGAGCTGATGAACAGCGACACCCAGCGCATGCGCAACGGTAAACCCTTTGTGTTCAGCAACCAGAAAACCGGTGTCGGCCTGGATGACATCGTCGCCTTTATCGAACGCCAAGGCCTGCTGACCGCCGCCTGACCAACCCTCAAGGAGCCTGTTTATGAGCCTCAAGAAACTCTTCACCGCCGCCGCCCTGCTGCTGGCCCCTGCCCTCGCCTTCGCTCACCCGGGCCACGGCGACAACGGCCTGGTGGCCGGCATCAGCCATCCCTTGGGTGGCATTGACCACTTGTTGGCCATGGTGGCCGTCGGTTTGTGGGCCGCCCAACAAAAAGGCGCCGCCCGCTGGGCATTGCCGTGCACCTTCGTGGGCACCATGCTGATTGGCGGCGTGCTGGGTTTTGAAGGCTTGGCACTGCCAGCGCTGGAAAGCGGGATTGCTGCATCGGTGCTGGCCCTGGGCCTGGCGGTGGCGCTGGCGGTGCGGCTGCCGTTGTTTGTGGCGGTGGGGGCGACAGCATTGTTCGCGCTGTTCCACGGCGTAGCGCACGGATTGGAGCTGCCGGACATGTCCAACCCTTGGGCGTATGCGGCTGGGTTTGTGGGCGCAACGGCAGTGTTGCACGCGGCGGGTTATGCGGTAGTGCGTTTCCTGCCGGCGGCTGCGGCGCCGTTGGTACGGGTTGCGGGGGCGGCGTCGGCGGCGACTGGGGTTTGGTTGCTTGCCAGTTAAAAGCCGCAAGCTACAAGCTGCAAGTAGACGCCGATTTGCGCCAACTTGCAGCTTGTAGCTCACAACTTACAACTGCCCCTCTGCTACCATGCGCGCCTACACCCCTGCCGTGACGACGCCAGCCAATGCCCAGCGCTTCCCAACCCTCCTTGAACACCGTGCTCACGCACTTCCACAGCCTGATCGTGCCGCTCTGGCAAGGCCCGGGCTGGAACGCCGAGCTGGCGCTGCCCTATGAGGCGCTGGATGCCGATCACCGGCCGCTGCCCCCACAACGCTACCGCGCCATGGCCTGCGCGCGGCAGCTGTACCTGTTTGCCAGTCTGATCGACGAGCCTGGCGCAGCCTTCGCCGAGGAGCGCGCAGCTGTTCTGTTCCGTTCGCTGCAACAGCACTTCCACGACGCCGAGCACGGTGGCTGGTTCTACAGCATCGATCCCACCGGCCAGCCGCTCGACAAGCGCAAAGACCTGTACACCCACGCCTTCATCATCTTCGCCTGCGCCCATTACTGGGCCAAGGTGCGTGCGCCGCTGGTGGAATCGGTGCTCAATGCGGCCCTGGAAGTGGTCGCCGAGCGGTTTTCCACAGGCGACGGCCTGTATGAAGCCGTGCTGGAGCGCAACTGGTCATCGCTTAAATCCGGCCCGCTGCAAAACCCGTTGATGCACTTGGCCGAAGGTTTCCTCGCCACCCTCGCGGTGCGTGAAGATGCCCACGTGCAGGCAGCCCTGCTGGCACTGGCGACAGCCATGCAACAGCGTTTCATCGACCGCCAGCACGGCGTGATGATGGAAAAACCGCTGGGCGCTGTGGATAACTGGTTCGAACCGGGACACCAGTTCGAGTGGTTCTTCTTGCTGGAATCTTCAGATGTACTGCGCGGTACGCCGCTGCATGCGTCGCTGACCCGGGCTTTCGCCTACGCCGAGCAACAGGGTGTGGATAACGTCAGCGGCGCAGTCAGCGGCATGCTGGCGCTGGACGGCACGATGCGTGACGGCACCCAACGTATCTGGGCCCAGGCCGAATACCTGCGGGCACTGACCTTGCGGCCGGACAGCGAAGCGGTGCTACAGCGCCAATTGCTGGCGCTGCAACAGCATTTTCTGCATGAGAAGGGTTGGAATGAATGCCTGGATGCCGAGGGCGTCGTGAGTCGACGGGATATGCCGTCGACTACGCCTTATCATTTGGCAACGTGCTATCAGGGTCTGACCCGGTATCTGGCCTGACTTTCAGGGCCTCTTCGCGAGCAAGCCCGCTCCGACATTTGACCGCGTCCTACCTTTGGAATGCAGGCGAATGTGAGAGCGGGCTTGCTCGCAAAGCAGGCGGCGCTATCTAGAGCTTTACTTGGCCCCGCGCTCAATCGCAAACCCAGCCCAAGTCTGGCTCACCGGCATCAACTCCAACCGGTTGATATTCACATGCGCCGGCGTATTCATGACCCAAAAAATCGTGTCAGCAATATCCTGCGGCTGAATCGGCTCGGCACCAGCATAAGTCGCGTCATACCGCGCCTGGTCACCACCAAAGCGCACCAACGAAAACTCGCTCTCGCACAGGCCGGGCTCGATGTTGGTCACGCGCACGCCGGTACCTTGCAGGTCGCAACGCAGGTTCAACGAGAACTGCTTAACAAACGCCTTGGAGCCGCCATACACATGGCTGCCTGGGTACGGGTAGCTGCCGGCGATGGAGCCCAGGTTGATGATCCCGGCGCCACGGCCATGCGCGATCAGGCGCGGCAGCAGCAGGCTGGTGGTGGTCAACAAGCCCTTGATGTTGGTGTCGACCATGGTTTCCCAATCGTCGAGGCTGCACTTGGGCGCCGGGTCAGTGCCCACGGCCAGGCCGGCGTTGTTGATCAGCCCGCGCAGCTTGGCGAACGACGGCGGCAGGTTGGCGATGGCGTCTTCCATGCCCTTGCGGTCACGCACGTCCACCACCAGGCCATGCACTTCGGTCTGCTTTGAAAGCTCTTCGACCAGCGCATTCAGGCGGTCGGCACGCCGGCCAGTCAGCACCAGTTTCCAGCCGGCGTCTGCAAAACGACGAGCACAGGCTTCGCCGAAACCTGAGGTTGCGCCAGTAATAAACAGCGTGTCGGACATGGTGTTCTCCTTGCGGGCATCGGGAAAAAATCAGCCAGCAGAATGCCCTGACGCCGCAGTGGCGGCAACCGCTAAGCGCATAACTTCATGCGCGACTGATCACTTTTTAACCATTGCGCGCAAAGCCTCATGAACCGTGGCTTGCAGCCATATACGCGCAGGTTATCCACAACTGCGCCCACAGTCTTTGGGGGCAAGTGCAAAAAGCCCCAGGCCTCTATACACAAGGGTTACAAGGGGGTTTAGAAAGTTTTTTGCTTGACCTTAGACGGGGCGTATGTAGACCCACCGACAGGCCGGAAAGCAGAACGATGGCTCCAGGCCAGTCATTCCGGCCTCTGCGGCCGTCTTTCCAGAGTTTAGTCACAGACTTATCCACAGGCTGGCGGGACATATTTCGGTCATATACCTGTGTCTATAAACAGGTTGACAAAGCCCTCGGGCGGTTGCGAAAAAGCCGCTGATCAAAAAACAAGCGACTCGCTGCAAGTCACGGTTTTAAAGGCTTTCAGCCAGCTACTACCACGTTACCCACAGCCGGTTCCACAGTGGGTGGGGACAAGTCAAAACTGTGACAAAACAGGGATTTGTGGCGGCTATATGTCGCGCTTTAGAGGGCGGCTGGATTTGTTTTCCACAATTTCCAGAACCGTCTGTGGATAGCACTAAAAAGACTGCGGGAGCCGCTTTTATGTGGGCTCCCACAGTGGGTGCTGCGTCGTTATTTAGATTAGTGCCCGCCGAGGTAGGCGTTGCGCACTTCCTCGTTTTCCAACAATTCCTTACCAGTACCCGTCAGGCGAATCTCACCGTTAACCATCACATACGCCCGATCCGACAGACGCAACGCATGGTTGGCGTTCTGCTCCACCAGGAAAATAGTCATCCCGGTCGCCGCCAACTCGCGCAGGGTCGAGAAGATCTGCTTCACCACAATCGGCGCCAGCCCCAGGCTTGGCTCGTCCAGCAGCAACAACTTTGGGCGGCTCATCAACGCGCGGGCGATGGCGAGCATTTGCTGTTCGCCACCCGACATGGTCATAGCGCGCTGGTTGCGCCGCTCCTTGAGACGTGGGAACAGCTCGAACATGCGCTGCATGTCTTCCTGCGCGAACTTGTCGCCAATCGGGATGGTGCCCATCAGCAGGTTTTCCTCGACGGTCATGTCGGGGAACACCCGCCGCCCTTCCGGCGACTGCGCAATGCCGTTGGAGGCGATGTAGTGCGATGACTTGTGGGTAATGTCGACGCCGTTGTAGAGGATCTGCCCCGACTCGGCCCGTGGCTGGCCAAAGATCGACATCAGCAGCGTGGACTTGCCCGCGCCGTTGGAGCCGATCAGGCTGACGGTTTCGCCTTCGTTGATATGCAGCGAGACTTTTTTGAGGGCCTGGATCGGACCGTAGTACACGTCCAGGTCCTTCATTTCGAGGATAGGTCCGCTCATACCAGCTCCTCTTCGTCGGCGCCCAGGTAGGCGGCAATCACTTTCGGGTCGTTTCGGATCGCTTCCGGCCCGCCTTCGGCGATCACGTTGCCGTGGTCCAGCACCACGATGTGGTCGGAAATACTCATCACCATGCCCATGTCGTGTTCGATCAGCACTACCGTGAGGTCGTGTTCGTCGCGCAGCAGGCGAATCATCGCGCTGAGGGCTTCGGTTTCCTGGGGGTTGAGGCCAGCTGCCGGTTCGTCGAGGCAGATGATCTGAGGCCGCGTGCACATGGCACGTGCGATCTCCAGGCGGCGCTGCTGGCCGTAGGAGAGTTCGCCGGCCAGGCGATTGGCACAGTCCACCAGGTCCACCACCTCCAGCCAGTAGAAGGCGTGGTCAAGGGCATCGCTTTCGGCTTTGCGGTAGCCCTTGGTGTTGAGAATACCGGCGAGCATGCTGCGGTTGACCCACATGTGCTGGGCGACCAGCAGATTTTCCACCACCGACATTTCCTTGAAAAGGCGAATGTTCTGGAAGGTTCGCGCCAGGCCAGCACGGTTCACCAGATGGGTGCCGCCGAACATCTTGTAGTAGACCCGACTGAGGAAGCTCTTCGGCGAGACAAAGTCGACGGCTTTGAAGCGCTCCCCGAGCAGTTGGATCACGTTTGTCTGCTTGCCACGCACATTGAGTTCAATCTTGCCGCCGCTGGCTTTGTAGAAGCCGGTGAGGCAGTTGAACACCGTGGTCTTGCCTGCGCCGTTGGGGCCGATCAGGGCGAAGATCGAGTTGCGTTCGACCTTGAGGCTCACATCACTCAAAGCCTTGATGCCACCGAAGTGCATCATCAGGTGTTCCACCTGGAGGACGACTTCCTTGCTCATGGCGCTACCCCCTTACGTGGCGTCACACCGGAACGGCTGATCCGCATCAGGCCGCGTGGTCGCCAGATCATCATCACCACCATCAACACGCCAAACAGCAGCACGCGGTATTCGGAGAAGCTGCGCAGCAGTTCAGGCGCGACGGTCAATACGAAGGCCGCAATCACCACGCCGACCGTCGAACCCATGCCACCCAAGACCACGATGGCCAAAATCAACGCCGACTCAAAGAAGGTAAATGACGACGGGTTGACGAAGCCCTGGTAGCTGGCAAAGAACACCCCGGCCAGGCCCGCGGTAGACGCGCCGATGGTGAACGCCGAGAGCTTGACCAGTACGTGGTTCAGGCCCATGGAGCGGCAGGCGATTTCATCTTCGCGCAGCGCTTCCCAGGCACGGCCGACCGGCATGCGGGTCAGACGATGCTTGATGTACAGCACCAGCATCACCACGATGAACAACACGATGTAGATAAAAATGAACTTGAAATTAGGGCTGTAATCGATGCCGAAAAACTCATGAAAGGGCACCCCACCATCCTTGGCCTTACGCACGAACTCCAACCCCATGAAGGTCGGTGACGGCACGGGCATGCCATTCGGACCGCCGGTAAACGACAGCCAGTTGTTAAGCACCAAGCGGATGATCTCACCGAAGCCCAGGGTCACGATAGCCAGGTAGTCACCGTGCATTCGTAATACCGGAAACCCGAGGATGCACCCCGCCAGCGCCGCCGCGATGGCCGCCAGTGGCAGCACCGTCCAGAAACCCAGGCCCAGGTATTGATAACCCAGCGCCAGGCCGTAGGCACCGATGGCGTAGAACGCCACGTAGCCCAAGTCGAGCAAGCCAGCCAGGCCTACCACGATGTTCAAGCCCAACCCGAGCAACACGTAGATCAGCCCGAGGATCACCACGGTCAGCAGGTACTTGTTGGCGAAGATCGGGAACACGATGGCGATCACGATCAGTGCCGGAATGATCCAGCGCAGCCGCGATTTATAGTCCGGTTTCTGCACGTGCACGCCGGAGCCGCTGCTCTCTAATCCCTGCAGGATTCTTATACCCTTGGGCGTTTGCAGGAACAGGCTCATGGCGAACCGGCCGAGCATTACAATCGCGACCATCACGCCGACGCGGGCCGGTTCCAGGTTGAAGCTGTAGCCATCGAGGACAACACCGACGATGGGCCCGAAGATGATCAGCGAAATCAGCCCGGCAAGGACTGCATCGACCACACTTTTCTTGATATCGATTGGTTTGGCAGCAGACATGTTTACACCTTAGCCACGAGTGGGCGACCAAGCAGGCCCTGAGGACGGAAAATCAGAATCACCACCAGCAGGGAGAAACTGAACACGTCTTTGTAGTCAGAGTTGATCAACCCCGAGAACAGCGACTCGGAGATACCCAGGATAATCCCGCCCAACATCGCCCCTGGCAGGGAGCCGATGCCGCCGAGTACCGCTGCGGTAAACGCCTTGATGCCGATGATGAAGCCGGCATAGAAATCGAAGGTGCCGTAGTTGAGGGTGATCAGCACGCCGGCCAGGGCCGCCATGGCGGCACCGATGACGAACACATAGGAGATCACCCGGTCGGTGTTGATGCCGAGGATCGAGGCCATCTTGCGGTCTTGCTGGGTCGCGCGGCACATGCGGCCGAGCTTGGTGTACTTGATGATGTAGGTCAGCAACGCCATCCCGGCAAACGCCGCCACGAGAATGAACACCTTGGTGTACGTGAGCTGCACGAACCCGGTGCCGATGTCGACACGCCAGGCGCCTGCCAGCAAGGTTGGAATACCTTGTTGCTTGGCGCCCTGGGCGATCTGCGCGTAGTTCTGCAGGATCAGGGAGATCCCGATGGCGCTGATCAGCGGTGCCAGGCGGGTGGAGTTACGCAGCGGTTTGTAGGCGACACGCTCGATGACCCAACCGTAAACGCCGGTGACGACGACGGTGAAGACCAAGGTGCCAAGAATGAGCAGCGGAAAGGATTCGATGCCGAAGTAAGCCAGCAGTGCCAGACTGATCGCCGCGAGGTAAGCGGAAATCATATAAACCTCGCCGTGGGCGAAGTTGATCATGCCAATGATGCCATAGACCATTGTGTAGCCGATGGCGATCAGGCCATAGACCGACCCGAGGGTCAGGCCATTGACCAGTTGCTGCAGGAAAATACCATCCATAACGCAATCTCACGCGGTGAGCACCTGCACACCGGTGGGTGTGCGGCGCTTCTGGAGGAAAAGACAGATATCGATCACGACACCACTCCCCTGTGGAAGCGGCGGTTCGACGCTTCGACTTGCTCGCGAATGCGGTGTATCAGTCAACACATTTGCTACCTGACAGACCGCTTTCGCGAGCGAGCCCGCTCCCACATTGGTTAGGTGCTGACTAGCCTTACTTCTGCTTTTCCAACTGGTGGTATTTACCTTCCTTGTCCCACTGGTAAACCACATAGTCGGAGACTTTCAGGTCGCCCTTGGCGTCCCAGGTCTTCTCGCCCATCACGGTTTTCACAGGGTTGGCCTTGAGCCACTTGGCGGCGTCTTCGCCTTTGTCGGACTTGGCGCCGTTGAAGCCGGCGGCCAGGGCCTGGAGCGAAGCGTAGGCGTACAGGGTGTAGCCTTCAGGCTCGTAGCCGGCTTTGCGGAACTCTTCCACCACGGCCTTGCTTTCGGGCAACAGGCGCGGGTCGGCGCCAAAGGTCATGTAGACGCCGTCCACGTATTGCTTGCCGCCTGCGGTGGTGACCAATTCGTCGGTCACTACGCCGTCATCGGACATGAACTTCACATCTTTCAGGCCGGCTTCACGCAGTTGGCGAACCAGCGGACCGGCTTCCGGGTGCAGGCCGCCGAAGTACACGACATCAGCGCCGGTAGAACGGATTTTGGTGACCAGCGCACTGAAGTCTTTCTCGCCACGGGTCAGGCCTTCTTCCAGCACCGGCTTGACGCCGCGCTTGGTCAACTGGGCAGCAGTGGCGTCAGCCAGGCCTTTGCCGTAGGTGTCCTTGTCATTGATCACGGCAATTTTCTTGCCCTTGAGCACGTCGACGATGTAATCGCCGGCGACGATGCCTTGCTGGTCGTCACGCCCGCACATACGGAACATTGCGCTCATGCCGCGCTCGGTCACTTGTGGGTTGGTGGAACCTGGGGTGATGGCGATCACGCCCGCGTCGTTATACACCTCGGACGCCGGGATGGTGTTCGACGAGCAGAAGTGCCCGACCACGCCGATCACTTTGTCCTGGTCGACCAGCCGGTTGGCGACGGCTACGGCCTGCTTGGGTTCGCAGGCATCGTCGCCGGCAACCAGCTTGATCTGTTCACCGTTAATGCCGCCGGCCTTGTTGATCGCATCGGCTGCCGCTTGGGCACCCTTCATGTACTGCTCACCGAATGAGGCGTTGGCGCCAGTCATCGGCCCCGCAACGCCAATCTTCACATCAGCTTGAACAAACGTAGAAACACCCAGCGCCGCTGCAACGGCGAGGGCCAGGAAACCTTTCTTGTAAAACGTCTGGGACATGAGTAGTGCTCCGATATTTTTGATTTTTGGCACGACAACTTGCGTTCAAACTTTTCACTGAAAGCTCAGAGCAAGGCGCGTGCCACTACGTTTTTATTCTTCAAAAAGACACGGTGTCATTGTTATTGCAGGTGTTTCAGCGCCATTCGCAAGGACGTGCAACCGTCTAGCATCAGAAGGTGCAACCAGCGGATCGAAAAAGTACAACCTCGGCAGGTCGCACCTGCAACCAACCCGATAAACGACAGTTCCTACAGCTGTAACAAATGACGTAACGGAACTGCACATTTACAGTGCGTGACTGCTACGACTTGCACCAATACAGATTAGTAGCCGACTAAGAAAATGCAGGCTTTTGAGCGGTACTTCGCTGATCAGATCACGATCCTCAGACATTGGCCTGCGTGATACAGCGAAAAACCGGCCTCATAAAGACAGCTGCGCAGACCGACCCCGGCCAGCGGTTGCATGGGCGCGAAGGGAATCGGCAATGCCTGTGGATTCTGGTGACACAAGTAGTCGGCAAACGCTTTGCCGACCACGCTGCCGGTGGTCACGCCGCGTCCGTTATAGCCCGTTACTGCCACCAGGCCAGGGGCGGGTTCGAATAGGCGCATCAAGTGGTCCGGTGTGAAGGCAATGCAGCCGGTCCAGGTATAGTCCCACTGCACCGATTTGAGGTACGGGAAGTAATGCCGCTGCACCCGATCGGCCCACGCCTCGAGGAACCAAGCCGGTTTCTGGTTTCCGTTGCCCAGGCTACCGAGCAACAGGCGGCCATCGGCATCGCGGCGAATGCTGCTCAGCACTTGGCGCGTATCCCACGAGCCTTGGCCGCCGGGAAGGATTTGCTGGGCGGCGTCCCCCGTCAGCGGGACCGACGCGACCTGGTAGTAGTAACCGGGGAAGAAATTGCGCCGCAGTTCGGTCCATTCGCCTTCGGTATAGGCATTTGAGGCGATGACCACCTGTCCAGCCTGCACTGAGCCTTGGGCCGTCTGCACCGACCAGTGCGCACCTTGGCGCTCGAGTTGGGTGACCGGGGAATGGTCGAACAACTGTCCGCCTAGGCCGACAGCCGCATTCGCCAAACCACTGGTGTAAGCCATTGGATTCAAGGTGCCGGCGCGCCGATCCAGCAAGGCTGCCGCGATTTTCTGAGTGCCAGTGGCTTGCTCGCATGCCTGGCCGGTGAGCAATTCCACCGGCGCGCCCCGGCGCTTCCATTGTTCTTCACGACTGCGCAAATCCGCTTCGCCACGGGCGTTGTGCGCCATGTGCAACGTGCCCTCGCGGCGCAATTGGCAATCGATGTTGTATGTGTCGATCAGGCTGAACACCAGCGACGGCGCCGCGCCCAGCATGCGGTTAAGCTGGCTGCCCACCGCCTCGCCGAAACCGGCTTCGATCTCGTCCGGCGGGATCCACAGGCCGGCGTTGACCAGCCCGACGTTACGCCCCGAGCCGCCATGGCCGGTGCGATGGGCTTCCAGCACGGCAACGCTTTTACCCTGCTCCAGCAAGTGAACGGCCGCCGACAGCCCGGTGATCCCGGCGCCGATCACGCACACATCCACGTTGACCTCGCCCTTGAGCGCGACGCGATCCGGCCTGCCAGGGGTGAGGTGTTCCCACAAACATGTTTCGCGCAGTGCCATTGCCAGACTCCGATGAGACCTAACAAACAACCATTTCAGGGTTGTAAACCCAATCAACTGTGGGAGCAGGCAAGCCAGCTCCCCCATTTTGACCTCACTCCGACTGAGAGATCAGTCGAAGGTAATACCCTGGGCCAATGGCAGCTCCAGCGAGTAATTCACCGTATTGGTCTGCCGCCGCATATACCCGCGCCACGCATCCGAGCCCGATTCACGCCCACCGCCCGTCTCTTTCTCACCGCCAAACGCACCGCCGATTTCCGCGCCGCTCGGGCCGATGTTGACGTTGGCGATGCCGCAGTCACTGCCCACGGCCGACATGAACTGCTCGGCTTCGCGCACATCGGTAGTGAAGATGCATGACGACAAACCTTGCGGCACGGCGTTGTTCAGACGCAGGGCTTCAGCGAAATCGGTGTAGCCAATCACGTAAAGAATCGGCGCAAACGTTTCAGTGCACACCACGTCGCTTTGCTCGGGCATTTCGACGATGGCCGGCGACACGTAGTAGGCGTTAGGGAATGTGTCTTGCAGTTGGCGCTTGCCGCCGAACACCTTGCCGCCTTCGCTCAAGGCTTGCTCCAGGGCGTCCTGCATGTTCTCGAAGCCGTGTTTGTCGATCAGTGGGCCGATCAGGTTGCCTTCCAGCGGGTGGCCGATGCGCACCTTGGAATAGGCGGCCTTGAGGCGGGTGACGATTTCCTGCTTCACCGATTCGTGGGCGATCAGTCGGCGCAGCGTGGTGCAACGCTGACCGGCGGTGCCGACGGCGCTGAACAGGATGGCGCGCACGGCCATGTCCAGGTCGGCGCTTGGGCCGAGGATCATTGCATTGTTGCCGCCCAGCTCCAGGATGCTGCGGGCAAAACGTGCGGCGACTTTCGGTGCCACTTCGCGGCCCATGCGGGTGCTGCCGGTGGCGCTGATCAACCCGACGCGCGGGTCATCCACCAGAGCGGCGCCGGCGTCGCGGCCGCCGATGATCACTTGGCTGAGGTACTCGGGAGCGCCGTCGAATTTCTTCAGCACACGCTCGAACAGCGCCTGGCAGGCCAAGGCGGTAAGCGGGGTCTTTTCCGAGGGTTTCCAGATCACCGCGTTGCCGCACACCAGCGCCAGGGTGGTGTTCCACGCCCACACGGCGACCGGGAAGTTGAAGGCGCTGATCACGCCGACCACGCCCAGTGGGTGCCAGGTTTCACGCATATGGTGGCCCGGGCGTTCGGAGGCGATCGTCAAACCGTACAGCTGGCGCGACAGGCCGACGGCGAAGTCACAGATGTCGATCATTTCCTGCACTTCGCCCAGGCCTTCCTGGGTGATCTTGCCGGCTTCCCAGGACACCAGCTCGCCGAGATCGGCCTTGTACTCGCGCAACACATCACCGAACTGACGCACCAGTTCGCCGCGGCGCGGTGCGGGCACGTTGCGCCAGGCCTGGAATGCATGCTCAGCGCGACTGACCTGTTGCTCTACCTCGGCGGCGCCTTCCCAGTTCACGCTGCCGATACGGCTGCCATCGATCGGCGAATGCACGGGTTGTTTCCCAGACTGGTACAGCGCCGGGTTTACCCCGAGACGATCAAGCAATGCGGCAACCATGGGTCACTCCTTCAATGTTCAAAACAGAAAATAGCGCCGCCGACAGACACGGCGATCCAGAGCTTATTTGTAGCTGGCCCAAGACGTGCCAACAAACGACGATTAGGCGAGATATCATTCCGTTTATTCATGCAAAGAATAAAAAGAGGCGTGCCGTGCTCAATAAAAGACATTTGCCCTCGATCACTGCCTTGCAGTGCTTCGAAGCCGCCACCCGCCACCTGAGTTTCACCCGCGCCGCCGAGGAACTGAACCTCACGCAGAGCGCGGTGAGTAAGCAGGTGGCGCAGTTGGAAGAGTTGTTACAACACCTGCTGTTTCGCCGGGTGCGCCGCCGCTTGCAGATGACGCCAGCGGGCGACCTGTACCTGGTGGAAGTGCGCAAGATCCTCACGCAGGTGGAGATGTCCACCCACTACCTGCGTTCCTACGGCGGCGAGACCGAAGTGTTGCGGGTGTCTACGCCCTACACCTTCGGCGCGCGCTGGCTGGTACCGCGCCTCAAGGGATGGCGGCTGCGTCACCCGCAGATCCATCTGGACCTGTGTAATGAGCAGGCGCCGGACGAGCTTTTGCAAGGCAAGGCCGACATGGCCTTCTACTTTGGCCAGGGCTCACGCCCCGGCACCGAGAGCCTGAAGCTGTTCAGCGAAGAGCTTGTACCTGTCTGTGCACCGGAAAGCCTGCCCGCGCAGCCGTTCACCGATCCCACGCAACTCAGCGATCTGGTCCTGCTGCAAAACGCCTCACGGCCGCAGGGCTGGCATGACTGGTTCGCCAGCCAGGGCTATCAGACAGAGCACAGTTACCACGGGCCACGATTCGACACGTTCTATATGTGTATTCGTGCAGCGCAGGTGGGCTGTGGCGTGGCGTTGTTGCCGCGCTTTCTGGTGGAAGAAGAGTTGGCCGAAGGCAAGCTGGTGATCCCCTGGCAGCATGCGCTGCCGAGCCAGGATGCGTATTACTTGGCCTACCCCGAACATTCGGCGGAAGTGCCCAAGGTGCGTGAGTTTGTGAAGTGGATGATGGAGCAGGTGCTATAGCGCCTGCGATGGCGCCAGTGGCCTTACCGAAAAAATCACTGGCAAAACAACACAGGTCTATGCGCCACTAGCCCTCTTCCCTAATTGTGCGTAAAGGTCGGCGCCCATTGCCGACCCGTCTGGAGATTCCCGCTATGAGCGAGAGTGTGTTTGCCGATCGCATCGTGCAGAACTTGCTCGACACCGACTTCTACAAGCTGACCATGATGCAGGCGGTGCTGCACAACTACCCCAACGTGGAAGTTGAATGGGAGTTTCGTTGCCGAAACAGCGAAGACCTGCGCCCGTACCTGGCGGAGATCCGCTACCAGATCGAACGCCTCGCCGAACTGAGCCTGAGCCCGGACCAGCTGGGTTTCCTGGAACGCATCAGCTTCATGAAGCCGGATTTTTTGCGCTTCCTCGGCCTGTTCCGTTTCAACCTGCGCTACGTGCAAACCGGCATCGAGAACGGCGAGTTGTTCATCCGCCTGCGTGGGCCGTGGCTGCATGTGATCCTGTTTGAGGTGCCAATGCTGGCCATCGTCAGCGAGGTGCGTAACCGCTACCGCTACCAGACCGTGATCATCGAACAGGCCCGCGAGCAGTTGTATCGCAAATTCGACTGGCTGACGGCGAATGCCAGCAGCGATGAGCTGTCGGAACTGCAAGTGGCCGACTTCGGCACGCGCCGGCGCTTCTCGTACCGCGTGCAGGAGGAAGTGGTCAGTGTGCTCAAGCACGATTTCCCCGGGCGTTTTGTCGGCACCAGCAACGTGCACCTGGCCCGTGAATTCGATATGAAGCCGCTGGGCACCATGGCGCACGAATGGATCATGGCGCACCAGCAACTCGGCCCACGCCTGATCGACAGCCAGATCGCCGCACTCGATTGCTGGGTCCGCGAATACCGTGGGCTGCTGGGCATTGCCCTGACCGATTGCATCACCACCGACGCGTTCCTCGGCGACTTCGATTTGTACTTCGCCAAGTTGTTCGACGGCCTGCGCCATGACTCCGGCGACCCGGTGCAATGGGCGGAAAAAGCCATCGCCCATTACCATAAGCTGGGCATCGAGCCGATGAGCAAGACCCTGGTGTTCTCCGACAGCCTGTCGCTGCCCAAGGCCCTGGAGATATTCCGCGCACTGCGGGGTCGGATCAATGTGAGCTTTGGCATTGGTACCAACCTGACCTGCGATATTCCAGGTGTCGAGCCGATGAGCATCGTGCTTAAAATGACCGCCTGCAATGGCCAGCCCGTCGCGAAGATCTCCGATGAAGCGGGCAAGACCCACTGCACCGACCCGAATTTTGTCGCCTACTTGCGTCATGTTTTCAAAGTACCTGCCATCTCTAGCAAGGAGTGAATCATGCAAGCCGTACAGCGTGAGATTGCTGAACAGCTCAAGGTCCAAGCGCCGTTCAAAGACCAGGCCGCCCTCGAGGCCGAAATCTCCCGGCGCGTGACCTTTATCCAGAACTGCCTGCGCAATGCCGGGCTCAAAGCGTTGGTGCTGGGCATCAGCGGTGGCGTCGACTCCCTGACCGCCGGCCTGTTGGCCCAACGCGCGATGCAGGAACTGCGCGCCAGCACCGGTGATGACGCCTACCGTTTTATCGCCGTGCGCCTGCCCTACGAAACCCAGTTCGATGAAATCGACGCCCAGGCCTCGGTGGACTTTATCGAACCGGACGAGCGCCACACCGTGAACATCGGCCCGGCAGTGAAAGCCCTGGCCAATGAAGTGGCGGCGTTTGAAGGCAAGGCTGCCGTATCCCGCGATTTCGTGCTGGGCAACACCAAGGCGCGCATGCGCATGGTGGCGCAGTACACCATCGCCGGCGCGGCCGGTGGCCTGGTGATTGGCACCGACCATGCAGCAGAAGCGGTGATGGGCTTTTTCACCAAGTTTGGTGATGGCGCGTGCGATCTGGCGCCATTGAGCGGGCTGGTGAAGAACCAGGTGCGCGCAATTGCACGGCACTTTGGTGCGCCGGAATCGTTGGTGGAGAAAGTGCCGACGGCGGACCTGGAAGACCTGTCGCCGGGCAAGCCGGACGAAGCGTCACATGGCGTGACCTACACCGAGATAGATGCATTCCTGCACGGCGAGCCGGTGCGTGAGGAAGCGTTCCGGATTATCTGTGAGACGTATCGCAAGACTGAGCACAAACGGGTGATGCCGTTTGCGCCGTGAGGTGAGCCAGATAGGCTTGTGTTGACTGTCAGACCGCTATCGCAGGCAAGCCAGCTCCCACAGTTGACCGGGTTCCAGCATGAAAATGCGGTTGAATGTGGGAGGCCCCACTACATCTTCGACGTAGCGCTGTCGCGCATCAAACTGGTTCATCGTAAGGTTATAGAACGCGTGCGGGGCAAAGGCCGTAGCCAGCACTGGTGTGTCAGCACCCGAGTGGG